>DFJV01000003.1:0-7616 GCA_002373205.1 Treponema sp. UBA3662
TACGACCTTATCAAAAAGGACAACGGCACTACACCGCTTCTACCCTTTAGCAAAAAGATGGTCTTCATATCACTTGATCCTTACGCACCGGAAGCTTCATACGCAGACCTTGAGCAAAAGATAGACACCCTCATACAAAAGGGCTACCTGAATTACGTGGTAAACAACCTTGCCCACCTTGCAATCCTTAAAAAGCGGGTAAAAAAAGACGGACTTCACCTTATGGCAGGCCCCTACCTTTACACCTTCAACCGCTGGGCAGTTAGCTTCTTGGAAAACCAGGGGCTTATGGCTTTGCAGATGCCCTATGAAAATTCAGAGGCAAACCTTTCGCAAACATTCCTTTCTGCAAAGGAAAGAAGCCGCGTACTTGTGCCGGTCTTTGCCTACCCTTCACTTTTCCGCATGAGGTTCAAGCTGCCGTCTGACTACGAATTCACCTACTTCTCGGACAAGCAGGAAATGGAATTCAAGGTGAACTCTACGGACGACGGTTCTTTTGTAATGCCGGAATTCCCCTTTAGCATACTGGACAAAATTCCCGCCCTCAATTCAAACGGCTGGAACCGCATGCTGATTGACTTCTTTAAGACCCGCGTCCTTAAAAGCAACATGCGCGACCTAATCTCCATGATGCGCAACAGCACAACCGTACAAGATTCAAGCAGATTCAACTGGAAGGACGGCTTCTACAACGAAGACAAGATGGAAGCCTACAAGGCAGTTGCAGAACGCGAAAAGGCAGAAAAAGAGGCCGCTGCAAAGGCAAGGCGCTTTTACGGACCAAAGACAACCGCAAAGAAAGAAAGGTCCCGCGCAGACAACAAAAGCTCCAACCGAAGCTTTACAAAAAGGGCAGAACGAAAGGGCTTCAACAAATAGCAATCTGGCAGAAAGTCTTTAGGACGGAAGTCCTTCATGCTCTACCATTTTACCTTTTGGCTAACTCGACCAACATGCCTCTGCGCCACCGCCCTTCCAGGCTTCGCTAACGCTCATCCCCGCGCAAGCGCGTGGACTAAAGGCCTTCCACGGCGGCGTAGGTTGCTGGGCTTTCGCTTTGCAAACAAAAAAGTTGTCATTCTGAGCTTGACTCAGAATCTATAAATGTTAGTGGTTGGTGAGCCTGTCGAACCATGGTTGGTGACTCGCAGCGCAGCTTCCAGCGGCACAGTCGAACCATGGTTGGTGAGCTTGCCGAACCACGGGTGTATGGTGGAACAGACCCTGAAACAAGTTCAGGGTGACAGTAAATTGTTATTCGATATACTAAAGTTCTTTTGTTTCTATTGCCACACTAGGATTCAGATTCTTAACCGCAATCTGAAAGTCATCTTCGTAGATAATCTCGCCAGGCACTTCACTGCATTTTGAAATATAGAGCTTTAGGCCGTATTTTTTTGCCATTGCCCGGTAAAAATCCATCTGGGCGTAAATGTCATTCCCCTGGGGATTATCCTTGAACCAGGTGGTGGCATGGTCTGGATTCCCCTGTTCATAAAATGGAGGAACCGGCAAAACCTTTTCAAAGTATTCGCGGTTTTTCCAGTATTCATCAGTCTCTTCCTGAGTAAGAGTCTTTGCGTCCACCAGCTTTCCAATTGCAGTGAACAAACCTCTGGGCTGCTGGGTAATGTAGGCAATGTCTTTTGTGTGCACCCTAAAATATATCATAGTTTCTCGCTTTAATTTTCCCAATACTTGTACATAACTTTTTCATTGTTCCTGTATCCATATAGAATATTATTTTCTTTGTCAATTTTCAACTTTGCAATTTTGATTCCATTGGCTTTACGTTTGACGGAATAGGGATAGACATAAAGATAGCAACCTTCTATGCGCCAATATTCAATTGGACAGGTTTCAAATTTGTCCTTCTTTCCATAATTGCATGATGTAAGCAAAACGCCTTCAGAGTTCTTTGTAAACAAAAATGATTCAATATCTGTTTCGGAAATTAATTCAAAAGAATGGTTTAAAACCTCTTCTTCTGTCCAAGGAACCAAAATTTCGCTGCTTGTATAAATGGCTTTCCAGTCACCAATTTTCTGGATAATTTCACTTCTGTTTTCTTTTGATTCATGAAGGTAATCCCAAAAATCTGCCGCAGTATTTGCCTTGCGCTTTATGTTTTCGTACATCACACTTTCAAAATAGTCGTCAGACATTTTATACATATCTATAAGCATACAGATTGCAATGTCGCCTTCTGTTAACGGACAAGCCAAAAGGGGAATGCACCAGCGGGTCTCTTTTTCCGACTTTGCTTTTTCAAACAGGAAAACATCATTTTCATGATGCTCAATTATCCTCTGGTAGTCTTTATCCAAGGATTCAAGCGGGCAAGTGTCTGCGGTTTGCAATACCAAAAATTCATCTGCACTTTGCCTTTGAACAAATTTATCAAAAAGCTCTTCATCCGTCTGCTCTTTGCAGGAAAGAAAACAGGCGCATAGTAAAAGCATGGCACAAATTTTTATCTTCATTTTTAATTCTCCGCGCTTACGTCTTCCAAATATTTTGTAAGCGGGCCGGTTACATAGCGGTTGCTTTCGTTTTCCAAGCGGGCCTTTACTGCGTCTACAATTGTTTTGTTGCCGGCTTGAACACAGTCCATATTGTTCATGTAAATCTCAAGAGTAGTCACGCTGTCCTCTTTTATTGCCCTTGCAAAATATTCGGTAAGGTCAATTTTATTTTTGTAGGCAGCCTTTATTATGTAATCCAGAGTTTCCGTATCAAAAAAGTATTCATTGGAATTGAGCAAGGTAGTTTTTAATCCTTCAAGCGCAAATTCTTTGTCTGTTAAAAGAAAATACTCAATTATTTCTTCGCTCACAAAATGGTACTTTGTCCAAAGGATTTTTAGGTAATCATCATAAAAACCATCAAGCCTGTCTTTTATTGCGTAATAAATATCTTCCAAGTGGTATTCACGGATATTATAAGTAACCTTGTCAAAAAAAGCCATGTCAAATATTTCTTTGGTAAAATCATCGTGGTAGTCCGCAACCAGCTTGTAAAAATCGTTCCACTCATCATAAAAATGTTCTTTTGGCATTATGGAGCGCATGTATTCTTCAAGGAAGGGTTTGAGCGATTCCCTTGTGTTATATTGGCAGGCCTTAAAAAACAAATCAATGTTCTTGTCTTTTAGGCTGTCGATTAACTGCAAGTCTTCATCTTTTTTGTATTTTGCCAGAGAAAAAATTGCATTTGCATTTCCCCTTAAAGCCCATTCCCTTGTTGCAGCATACAGCTCGTCGGACATGTCCTGGCTTAGCAATATGGAGTTTGCAAAATTAAGCTTTGACTGATTTTTTATAAGTTCCAGCTTTAGTTTATTTTGCTCGTTCTCAGTCAGCTTTTTACTGAACAAAGAATTAAGGACGAAATCTCCTGTGTAATAGTCAGAGATACTGCAGAAAGAGTAGACTTTAACGCTAGTATAATCTTCTGCCTGCTTAAGCAAAATATTGTACCAGTCAGCCTCTATATTTCTGTTATGAATAAAATCTGCAGCGTAGCATTTTACCACAGGGCATTTGTCGTTAAGCAGCTTGAGTATTTCCCGGTCGCTGCAAAGACTCATTAATTCTTCTGCGTCTTCATACAGTTTTGATTTCTGCGCTACTGCCCCAATCAAGGAGCCTTCATACCGGTTGGCACTTCGCAATTTTTGCAAAATGCCTTCTTTTTTATTGCTGAAAACATTTGTGCAAGAAAGAAACAAAAATAAAAATGCAAGGAAAAACGCCTTTTTCATAACTTCTCCAGTGTTAAACTTTTTTTCTGCAAATTAATTTAGCACACAAAAGGGGAAGGACACAAGTATTAAGCAATGTCATTGCATCTTAAATTACCGCCGCTTTTTTTTTGCATAGACAGTGGCATTTTGCAAAAATTTTTCAACAGATTCATCCTGGGTAAAATATTCTTTATGCCACTTTGTATAATCGAAGCGTTCCCTCAGAATTGCAGCAATAAAACTTTCTGCTTCTACAATGCCCATGTGCTTTACAAGACATTCCATTCCGCGGGACATAAGTTCAACGGTTGAAGTCGGACTATATGTTATATCTGCCATTACAAGCCCTCCTCAGAAAGCATCTGAATAGTTGTCAAGGTACACTCTCATATTCTACCACACTTTTAGTTTTTTGTATAACAAATGCAATCCTAAGTGGCATTTTGCAAAACAAAAACAGTGGCTTTTACCGGATTAGAGGAATTTTATGACCCCCGCAGGCTCAACAGGCGAATGTGGGCATGCGGGAATGGAGGCCCGGTAAAAACCACTGGAAATTCATACTTGGTTAATCAGGTTCAATTTCGAGTTTCCGTAGTGCAGCAGAAAAATTGGCGGAAGCGATTTTTGAACCGAAAAAAATTCTGCACAAGCGTAGCGCGGAAGCCTTTTTTCGGGGCAAAAACCGCTGGGAGCCAATTTTTCTGCTGCAAATATAAAACTCAAAGTTTGCCCTAATTAGAATACAGGAATGTCATTTGCCTCCTGTTCGTGCTGGGCGGCAGCGGCGGCTTCTGCAAGCATGGCAAGCTTTTTCTTTTTGCTTAGCGGTGGAGTTCCAAGGTCTGCGCTTTTTGGGGAATTTTCCATGTCTTTTTGAGAGGAAAGGCTTCCGTCCGGATTCTTCTTTAGAACGGGCTTAAATTCAATGTGCTCGGCAATGATTTTTACCCTGCTGTGGCTTTTTCCGGCATCATCCTTCCAGCGGTTCTGCTTAAGGCGGCCAACAACCCGTATTCCCCTTCCCTTGGGGCACCACTTTACGCACACTTCGGCAAGTCCTCCAAAAGTATCAACGTCAAAATAGGACACCTCTTCCGCATAGCTCCCGTCCCCAGTCTTGTACTTGCGGTTCACTGCGATGGGCAGGGTACAGGATGCAGCTCCGCTTGGCAGTGACTTAAGTTCTGGTTCACGGACAATGTTTCCTTCCACGATAATCTGATTCAAACTATTCATATTTTTCCCTCCGCACAAAAGCGTGCGACTTTTTGTTTTTTCCCCATAGAGCTTAGCGGGCCCTGCTTTTTCTACAGGCTTACATATATATATTCATCTTTAAAAGTCAGGATTGGACACTTTTACGCAAATTTTTCTTCTTTTTCTTTACTTGATAAGAAACCTAGCCGGGATTGTATGCAAACACGGAAAACATTTTTAGGCTTCACTACCAGCGAAATCTGTCCGAAAACGTTCTTGATAAGAAACCTAGCCGGGATTGGAGGGGCGCGGAACGCGTTACCGCGAAGCGGCAATGGAGCGCGGTTAGCGCGGAACCCCGGAAAGCGCGTAAAAAAAGGCACCCCGAAGGGCAGTAAAACCAAAAAACTGGCTCCAGAAAAGCGAATTTTGTACTAAATTTTGGATTAAATTCAGGCAAATAATTTCTTATTTATACGCCCAAAAGGTGTTGTTATGGAGTAAAAAATACGATATATTGAGTATTATGGCTACAACACCAATTATTTTACAGTTACTAAAATTCTATACTGAAAAAATCAGGTCCCCACAAGTAGACTACTCGGAATTTGCTGATTATGTTAACCGCTATGCACAGCATCACATAGACGAAAGTCCGGAACTTATCCCCTATACAGGAGCCGGAACGTCCACTTTACAGGCCGAGCTGGAAAATTTTGCTGCAGAAAAGCAGATTGCCATAGTAAACCAGGGACAGGGAAAAAAGACTCTTTACGTACTTGCATATTTTATTGACCGCTTTACGGAATCGTACACAAACCTTTCCAAGAACTTTTCTACGTCTTTCCCAAGCATAAATGACATTCCCCACAACGTTCCCACGGATATCCTTAGCAAGCAGAACGCTTCTGACCTGCTCTACAAGCTTATGGAAAACCAGGAGTACGACAGCCGTACCCTTTACGCAGTTCTTTTTGGAAACAATGTGCCAGCACTTTTGCTTCCTTCTACGGTTTCGGTGTCCACTCTTATAGACATTTCCCTTAAAAAGCTTCAGGATTTCTTGCGCAAGGGAGAAAGCCATGAATACTTCCTTAAAAAGCTTACAAATTCCAACCCGGGCAAAGAGCTTGCCATAAAGAACTTCTTTAAGCAGTTTGTTGCAAAGCCTGAAGAAGCCCTGGACAGCCTTAGGCACAGCGCGGATACGTTCTACTACTGGAGCCAGATGTTCTACTTTATAAAGCAGGACTACAACAAGGTTAAGGACTTTACCACGGAAGACGTGAACGTTCTTCAGTCCATTGGCGTAATCGAAGTTGCAGCGGCTTACTACAAGGCAAAAGCAGGCGAACGCCAGCAGAAGGAAGTTGCCTTTAAGCAGCTGGAAGAAATGATGCACATGCCGCCCTATTACTTTACCATGGAACAGGTTTCCAAGATGAAGGACAACCATGGCCAGTACCTGTTGGGCAAATATTCGGAAAAAGACCTTAAGATTCACCTTGAGTCCCTTACAAGCGAAACAATCGGCTCAAACCTTCCGGAAGTGCTTATTTTCCGTACGGAAGACGGAACTGGTTACTTTATATTCAAAGAAAAGGTCATGCCGCTTATCGTCCGTCTTTGCAACGATGCCCGCGTGGTCATAAGCGAAAGCCTTACCAAAGACTGGTACAACAGCCTTTCCAAGTTTGAAACCCTTCCCGAGATGAAGGAACAGCAGGCCTTTGAAAACTGCCTTGAAAGGGAACTGCGCGTAATAGCACCAATTCTTTACGGAATTTTGCACTCTTCTTTCCTACCGGTACTGGCTTTTGACGACCAGACACCGGGAAAGATTACCCTTTACCGCGACGACATGCTTATTCCTTACAGCGAGCTTCTCTTGCTCAACAGGCAGGAAATCTACTCTGATGCAAAGATAAAGCTGCCATTCTGGCACTCCATACCGATTCTTTCTTGGATTATGTCTTTCATCGTAAAGAAGTCAAAGGCTAGGCGCGACAAGGATGCAAAGAAAACTTCTTCTCAGAAGATGATTCAGGAAGAAAAGGAAAACGCAGACAAGAAGAAGCAGGAGCTTGACTCCAAGGACTTGGGCGATCCACAGAAGAACCGCAAGCGCGTTGTGCGCCAGCAGGCATCCGAGGTTGAACAGGTTCTTGTTCCTGCAAACAGCACGCTCAACCGCGAGCTTGACTCTTACCTGCACGAATGGAACGACCGCCTTGGTCAGAAGAGCCACGACAATCTTACGGAAGACGTTAACACGCTCATCCGTGACTATACACGCAAGATTCTGCGCACATTCAAGAGCGAAAACTTTACGATTGAGCGCGTTGACAGCCTTGCACAGTCACTGGTAGACAGCCCGGCCCTTATGAAGGTAAAGAACCACCCGGCGCTCAAGCACTACATTGAGCTCTACATGACAAAGCTGCTCAAGAACCTGCCGTAACCCAAGGCTTTTCTCAGTTTACAAACAAAGCAAGAACCTGTTCAGAAAACTCACTTCGGAACAGGTTCTTTTTTTTTATGTAAAGCAAGTAGAAATCATATTCATTTCCAAAGAACTCTGTTTTGTGTGCAGCGGAAGTCAAACCCGGCTGAAAAACCGCATTGGAGCGGAACGAACGCAGTGAGTTTAATTTCCTATTCCGCGACA
>DFJV01000003.1:7673-17652 GCA_002373205.1 Treponema sp. UBA3662
CACCGCGGGTTTTCAGACGGATTTGACTGGGAGCGGAACGCAAAACTGAGTTCTTTGGTTCATTTCTACTTGCTCTTGATTTTTTTCCCTTTTTCTGCTATAACTACAAAAAGTTTGTTAAACTTCAAGATTCCAAAGATTCGGAGGCGGAAAGTGGATAGCGGCAGTAGTTCCGGTTATCATCAACACGGCTCATTCGAGCAAACAGGCCTCCGGTTAAACAAAGCACAAATCATCCTTTGATTTTTTCTGCCAACCGCGCCTGAACCAAAGAAAAGAGGCAGGCTGAATATGATAAGATACTGGCAACAGGAAGACGGCAAACTTGTAGAAAAAGAAGAAGACGAGCTTAACAGGCACTCAAAGATTTGGGTGGATGCACGCTCCGTTACCCGCGACGACATTGCGGAACTTGAAGAAAAATACAAAATCGATCCGGAAAACATGCTGGATGCCCTGGACCCGGATGAACTTTCCCGCATAGACTACAACGAAGAATTTGAATACACATTTGCAATCGTAAGGTTGCCCGTATTCTCCCCCGGTGACGACATTAGCTACTTCTGCACACCGCTTGGAATCATCATAAAAGGAAACCTCTTCATAACAATCTGCTGGACAGACTGCGAAGTTTTGCGCGACTTTTCCGCAAACAGAATCAAGGACCTTTCCTTTAACGACTTTCCTGCCGTAACAATCCGCTTTATGGCCCGTGCAGACATAATGTTCCTGCGCTACCTAAAGGAACTCAACCGCCGCGCAACAACCATTCAGAACGAAATGCTGCAGTCGGTTCAAAACCACGAGCTGATTCAGCTTTTAAACATACAAAAGTCTCTTGTTTACTTTGCAACATCGCTCAAAAGCAACCAGATGCTGCTGGAAAAACTTAGGAAGACAAAAATCATCAAGTTGGACGACGAGGACCAGGACTGGCTGGACGACGTAGAAATAGACAACAGGCAGGCTATGGAGATGGTAGACACCTACACCAACATCATGGCCGGCATGAACGATGCATTCTCCACGGTTTTGGGCAACAACCTGAACATCGTTATGAAGACAATGACAGGCTGGAACCTGGTACTAGTGCTTCCTACCCTTATAACAAGCTACTTTGGAATCAACGTGCCGCTCCCATGGCAAAAGTCTCCATGGATGGGTGCCGTAATAGTGCTTTCCATGTGCTTGTTTGCAGGAGTATTGGCCTACCTCTTCTTTATGAAGCGCCGCCTTACCCCCGAAGTAAAGAAAAGAGTGCCTCTTGCCCAAAGGCGAAAAATCCGCATACAAAAACGAACAATCGCAAAGATGGACAAGCAGGCCGCAAAGAAAAAATAATATCCGTGACCACTGTCACCCTGAACTCGTTTCAGGGTCTGTACAAGCTGGGGTGTCATCGTTTACAGATCCTGAATCAAGTTCAGAATGACAGTAGGGCAAAGCCAAGATGACAGTAAAACCGCCCTTCGACAAGCCGCTTAATGCTGCGCTACGAGTGCAGGAATTTATTCTATTGTGCAGAGCTGGGCGCTTTTTACCTGCCAAGCACCGCCCTCTTTGCAAACTTCAAGCCAGCCGTATCTTCCTTCCATAAGGGCACCGGGGTTTATGACAGTTGTATTCCCAATTTTGCACACAGCCACGCTCTCGTGGATATGACCTGTAACAACGGCAAGCGGTTTGTACTGTTCAATAAAAGCCCTCAAAGATTCGCTTCCAACGTGAATGCCGGCGCTAATCTTGTCGCAGTCAGTGTCCTTTGGCGGATTGTGCATAATGGCAACAAGGTTGTCCCATTCGCAAGACCCCTGCTCGGTAAGAATATTAAAGTCGGTGGCAAGTTCAGCATCCTCGCGCTCATTGGCAGCCCCACCAAAAGGCAAGCCGCCACCGCTACCCGCAATGCAAAGCCCTTCAAACTGAACAAGGCTTTTCTGCACGCTAATGTCCTTAGCCTCTATGTTGCCAATAAAATCAGGCTCGTCACAGTTTCCAATCACAGAAAAAATCGTGTTGTGCATGGAGCAAAGCTTTTCCAGCACAGGTTCAGCTGTCTCAGGTTCACCAAATTTTGCAAAGTCACCCGCAAACAAAACAGCGTCCGCCTTTTTAAACTCGCCCTCCAGCTTTCCAAGATGTTCCAAATCACCGTGAATATCGCTTAAAACCAAAAATTTCATACTGCCTCCCGGGAATGCCCTTCCCTACAAATTGCCCATTATCTTTTTTAGGGCATTCATCTGTTCTTCCGTGCCAATCGTTATTCTTACAAAGTCTTCTATTCCCTTTGTGCTAAAGTGGCGGATAAGGATTCCCTCTTTTTTTACAGCCTGGTAAATTGCATCACCTGTAATGCCGTCCTTTTTTGCAAAGACAAAATTTGTCTTGCTGTCTATTACAAAAAATCCCTTGTCCCGCAAAAACTTTGTAAAGCTTTCCCTCTGCTGAACAATCTTGCGTGAATTTTCTGCATAGTAGTAGGCAGCCTTGCAGGAAGCAATACCAGCAGTCTGCGCCATAAAGTCAACCGGAAAGTGGTTGAATGAATTCTTTACCATAAAGATGGACTTTACAAGCTCAGGGGATGCCACAACGTAGCCAAGCCTCATGCCTGCAAAAGAAAGGCTCTTGCTAAAGGTGCGAACAATCACAAGGTTCTTGAATTCCGCAAGAAGAGGAATGCAGCTTTCCCCACCAAAGTCGCAGTAGGCTTCGTCCACAATAAAAACCTTGTCCTTTGGTGCCTTTTCAATCATCTTGCGAACTTCATCGCGGGGAATTGAAATGCCTGTAGGAGCGTTGGGATTTGCAAAAATAATTGCGCTGTCCGTCTTGTTTGCGGCAGAAAGCATTGCCTCCTTGTCCAGCTGCCAGTCAGACTTTAGTGGAACCGTGCACATGGGAATGCCGTAGTAACCGCAGTAAACAGGATAGAAGCTGTATGTAAACTCCGGCATAACAAGCGGCCTGTCTCCGTCAAAAAAAGTGTAGAATACAAAGCTCAAAACTTCGTCGCTTCCGTTGCCGCAGAAAATCATGTCCGGGGTAACTTCAAATGGAATCTTGTCCTTGGAAGAAGGAGTGCATTTTTGCCCGCTAACATCCGAAGTGCAAAAGACACCGCCTGTGCTGTTCAGCATATCTGCTATAGCAGAGCGCAGTTCATTTGAATCAGGATCGGGATAAAGGCCAATTCTTGCCGTACTTGTAAGTGCCGCCTTGGAAAGTGCCTCTGCAACGCTTTCGTGGGGCGGATAGGGGTTTTCGTTTGCGTTAAGTTTAATGTATTCCCTGTCCTTTGGCTGCTCGCCCGGAACATAGGGATGAAGGTTTTGAATTCTTTTTGCTAACATAAAATCATTTTAGTCAAAAAGCGCACTTGGTTCAATAGCGCAATTCTATAATGATTTTTATTCTGGAGCAGATGCCATCTGTCTACTGTGCCCGCCACTCCGTGTTCGGGCAAACTCCGTAACATTTTACCCCTAAACCGCAAACCCATAGCGCCAGGGAGGGCGCGTCATTTCTTAGCCGGCAAAGCAGGTTAGTTTTCCCAAGAAAACTAACGGGGTAAAATGCCACGGAGGGCATTTCATCCCGCTTTCCAGGGTTCCGGCTACCGCCTCCATTGCCTTGCGGCAACGGCTACGCCGCCCTTCCAATCGGGGCTAGGCGGAATATCAAGTACCTTCCACCAGCAAAGAGGAGCTTTGGTACTTGGGCAAGAATTTTTTGCTGCCACCGGTTTCAAAATTTACGGTAACAACATACTCTCCGTCTGCCGTAAAATCTCCGCTTACAATTTGGCCGTGTCCCCAGTCATCGTGGTAAACCATGGCACCCTTGCGGTATTTTTTTGCTATTGGGTCAGAATATGCGGCAGAGGAACCTGCACCCGACCCAGCACCGGAAGCTCCCTGGAATGCAAAGGGCTGTTGGCCAAGCACGCGGAAGCTTCCTTTTTTAAGTTCGTAAAGGAAGGGGCTTGGCTGCATGTAGTTTGTCCTGCCATATAGGCGTCGCATGGCACAGCTTGTAAAATAAAGCTCGTTCTGGGCACGGGTAATTCCAACGTAAAAGAGGCGGCGTTCTTCTTCCAAGTCGTCACCAACTTTTCCTTCGCGGGGAAAAACACCGTATTCCATTCCGGTAATTATTACGCGCTTGTATTCAAGCCCCTTTGTGTTGTGCAGGGTTATAAGAGTTACCCTGTCCTGCAAAGAGCCGTCTTCTTCTTCGCCCAGGGTTGAGCGGTCAAGGTTTATGCTGTCCAAAAAGTCAAGCAGGCCTTTTCTGCAAAGAGGATACTGAACAGCGCTATTGGTAAGTTCTTCAAGGTTTGCAAGTTTTTGCGTACCGGCAATTTCATCCTGTGCCTCGTGGAATTCATTAAGACCTGTCTTTTCGCAAACTTCTTTTATAAAGTCGGCAAGAGAAAGCTTATTTGCATTCACGGCCTTTGGGGCAGCACCCGCACTCTCTCCTACAGGCACAGAGGCTTCTCCTAAAGAATTCATTTCTTCATCAGGAAGCATTGAATTCAATTCATCAAAAATCTTGCAGAATTCCGCAATACCTTCCGAGGCTTTTTTTGGAAGCTTCATTTTTTTTGCGGACTCAACCAAATTTTCACCAAGTCCCGCTTCCACAATCTTGTCCTGACTTGCAGGCCCCACACCCCTAACAGGCTTATTTACAATCCTTCGGAATGCAACTTCGTCCCTTGGATTTGCCACAAGAGAAATCCACGCAAGGGCATCTTTTATTTCCTCGCGCTCATAGAATTTTAAAGTTCCAACAATCGCATAGGGAATTTTTGAATGAAGGAAATTTGTTTCAAAGCCAAGCGACTGTGCATTGGTCCTGTAAAGGATTGCCCATTCGGAATAGGGAACTCCCTTTTTGTGCTGCTGTTCAATTATGTCCGCGCAAAACTGGGTCTCATCATCCTGAGTTGGAAGAAAAACAAGTGTGGGCTTTTTGCCCTTTCCCCTGGCCGCCACAAGGGTCTTTCCAAGCCTGCCTGCATTATTGGAAACCACGCAGTCTGCGCAATACAAAATCTCCTGGGTTGACCTGTAGTTCTGTACAAGGCGTATAAGGTCCGTTCCGGGGAACTGGTTTTTAAATTCAAGGATGTTGCGGACTTCTGCACCACGGAAGCGGTAAATGCTCTGGTCATCATCACCAACAACGCAGACGTAGGTTCCTGCATTTTCGTTAACACCGCTAAGCTCCTGAAGCAAAAGTGACTGGGCTATGTTGGAATCCTGATATTCGTCCACCATAATGACCCGGTAGCGAAAGTGCATGTCGCGGCGGATAGCCTCGTTGTTTTTTAGCGTAAGGTAGGGAAGAAGAATCAGGTCTCCAAAGTCCACGTTGCCGGTTGACCTTAGGCGTTCCTGATAAAGGGCATACTGCTCTGCAAAAACGCCGTCGCCACCAACAAGCTCCAAGTTTTTTGATGTGGGAGTAAGACCGTAGTCCTTTGCAAGTGAAATCTTTTTTACAATCTGGGAGATTTCTTTTTTTGGCAGTGAAGGAATAGCCTTGGAAACAAGGGTTGCCATGTCGTCTTCATCGTAGACCGTAAAATCGTTGCTCACTCCCGCTTCGTCTGCATAGCGGCGCAAAAAGTTGGCACCCCAGGAATGGAAGGTTCTAATCTTTGACCAAGCAGCCTTTGGTTCAAGAGCAATTGCCCTCTCCTTCATCTCATTAGCAGCTTTTTTTGTAAAAGTCACGGCAAGAATTGAATACGGGTCAACATGCTTGTGCTGAATGAGCCACGCAATTTTTGTAGTTACAACGCGCGTCTTTCCAGTTCCTGCCCCCGCCAAGATTAAAAGGCTCTTTCCCTCGTGGGTTACTGCGGCAAGCTGCTCCTCGTTAAGCACGTCAAGATATTGCGAAGAAAAGTCTGTCATAGAACCAGTTCCGAATCAATGTCCACACCGCTAACAGCCAAAGCCTTTGCGTTCACGATTGAACCCGGCACAACGGCCCTGACTGCATCCGCATTGCCAGCATCGTAGCGCACAACAAAGCTTCCGTCCACTTCCGGTGCCTGGAACCAGGAACGCCCTATGGCTAAGCCCTCATCTTCCGAAACATCTTCCCCCGCCTGAACAATTTCTTCAATCAAAACAGGGTAAATTTTTCCTATGCGCAGGGAAAGCCTTTCCTGGGTAATTTCTTCCTGCAAGGCCTGCAACTTTTTTTCGCGTGCCTGAGCCTTCTTTTTGGGAACCTGATCTTTAAACTTTGCGGCGGGAGTGTCTTCTTCGCGGCTGTAAGCAAAGCAACCAGACCAGTCCGGCTGAATCTTCTTCATGAAGTCAAGTGTGCGCTCTGCCTGTTCATCACTTTCACCGGGAAAGCCCGTCAAGAAAGTAGTGCGTATGCAACATTCGCCCAAATCAGAACGGATTTTTTCTACAAGACCCGCATAAGAGTCAAAAGTGCCCCTGCGGTTCATTGCGCGGATTATCGTGTCGTCTCCAGACTGAAAGGGTATGTCAAAGTAAGGAAGGAAGCGCTTGTCCTTCTGCAAAAGAGGCAGAATGTCCGTGTTAAAGTGGTCGGGATGAATGTATAGCAGGCGAACCCAGAAGTTTCCTTTAAGCTCTGCAATTTTTTCCAAAAGACACAAAAGCTTTGATTTTTCACAAGAAGCCCCACCGCTTTCCTTGGCATCAAAAACAAAGTCGTCCTTGCCGCAGCCAAAAGCAGCCAAATCTTGCCCTATAAGATTGAATTCTTTTACGCCCCTCTTTAAGAGCTCTTTTATTTCGTCTACAATCTCGGATATTTTTCTTGAGCGCAGCTGGCCACGGATAAGGGGAATTGCACAGAAGGAGCAGCAGTTGTTGCAGCCCTCGGTAATCTTTACGTAGGCGCTTCCCTTGTAGTTTAAAAGAAGGTTTCTGTTGCCACAGCAAACACCCTTTTGCAAAGCTTTTACAACTGGCCTTTGTCCTGCAAAGAGAGAGTCTACGGTTGAATCAATTAGGCTTAGGTCTCCGTTGCCAAAAATAGCGTCTGCTTCGGGAAGGTCTTTTTTGAACTGCTCTGCATAACGCTCGGCAAGACAGCCGGCAAGAACAATCTTTGCATTTGGGTATTCCTGCCTTGCTTCCAAAAGTGAATTAAGGCTTTCCTCTTTTGCACTCTGAATAAAGCCGCAGCTGTTTACAATTATTAAATCTGCTTCCTGGGCATCAAAGGTTTGCAAAAAACCCTTGTTCAGCAGGCGGGTAACCAAAATTTCCCCGTCCACCTGATTTTTTGCGCATCCGTGTTGGTCTAAAAAAAACTTCTTTGCTTCCATTTAAGAGTTTTGAGCAGCAGGAGCTTAGTCAACTTCCTGAATAACGATTCTGAATCTACCGTCGCGTCCCTGAACCCACTTGATGTCTTCTACGGCAACCTGACCAGCTTTGCCAACTTCCAAATCGTAGGCATCCATTCCGGCGCGAACCTTCATCTTTACGTTGTAGGCGTTGCTCATCCAAAGGCGTACACCCTTGTAGCGGGAAGTTACGGTAAGGGATTCACCCGTGCGGAAGTTTCTCTCTACCTTTGAATTGCTGTCTATCTTGTAGCGGAAGTAGCATGGACCGCGGAAAGAGAAGTCTATTGTGAACGGATATGAGCGTGAATCCTCATGAATAACCTTCATGGTAGCAGTATTCATAGAAGTGTTTGCAACGCTTTCCGTACCAATGGAAGGCTTTGCAATAAGCTCTACGTTTTCCGTGGCGGCCGGCTGAGGAGCAACCATCTGTGAACTGCCCAAAGAAACGCGCACCTGGGCACCGTTCTTTTCAGAAACATTGCTAATGTCGCTAAGGTATACAATCAGTTCGGAAATGCCGTCTCCGTTAATGTCAAGAACACGTTCCTCGCTCAAGTCAAAGACCTGTGTTCCAACAGGAGTTTCTATTGCAAGGCGACCCATCGTACCGGAAATGGTAAGAGGCGTATGACCTTCTCCCTCTTCAAAAGGAACAAGCAGCTGGTCACCCTTGTAAAGGCGGAGCTCCTGCGGCTGGTCGGTAACCATATACTGGTTGGTCTTTTTTGCCGTAGAATTTAGCAGAGCCCTTTCCTGTAGCTTCTGGGGAACCTTGAACACACCAAAATAGAGGTAGGCAAGAATTCCGCCAAGAAGAACCACTACACCGGAGACAATCAGCGGCACAAGGAATTTTGGCTTTGTCTTTCTAAGAAGAGCTTCCGGTGTTGGAGACTCCTGAATTTTCTTTGCATGGTACAGGCGTATCAAATCCTCGCTGGAAACGCCAAGGTAGTCGGCATAATTCTTTAAAAAACCGACCATGTAGGCACCGGCAGGGAACACGTCGTCCTTTTCATTTTCCAAGCCAGTAATATACTGGTAGGAAATAGAAGTGTCCTTTACGACCTGTTCAACAGTAAGGCCCTTTTCTTCCCTTTTTTCCTTTAGTATTGCACCATAGCTCTGCATATCGACTTACTCCGATAACAAGAAATTGTTGTAGCTGTTAATATCCGGCGGCATCTCAAATTCAAAGCGGCGTAGCGGAACACCGGCATTGATAGACCAGCCTGTAAAGTCAAAGACATAAGTTCCGTTGTTCTGGGTATGCGCAACAATGCGGCGGATAAGCTTAGACTCAGGCAGAATGGAAATTGTCATAGTGGTAAATTCCTCTGCGGCAGAACGGCGGGTAAGCAAAAGCTTTATTACCTTTGTGGAGCTTCCCTCTTCCAGCGGAACCGGATCCTGACCAGATTCATAAGTAATAGTATAGTAGCGGCGCAAAAGCGAAAGCCCCTTTGCAGGAACAGCCTGTTCAGCATTCAAAACCTTCTGCTCCAGAACCGTGGCCTGTGAAGGAAGGTAAATAAAAAGCTCGTCACCGTCGTAAACAAAAGTCTGTCCACCCGGGTAAGAAAAGTTTATGCGCAAAAACTGAGGGCGGTGCCACATTGCGGTACCAGCCATCTTTTTTCCGTTTGCATCTATGTTAAGGGTAACAACATAATCCCTCATCTCTGCATAGTAATCGCTTACA
The DNA here is from genome assembly GCA_002373205.1 of Treponema sp. UBA3662. Taxonomy (GTDB): domain Bacteria; phylum Spirochaetota; class Spirochaetia; order Treponematales; family Treponemataceae; genus Treponema_D. The sequence continues at coordinate 16,739 of DFJV01000003.1, forward strand.
GACTTAAAAAATTCGCCGGCAGTCTTAACCTGCGCAAAGGAAATTGCGGCCGAGCAACAAAGGGCAACAGCCAAAGCAACCAATTTCTTCATATTATATACTCCATAAAACTAGTTTGTCGAAGCACCCATCAGTTCTGCATATTTCTTTGCAAGACGCTTAGACTTAACAGCCGCAAGACCTCTGTAGCGGGCCGGGTCTTCAAAGAAATTAGACGGATTTTCTACGCCAAGCTTTTCCAGCTGGGCAGTAATCTTTGCATAAGCATCGGTGTGGGTCTTTAGCACTTCAAAGAATGTCTTTCCGGACTGTTCAGCCTCAAGGGTAATCTTTCTGATAACTTCGTGTCCGTCGTTAACACCAGCTTCACCAAGAAGAATGTATGCGGGTTCAGCAAGAACGCCACCCTTAACCTTTCCGCCTGCACCAGCCAAGTTGCGTGCCATAGCCTCGCGGTCTGCCTGAAGCCCAGAAACAACAGCCTTCATTCTGGCAACAGCCATTGTAAAGCCTGCAACATAGTCGGAGATGAACCTCTGGCTTGCTGAATTTGTAAGGTCCCTCTGGTGTTCAGAAATCTGATCCATGTAGAAAGTAAGGACGCGGGGGCACATAGCCTTCCACAAAGACTTTACGTGCTCGCTGTTCCAAGGATTGCGCTTCTGTGGCATTGTAGAAGAGCCAACCTGGGTAGAAGCAAAATACTCAAAGACTTCGCCAATCTCGCTCCTCTGAAGGTTGCGCAGGTCATCGGCAAGGTTTGCAATAATACCAAAGGCAACGTTCATCTCAAGCAAAAGGCGCAAGAGGTATTCAGGCTCAACAAGCTGGTTTGAATATTCGCTTGGCTCAAGGCCTAAAAAGTGCATGTAGGTAAGTTCAAGCTCTTCGGGATCCTTTACAATCATGCTGGG
>DFJV01000153.1 GCA_002373205.1 Treponema sp. UBA3662
GGGCAGACTGCAACACTGGAAATGATGCCTATAGGAGTTATGGTTCCAAAAAAAGCGGCGGTTATTGGTGTTGTGGCGGCCTGGGCTCCTATTGAAGTGCAAAGGGGGCTGCTTAAGGCGGGCGGAATTTTTCTTGTGAAGAATCTTTCTATTAGCGGAGTTATTGCCATGATTCCTGCCAGTGCTGAATAGGAAAGCATGAACGCTACGGATTTTGCGTCGTCCGGGATGATTACAATGTGAATCAAAAAAACTGCGCTTAGTATTTCCGATGATTTTAGCTTTTTGCAGTAGAAGGAGTTTGCAAAGAGAATGAAGGATGAACAAAGGAGCGCCCTTAGCAAAGACGGTGAAAGCCCTGCAAACCAGGAAAATGCTATTATTGCTGCCATGCGTACAAAAAAACTTGCCCTTTTGCCAAAAATCCTCTTGCCAAGGATTCCCGACAGTCCTGAAAAAAACGACAGGTGCATTCCGCTTAGGGCAAGAACGTGGGAAAGTCCCGCAAGTGAAAAATCGTTGCAAAGACCGCTTTCCGTGTATTCCCTGGCGCCTGAGAGCAGAGAAAGTATCAGTCCTCCTGCATTCCCCCAGCCAAAGAGCATCCTCTTAAAAACAAGCCTGCACTTTGCCCTAAAATGGGCTATTTTTCCGTAAAGGCTTTTGTCTGGCTCCATGTATTCAAGGGAATGAACGGTAAAGGCATTTGCCTTGGGGTTCCATTTGCCCTTGCAGGATATGTTTTCTCCCTGCTCGATTAGGACTGATTTTCCTTCAAGAGAATAGAGCTTTCCCGGGTACAGGGCTTCCACGGTTTTTGAGGGAATTAGGATGTTTATTTTTCCGCTGGATTTAAAGCTTTGTTCTATGCCTGTGCCTGATTTGCAGGTGATTTGCGATGACTTACAGGAAACAAGGGCAAGTTTTGCGCTGTAGAATTTTCCGGAAGACGTTTTGCAGGGATTTGTGCATATTTTTCCGCTAAGGAATTGCGCCTCCTGCAGGGGAATTGCGCTCTTGTAGGGTGAGCGCTCCTTTAAGATGCCAGTACCGCAGTATGCAAGAAATGCACAGACTAGTGCAGCCAGCAAAAAGGGCCTTGGCTCAGAAAAGAATTCTATGAATTTTACCACTTAAGTTTTGTTAGGGCAATTTTTGCAGCCTTTACTATGTCCTCCGGATAATTCAGGTAAGTAACGTACAGGAGGCTATCAAAGGCTGTTTTATCGCCCAAACCTCCCAATGCATTTATTACGGAAAGCACGACGGCTTGAGACGGGGCACGGTTTTGCTCCATACCCTTGTTCAGAAATTCAAGATAGGACGAAAGAACCTTTCCTGTTTTGTCAGAAGCAATCGAGGCTATGTTTTGGATTGCGGTGGCAAACTGCGCGTCGCTAATAATCTGAGATTCGTATGCCGAACGGATCTGCGGAAATATTTCTGTCGCGAGCTTTGCTGCCCTGGTCCATTTTTGGTCTGATGCAATCTGAAGGCTGGTCAGCTGCAAAAGGATAAGCTTTTCGTTTTTCTCTTTTGTTTCTCCTATACTATATATAGACTCTGAAAGTGCGTTTTCTGCCAATTCTCCGCAAATTTTTTTTGGAATTTTTTCTCCGTCATCGGAAAGTTCCTTTACTGTAGACAGAATGTTGTTCTTTTTTTCCGTGTCTACGTTTGCAAAGACTGTAAGAATTTCATTTTCGCATTTTTTTGCAAGTGGTGAATAGGCGTCCCTGAGTTCCTTCTTGTTGTTTGGCCAAACATCCATTATGTCTGCAAGAAATAGGCTTGTAAATGAATTGCTGTCCCCTATTTCACCAAGGAGCATGATGGCCTTTATGGTAAGGTCGTCTATGGGGTCCTTTCTGTGGATTTTGTCGGAAACAAAGCTGTTCAGGAGGTTTACGCTTTTTTGGGATGATATTTTTTTGATTTTGTCAAGGACTGCTATGCGGATTTCTCCGTCATCAAAACTGATGAATATCTGGCTTAGGTTCTGGGCAGCCTTATCTTTTTCTTCCAGGGAGGCATTTTCCGTGTTAAGGCAGGAAACGGCTGTCTTTACCAAAAGCCTAAAGTCTGCGTCGCCTGCAAGAGAATCTTTTTCCTCTGCCGCAAAGTCAAGTGCCCTAAGGCAGATTGACATGTCCCCGCTGAGTGACGACTGCTCTACCGCATGGATTTTGTCCGATATGTTTCCTTTTAAATATTCAATTACTGCTTCTTCGCAAAAAAGGCCGGCCGGAGAGAATAATAGCACGGAGACTAAAGCTGTGCGAAAGCTTTTTCTAAGATATTCTTTTGCATTCATCCTGCACCCCCTGTAAAAGTCTGTCAAGTTTTTATGGCTCATTTTTGATTGCTTTGCGGCTTGTTTATGGCTTCGTCCTCAAAAGAGGAACGCAATTTAACTTCATCTTCCGGAGCTATTTCCAATGGTTCGGCAGCATCTTCTTCTGTCTCTTCGTCCTTTAGGCCTGCAATATCCGACTTGAGGGCTGGTTCACCGGATTTTGAATTTTCCCCTTCTTCATTGCTGTCGTCTTCTGCAAGCTTTATGGCAAGGTCCTTTTCCTTTTGGTCTGCCGGAATTATATTGTATACATAGGTTAGGATTGCATTTTTCATGCTGGGGTCAATGTGGATGCACTCAAAATGCAGCCTTGACTGTTCCAGCGCCTTGTTGTATTCAACCGCACGGATGATTCCGTACATGATTATTAGAGTGTCATTCAGCCTGAACTGAATTTTTATCTGTATGTTGGTTTTTCCCATGCCGCCTACGCGTATGAGGGCACCGTCTTCACTTATGTCTTCCAAGAGGCACTTGAAGCCCGGCTCTGTTTCTGCCACGTTGTAGTCAACTACCGCGCTGGTAATCATGTACATTTGGGCTGGAATCTGACATTCGCAGCGGACGGACTGCCTTTTCTGAGAGCGATCAAGCTGTTCGGAATGCTTTAGGACAAGGCATTCTTCTCCCTGGAATACGGATGATGCAAGTACAATCGTGTCGAATGCATAGCAGGCATCGCCCTTGCGCCAGAGGTAAACGCTTATCCTCTTTCCTACCCACTCTTCCGGCTTAAGCACCAAAACCCTTTTTGTCTTTTTGTCTTCCTGCTTTGGAAGGATTACCAGAAGCTCGTGTGCGTTGTTCTTTATTTTTGAGACAAAAATGCCCTTTCCCGGAAGAATTATCCTGATTCTTTGTCCTGCATCCAAGTAGCGGGTGTTGTCCAGTCCCTTCCTTGCTTCTTTATCCAGCGTTATGCGTGTGCGGAATTTGTAGAGACGGTCAAGGAACTGCTGGGTCTTAAAGCTGTTGATGTTGTTTTTTTGCTTTTCTTCCGCAATAACCTTGGAAATGCATTCGTTGAGTGCAGCCGTGGAGACATAGAGCGAATTTGGCTCTTCCAGGTCGCATACGGTTGCAAGCCGCCACAAAGTCCGTATTTCGGAGAAGCGGAAGCCAGAGTCAAGGCCTGTTGCAAAGAACTGTATCTTCTCGCTGTTCAAGACGTAAAGCTTTGCAACAAGAATTACAATGCCCAATAATATTAAAACAGAAACAACTATATTCAATTGAAATTGACCTCTCTATGATTATACTATATTATCGTATTTGTGATGAAAAAAAAATATCTTTTGCTCGAATTTGCAATAGTTTTTATATTTCTTTTGCTACCCCCTATTTTTGTTTCAAAGGCAGAAATTCCCCCCTCTCTAAGAAAAGGAGCCTTCTCTTTTGCATTTTTGCCCCAGCTTTTTATAGCCATTCTGCTGAATTTTCAGTGGCGAAAGAAAGCAGCCCTTACAAAAAAAAAATCTTTTGAAAAGCATATTTCCATACTGAAATGGGGTACGATTACTTTTGGGTATCTTATGCTGATTTTTGCCCTGATTCTGGCTTTGCAGATGATTTTTGGAACTACATCTGCTTCTGCTGATTTTTCCTCCAGCCTGTCTTCTTCTTTTGTTTTTGAGCCAAGATTGCTTTTTTTTCTTTCGCTTGCCGTGAATTTTTTGGCAGGAGCCTTTTTTGAAGAAGTTCTCTACAGGGAATTCTTTCCAAAGACCCTTTGTGCCCTGTTTGACGGGGTTTCTTCTGACAAAATGAAGCTTGCAGTACAGATTTTTGTGGAAGCTTCTGCCGTGCTGATTTTTGCCGCAGCCCACCGCTACATGGGGATTTTTGCAGTTGCAAACGCGGCCTTGTGCGCTATTGCCCTTAGGAACTGCTACGTTAAGACAGGCGGTGTCTACACTGGAACTGTGGTTCATTTTTTGTACAACATGATAAGCCTGTTTTTTGTGCTAAGACCAGTAATTGGTTGATGCTTACTTGCAAATACAGCCTAGCCCCGATTGGAAGGGCGCGGAACGCGTTGCCGTTAGGCAATGGAGGCGGGAGCCGGAACCCTGGAAAGCGGGATAAAATGCCCTCCGTGGCATTTTATCCCGCAAGTTTTCTGGCGAAAACTTGCCAGTTTTTTACGCTGCCAGATAACGCGCCCTCCTTGGCGCTGCTTGTTTTACGGGATAAAATGCTGCGGAGTCTGACCGGACACGGAGTGCCGGGCACAGTTGAAAAAGCAATGCGCTCCAAAATATTATAAGATGCTGGATTATAAAATTTTACTGATACTTGCAAACAATTGTTTTATATGATAAAGTCATAAAATAAATCAAAATGCGGATATTCCGCAAAAAATACGGCAAGGGTAAAAAATGATATACACAGATACCAGAGACAAAAAAGTAAAAGTTGATTTTAAGACCGCTGTAATGGGCGGTATGAACCCAAAGACAGGCGGACTGTACATTCCCGTTGAATTTCCAAAACTTGCCCCGTCATTTTTGAACCGCACTCCCTCACCTTCTTTCCGTGACATTGCATACGAGATGGCAAAGCCTTATGTAGAGGGCGAGATTCCAGATGCAGACCTCCAGTCTATAATCCAGGATGCATACCCCTTTATGCCGCAGGTTGTTCCGATTGACCCTGTTACATACGTTCTTGAGCTTTTCCACGGGCCGACTTGTGCCTTTAAGGACTTTGGCGCCCGCTTTATGGCCCGCGTTATGTCCTACTTTAACCGCGGAGAAGACGGCAACCTGCACATACTTGTTGCTACAAGCGGTGACACAGGAAGTGCTGTTGGAAGCGCATTCCACAATGTTCCAGGCATAGACGTAACAATTCTTTACCCGGACGGAAAGATTTCCCCACTTCAGGAGAAGCAGCTTTCTACTTTTGACGGTAACGTCCGCGCACTCAAGGTTAAGGGTACCTTTGATGACTGCCAGAAGCTTGTAAAGACAGCCTTTACCGATGAAGACCTTCGCAAGAAATTCCGCCTTTCTTCTGCAAATTCCATAAACATAGCCCGTCTCTTGCCGCAGAGTTTCTATTATATGTATTCATCCCTTGTTGTTAGCGACCGTGTTCCCCACGACAGCAAGATTGACAATCCTGCTATTATTGCAGTTGTTCCAAGCGGTAACTTTGGAAACCTTACCAGCGGCCTTATTGCCCGCGAGATGGGTGCCCCAATAGCTGGTTTTGTTGCCGCAACAAATTCCAACCACACTGTTCCTGACTGGATTGCAACCGGTGAATACAATGCACGTCCGTCCGTAGCAACTCTTAGCAACGCAATGGATGTTGGTGCCCCAAGCAATTACGAGAGAATCGTAGCAATGTATTCTCTTGAACAGGTGCGCTCACTTTTTGCTTCTTACTGGACAGATGATGAAGGTACGCTCAAGGCTATTGCTGACTGTAACCTTAAGACCGGTTATATAATTGACCCGCATGGAGCTGTAGGCTGGAAGGCTTGGGACGATTTGCGCCACGGTGCAATGGCAAAGCTTATGGAAGGAAAGGAAGACGTGGACATTAACAAGGTGGGTCTTACGGCTAACGTTCCTGCTTGGGCTGAATATGTTACCTCTGGAAAAGCGGTAGGCATTTGTCTGGAAACTGCACATCCTGCAAAATTCGGCTCTACTGTTCAGAAGGCGATTGGCCGCGAACCAAGTATGCCGGACAGGCTTGAAAAGGTAATGGCCCTTCCCGACCGCGCAATTCCAATGTCAAAGGAATATGAGCCTTTCAAGGAATGGCTTGTGGCTAATCTCTAGTTTAAGCATTTTGTGCCTTTGGGCATTTTACAGCGGACTGGTTCTTTGCCGGTCCGTTTTTTTTGGTCCGTTTTTTTTGGTCCGTTTTTTTTGGAAAAAAATGGGCTATCCATATTGACATTTTTTGTGATACTTGCTATATTACATATACGTTACGCGGTAGTGGTATAACGGCTTATTACCTCAGCCCTCCAAGCTGAAGACGAGGGTTCGACTCCCTTCTACCGCTTTTGGCTAAAGCACCTTCTTAACTGAGGGTGCTTTTTTTGTATTCAAGTTGCTGAAGTGAAGGAACTTTAGTGCAAAGACTGTGTGGCAGTCCGGAGTGATTATGAGCAGTGATAGTAACAGTGGCTACATCCGCCCTACTTGGGATGAATATTTTATGGAAGTGTGCCGCACCATAGCAAAGCGTGCCACTTGCGACAGGGGAAGGTCCGGCTGTGTGATTGCAAAGGACAACCAGATTCTTGTAACGGGATACGTAGGAAGCCCCGCTGGTTTACCCCACTGCGACGAAGTTGGCCACCTGATGCGCAAGATGATCCATGCGGACGGTTCCATTACCCAGCATTGCGTGCGCACCGTACACGCCGAGCAGAACGCAATCTGCCAGGCTGCAAAGCGCGGAATCCCGATTGACGGTGCCACCGTTTACTGCAAGATGACACCCTGCCGAACATGTGCAATGCTCATCATAAACTGCGGAATAAAGCGGGTTGTCTGCGAAAAGCATTACCATGATGAAGCTGACTCTATGGAAATGTTCCGCCAGGCCGGAATTAAGATAGAGCACTTGGAAGATTCCGTGCAGACTTACGAAAATATGTAGGAAAATAGGAAAAAAGTTTTTTTTATTCGCGCGGAAGGG
>DFJV01000023.1:0-24156 GCA_002373205.1 Treponema sp. UBA3662
TCGTTGCGGTTGCAAGAAAAATGGCAGAGCTTATGTACACTCTGCTGAAAAACAATAGCAGGTACGAGCCAAGGAAATTCGTGGCTCCGTTAAGCAGGACAGAACGCCTTGCAAAGCTTGCCGTTGCCGGATAAGAAATCAAGGACTGGAGTAACTTTTTTTTGTTACCCTCTTGACAAAATCATAGGATTCTCGGGCTCGACCCGGGAATCTTTATCCCCAATCCCAAACGCAAAGTTACAAATCCAAATCCCCAAGAATAGCCCGCAAAAAAGAATTCCCCACCTTGGCAAGAGCCAAAAGCTCCTTAACATCCTCAAATTCCTGCATCAAGCCGTATTCCTGCCCAAAGAAAACCTTAAGCCCGCCCTTTCCGTCAGACTCAGCCCTAAGCGCATACCTCTTGCCGCCATATTCAAAAGAAAAATCCCTTCTTGCATTCAAAAAATCAACAAACTGTTCAACCGTCATACCCCAAGCATACCAATCCCCCAGCAAAAAATCAACTTTCCTTTCCTGTCATCAATTCTGTGCGTAACGTAAAGAAAATATGGCAGAAAGGCCCTTGCCCCAATTACTGTAGAAGACAAGTGTGGGGCTCGATGATTCTAATGCAAAAAACATGCCGAGAAAGCACTGGAATGGAGGCAGGAAACTCGATTCTAAAAATTTATTCTTGCCTAATAAACCCATAAGGAAATCAATTTGGTGCGTAACGTAAAGAAAATATGGCAGAAAGGTCCCTTGCCCCAATTACTGTAGAAGACAAGTGTGGGGCTCGATAATTCTAATGCAAAAAATATGCCGAGAAAGCACTGGAATGGAGGCAGGAAACGTGGCAAAAAAGCATTTGCGCGGAGCGAGCGAAGCGAGTCAGATACCTTGTATCCGCGCTCGGCTTTTTTGACGCGGTTCCCTGCTGGGAATGGAAGTGCTTTCGTGTTTACATTTGCACTTGCCTTCTACATGTAAAGTAAATTTATTTTCCCAAAAATCAAAAATGCGTGTTATAATAAAAGCATATTTCAATCTTATAGATTGTAATCTTATAGATTGCAATCTAAAGATTTGACTTTACAGGAGCAATTATGGACGCATCATCAATTTTAACGGCTATGCTAAGCACATCCAACATCAAGAACATCGGAAAAGCATCTGGCGCTTCCTCCGACCAAGTAAAGAGCGTTTTAACAAGCGCACTTCCAACCCTTTTGTCCGGGGCAAGCACCCAGGCAAACACAGCCTCAACCGCAGCTGGCTTCCTTCAGGCACTCACAAGCCATGCCGGCGACTCCGCAAGCAAGATAGACCTTGGCGACGGGGCAAAAATCCTTTCACATTTGTTGGGCTCTTCCCAGGCAAAAAACACAACTTCAATCGCAAAGGCATCCGGCGTAGAAAAGTCTACGGTAACATCCATCCTTGCAGCAGCCGCACCCTTGCTTCTTAGCGTACTGGGCAAGCAGTCAAACGACTCCGGCGTGAGCGGCAATGCATTAGGCTCCCTCTTGGGCGGACTTTCTGCCGGCAACATGGGCTCTCTTCTTACAGGCCTCTTGGGTGGCACATCTTCTTCTGGCACAAGTTCATCTTCAAGCTCATCATCCAGCAAACCCGCAAAGAAACCTGCCGCAAAAAAGCCTGCTGCAAAGAAACCTGCCGCCAAAAAAGACAGCGACACCCTCTCCCAGGTTGCAGGCCTTGTCGGAAGCCTCCTTTCGGGCAAGTAAGCCTTTTGCATTTCCCTGCCGGGGCAACCTTTGCCTTGGCGCGGCAATGCAGTAAAGATAGCTTGACATCTGCCGTAATTCTGCGGCGGATTTTTCCTTGCGCTGCACGTCCGCAAAGACGTGAAGGAGTAACAATGAAAAAGTTTTTGATGGTAATGGCCTTTCTCTTCTCTTTTACCAGCCTTTTTGCACAGGAAGAGGAAACCATCGTTTTTACCGAAGGCGTGCATGTTCCCCGCACATACACAATCACCAAAGACAAAATAAGCATTCATGACGAAGAAACAGAAACAACGGAAGAACTTGACTGCAGCAGATTTTTCCTTGGCGAAGACAAATTCTATCATTTCATAAACAAAGGTGATGTTGAGGAAATCGCTTTCTTTGCCAACAATTCCCACGTCCAGTTTTTCTCCCTCGAATATGTGGAAGATGAAAGTACCGAGTCGTTTCTGGAATGGGAGCGGTCATTCAGAAAGACCGTGCAGGAAAACGACATGTATTTTTCCTTCCGTGACTTTGGTGCAAAATATTCGGCAAGTTCCGAGCTAAAGGAAAAGACTACAAAATATGTCGCAGAAAACCTTGCAACCTTTTTCCTTCCACCTGCCGACAAGGGAAGCTCTTCAACTTGGGATACCGAACATAAGCCTTGGGTAGAAGGCGCAAAAGGCTACGGAATAAACCAGTACATAAAGTTAAAAACGACAACTCCGTTTTCCAGCCTTTCAATCGTAAACGGCTACGTAGACTTTTACCGCAGGGACTTGTACAAAAAGAATTCCAGAGTAAAAACCTTCCGCGTAAAAGACCTTGATAACAAACTGGAATACGACATTAGCCTAAAGGATGAAGTGGTCTCCCAGAGAATTGAGCTTGAAAAGCCGACCAGCAATATAATCCTTTACATCAAGGAAGTCTACAAGGGCGACAAGTGGGACGACACCTGCGTCTCAAGCCTTGTACCGGCTAACTTCGATTAACCATAAAATTTTTCTGGAGCGGCATTTATGGTCTTACTGTGCGTAAGGCTACGCCGTTCCTCAGTTTTTCGTATTACCCGCTTTCCAAGGCTACGCTTGCGCTCCGGCCCGCCTGCGGCGGTCTTGCTTCGCAACCTTTCCAATCGGGGCTAGGCTCTATCTGCAAAAGCTGTTCAGATCTACCTTGTTGTCTTTCACCTTCATGATTCAATCCTCATCGTTTGAATGTTTATCATTTTTATCTTGCTTTTTTTTCAGGCAAGTTGCAAAAACAGCCACCAGCATCAGCGCAATGATAATCCAGCCACCGTTTTCTTGGATAAATACAAGTATGTGGTTAATCAGATTTTTTATGTCATCAATCAAATCGTAGAAACTTACGGATGATTTTGGATTGTGGCTCATTCGTGGAAAGTGGTAAAAATTTCTTCCCCATGCCGTTCCCGAGGGCACAAGCGCCACCAAAAGCCAATATTTCCTTTTCATCAGAGTTTTTCCTTGCAAAGATTTTTTTTAAGAAAAAGATTTTCCGTCTAGTCTTCATCCTTATCGTAACGGCTGTAAAACTCTTTGGAAGAACTAACCCCACTCCAGGCAGTGCGCTTTTCGTAAAGCATCTCCGCATCTTCCCGCCCCTGAATATTAGCCCACTCTGAATACCGTCCGCTTTCCAAAGGCCTTATTTCGTCTTTTTTCTTTTCGTCCAAATCTTCCTTACCGTTTGCCATCTTTTCCTTCCTTCTACGCCCCAATAATAATTACAAAAAAGCCCACTGTCAACAAAAGTTTTTTCTTAAAAAAATTCTGCGAAAAAATAAGTTAATACAAATAGCATAAATAAATAGAATTCAGAAGTATAAGTGTGCAAGGAGAACTGCCTGTATCATGGATAAAAATCGCTGTGAATTAAATGAAACTGGGTTCTTAGGCATATCGCGAAACGTTGAGCGATATGGCCCTAAGCCGTGCCCGAGATGAGACGGTAGCAAGTGCGTACCGTTGAAGGGTGGTTTGGATGGGGAAAAACAGCGGGCTTCGGACTCTGAGCGGTTTTTCCCCCTCCAAGTTTGGGGTTCAAGGAGAACTCCCTTGAAAATATTTTTTATTTTTCCTCCAGTCTATCATAGGATGAAAGTCTAATATGATATATTACTCAGTAAACTAACGGAGGTATATATGGCAAACAAAGACAGCATCAACTTTAATGTATTGGACTCAATTTCCGTAATTGCAAACAAGCTTGCCGATTCCAGGCTAAGAATCAGAAGAACTCAGGAATTCTCCAAGGCACAGGAAAGACTCGACTCCTATTTTAAGACAACAAGCGATGCAACATGGATGCTTTGCGGCATCATCTCCTACTATTTTGACAACAATGGCCATGCTTGCAATTTTAACGAACTTTCAGATTTCTTTTGCGTACCAGTAATGAAAGTCCTATCTTACAAAAGCGATATTGAGTCCCTGCTCAAAAAAGGCTATATAACAAACACGATGGGGCTGGATAGCAATGAAGTGGGACTGCAAAATAGTTTTGAACTTTCTAGAGATCTTCTCCATTGTATTATCAGCAACAAGAAAATCACCATCACAGACAAAAACGAAGGCGAAGACTTTGTGTTTTCAACAATTAGAAAAATGGGAGCGCTAATAGAAAGCCCCCTTATGAGCTTTGAAAAGATTTCAGAAATAATGACTATGGAAAAAAAGCTTGTGCACAATTCCTTCTTTGCCGAGACAATAAAACTTGTTCCTGACGTTCATGACAGAATGTTTTTCTATAACTGTTGCTCGGATTTGTTTACTGGATTCGAATCAAGATTGTCTTCTACAATAGAAAGCGCTTATGGCGATAGCTCAAAAAAATTCAAAGTCGCAGATGAGTTCATGAATGAAAGCCACGTCCTTCTAAAAAAAGGCTTGATTGAATTTACAAATAAGGGAAACCTTATGGATTCTGCTGTTGAACTTTCTGCAACGGCAAAAGAAATGCTTTTGGGCGAAAACGCAAAACTGTTTACAAAATCCGCAAAAGGTACGGAAATAATTCAGCCCCAGTCCATAAAGCAAAAGGTCCTCTTCTATGCCAGGGAAAACGAAGCAGAAATCAACCGCCTAAAATCATCCCTGCACGAAGAAAACCTGCGCCCCATTCAGAAACGCCTGCTAGAAAAAGGCCTCCCCCAAGGAATTGCTGTCCTGCTCTACGGTGCGCCCGGTACCGGAAAAACGGAAAGCGTCTATCAGATTGCAAAAGAAACAGACAGGCAAATTCTCCATGTGGACATAAGCAGCGCAAAATCCTGCTGGTTTGGTGAAAGCGAAAAAAACATCAAGAAAGTTTTTACCGACTACAGAAGCTTGTGCAAAACCGCAAAAAGCGACAAGAACGGAAAAATGCCCATCCTGCTTTTTAACGAAGCAGATGCCATACTTTCAAAACGCAAAGATTCTGCAAGCGGAAATGTGGTTCAGACGGAAAACGCCATGCAGAACATCATCCTGGAAGAAATGGAAAAGCTCGAAGGCATAATGATTTGCACCACAAACCTTGCCACCAATCTTGACGCCGCCTTTGAAAGGCGCTTCTTGTTCAAGATAAAATTCGAAAACCCAACAGTAGAAGCCAAGCAAAAAATCTGGAAGTCAAAATTGGACTGGCTCAATGATGACATGATTTTGTCCGTGGCACAAAACTATGACTTAAGCGGCGGCCAAATAGACAACATAGTCAGAAAAATCACCATGGATGAAATCCTCAACGGCAAAAGACCAGATTTAAACGAACTGCACCAGCTCTGCAAAAGCGAAAGACTAGGCAGCGCCGAAAAAAGAATCGGCTTCTTCTAAAACTAAAATAATTTGTCGTGCCCCAAAAAAACTGTCATGCCTAAAAAAACTGTCATGCCTAAAAAAACTGTCATGCCTAAAAAAACTGTCATTCCGAACTCGATTCGGAATCTGTAAAACTTTGCATCCAATCTATCACAAAAACCTGTCATTCCGAAAAAGAGCCTGTCATTCCGAACTCGATTCGGAATCTGTAAAGCTTTGCATCCAATCTATCATAAAAACCTGTCATTCCGAAAAAGAGCCTGTCATTCCGAACTCGATTCGGAATCTGTAAAACTTTACATCCAATATATCATAAAGTGATAGCATTTTTAAAACAGCCATGTTATAATATGAGCATGAGTAAAAAACTTGACGACTTAGTAAAGGAAAGAAACAAGGAAAAATTAGAGGAAAAACGCCGCAACAAGCGCTTAAACCCAAAACTCGCCGAGCGCGATTATGACATGCTGCGCATTCTCCGCACTCCGCCCACTGATCCTACAATAAAATACAACGCAAAGTTTTTTGAGAAGTATTTTGATGTTGCCGAAATTACAATTTACCGCATGGTAAGAAAGCTAAAGGACATGGATCTTCTAGAAGAAAAGCAAATAGGCGGAAGCTATGCAATCAAGAAAAAAGTGGAGCAAATATATTCAAAAAAAACAGAAGACGACATTGCCCTTGTTGCAAGCCTAAGGGGACTTTTGCAGCACTTTGAACACACACCCCTCTTTGAAAAAGTCACAAAGCTCATATATTTTTTACAGCCTAAAGTTGCAAAAAACGACTCCCTCTTGTCATCTGGCCGCGTAATAGTTGCGCCCCAGATGGAATATAACATCAAGACAGAAAACTGGGATCTCGTTAATGAGGCTCTCGATAAAAACTTCAAAATAAAATTTCACTACACAAAATTTTATTCCAACAAAAAATCTCAGCGGACGGTCTGTCCCTACCAGCTTATCTTGGACAACGGAGTTGTATATCTTTTTGCCTACAGTGAATATGCAGACAACATCATTTTGTACGACTTAAATTTTATGGCGGACATCATCGTTACAAATGAAAAGTTTACGCTGCCCAAGAATTATGACTTTAACAACTATAGTGGCGGCGGAAGACTCGGCGCCTTTAAAGAAGACAAAATACAAAACTTCAAAATCCGCTTTACCGGTTACGCCAAAGACTGGATGAAATACCACAAATGGGCAAACGACCAGCAAATAAAAGCAGAAGACCAAGACTCCCTAACCATAACTTTTTCCTCCGCCCAAGAATTCAAAGTCCTAAGGGAAGTCCTAAAATGGGGCACCGATGCCCAACCCCTGGCCCCCAAATCCTTAGTCAAACGCTGGCGCGAAGAAATAGCCGGCATGTACGAAATGACTATGGCGGGCAAAGAGAAATAAACGCAATCTGCCAAATGGCGTTTCTGTAGACGCATGTGTTATTGTCGTGTGTCTGTTTGGTGATGGCACATTTTGTGCAAAAAACTCAACATTCGGCCTATATAAAAAATATTTTAGGCTATCACGCTATGATAGACCATTTGTGCTATAATATATCCGTGAGGTAAAGCCATGACATATTACGCAATAGATTTTGAAACGGCGAATGTTTATCAGAATAGCGCTTGTTCTGTTGGGGTGGTGCGCTTTGTGGATGGCCAGGAAAAAGACAGCGTTTATTCTCTCATCAAGCCTGCAAAGATGTATTTTTGCCCGGACTTTACAGACATTCATGGAATTAGTTATGGGGATGTTAGGAACAGTCCTCACTTTCCGGAAGTCTGGCAGACTGTTGTGGAATCTTTCCTAAAATCATCAGGGGAAGAAAAAATACATTTTGTGGCTCACAATGCCCGGTTCGACATGGGTGTTATCCGTGCTTGCTGCGACTACTTTGGTATGCCTCTGCCCAATGCGGACTATGCCTGTACGCTTCAAATAGCACGCAAGGCATGGAAAGAGTTGGAGAGCCACAGGCTTACCTTTTTGGCTGAACAATTTGGAATTGTATACGATGCACACAACGCCCTTGACGATGCAAGAACCTGCGGAAAGATTTTTGCAATGGCGGCTAAAGAACTTGGCTGTAATATAGAAGAATTGTTTTTAGGTTGCCAAAGCACGCTTTGAAAACTTTATCATTGAGTAGCTTTACAAGGCATGGTATAATCTGTATGTACTTTCCATGTTGAATAAAAATATTCTTGCGCCAACAACATCACTTTCCTCGTTCCGCTTTGTTTCAAACGGCGAGCATTATACAGAAGTGATTGAGCGCATTCAGTCTGTAAAAAAGTTGCTTTGGATTGGGACTGCGGACATAAAGGATTTGTATGTAAAAGACGGCCGCTCTTCAAAGCCTCTTTTGGAGACGCTGTCGGATCTTGTAAAGTGCGGTGTGGAAATCCGTCTGATTCATGCAAAGGAACCGGGCCCTGCTTTTAGAAAAGACTTTGACAAGTACCCCACGCTCATTGAAGGCATGGAGAGAGTCTTGTGCCCGCGCGTGCATTTTAAAATCATTGTTTTTGACTTAAAGGCTGCCTATGTTGGTTCTGCAAACCTGACCGGTGCGGGGCTTGGCATGAAAGGCGATAATACCCGCAATTTTGAAGCCGGTGTATTAAGCTCTGACAAAGATTTTGTTAGGGCCGCCGCAAAGCAATTCGATGACGTGTGGATGGGCTCCTTTTGCAAAAGCTGCCGCCGAAAGCAGTTCTGTTCAGATCCAATTTTGTAAAAAAATTGTGAGAGCGTTAAGCATTTAAGAATGATTTCTCTATTGTTTGAATTTTTGTTTTGTAAAGTTCTAAAAAATCTTCCATGCTTGTTTTTCCTTCAAGGGGGTAGATGCGGTGGTAAACATACCATTCTGAGTTGCATTCATCTCCTTCCAGTTTAGTTTCTAACGTTTGTTCTAAGATACCTATAAATTCCTTACATTTAGTAGCTTCAATTTTTTTGTTTTCATTTCTATTTACAAAACCTATTTCAAGTTCAAGTCCTGCTCCGCAAACATAGAATATATAGTTTCCTTTTTCTGTTATGTACCCTTTGTCGTTTGGGTCTTTGTGTAAACTTGTTCCATAACAAATATCTTTCAATTTCTTATCAAAGAAGTTACTTACTTTCGTAGGAGTTCTATCATAATTCCTTTGGGGCTTTTTGCGCCAATCAGAGAAAATTTCGTACAATTCATTTGCGGCATCTAACAAGTTTTGGTCTTTATAGATTTCCTCTAATAAATTCTCTGCAAAATCTGACATTTTAGCTTCTCCTCCTAAATGTAGTAAAAGGCTTCTATATTGTTCCAAGTAAATTTTTTTTAGTAAACTATTTTGTTTTTCTTCATCGTTAGATATGTCCTTAGAATACTTCTCCAAGAGGCTTATGCTTCTATACAAGAAATATATCAAGTCCTGTTTGGAGTTGCCTTTGTCAACCGCATAGCGATATTTTAGGGTTTCCCCGTCATTCAACAAATCCTTATAGCCTGAAAAGTAATCGTCATACTCGTCAATGTTTGGCTTTTTTTCATTGGGTATCAAGGTCAGGTAGACAACTCTCATTTCCCCAGGGTTGTTTTTGAATATTTCCTTGTCAACATGTTTCATGTACCGAACAAGCTGATCATCCATGTCTGGAGCATCGTTGATTTTATTTTCTATGATGATTGCCTGATTGTGATCATTTGTAATTAACAGGTCTATATATCCCTTTTCATCGTTTACGACATTGTATACTTGTTTTGAAACATTTACGGTGTAATCGATTGTGAATTCAAATGACTTGTCATTAGCAACCGTTTTCACAAATTCTTTAAGAATTTTTTCGTTGCAGATGGGTCCGATTTCTGGAGTATTTGGATCCAAAATGCTAAAAAGAATGTCTGTGTGAAAATTTTCTTTGTAATATGTGTCTGATATGGTTTCAAATATGTTGAATTTGTATTTTTTGTCTAAGTCGAACTCTTTCCTTTTTTCAGCATATTCCTTTAGAGCATCACTTTTCAACAATTTGAGAATATTGCCAAGTTTTTCTTCGTCATTCACCATCATAATCAATTGTAAAATGCAAAATGAAATTTGTCAATTTTTTCAATGCCATTAACTCTGCGTCATTCTGAGCTGGGCGAGCCATGAGGTTCATGGCCTGAATTTCAATGACAAAATCAAAAAAGTGATATATAATGCAAGCGGGTACGAAAAAGAGACGGACGCAAAGATAAGGAATTTTCTACGCTTCGTCTACACTAACGACCCAAGCGAAGATGATTTTTCTATACGTCTTACAAAGCGGGTGGAAAATCTTAAGCAAAGTGAAGGGTTCAAGGAGGCATACGCCACTATGGGTATATGGGAAATGGACATACGCAGGGATGAACGCAAGGCTTCTGCTGTGGAGGCTGCCGTAATTGCTGTGAGGGAATTTAATATTGATCCTAAGCTTGCTGCGGAAAAAATGAAGGCACCTCTTGAAGATGTGATGGAAAGTCTTGGAATGAATTATGATGAACCTTCTGATGGATGTGAGAAGGAAAGCATTCCTGTTTAACTTGGCTGACTGTCTCTGATGCTTTGTGAAATAAAGAGATGCCGAATCCACATTAGTTGCAAGGGCATGTGAATGTTGCGTAGCAGTTTGGCATGGCAATTTGTTTGCAGATAAAAGCACGGCAGGGATTGGAGGGGCCCGCCGCAGGCGGGTTGCGGAACGGAGTGGAGCAATGGAGGCGAAGGCCGGAACCCCGGAAAGCCCACACACTGGGAATGGATGGTGGCAGAAGGGTGTTCGGTTCAAAGAGTAGGTGCCGCAAAAAGAGAAGAAAAAATAGAGACCCCCATAATTGAATTTTTCTGCGATTTTCTTTATAATCTAGGCCTAGTTTATAAGAGGTGGCTATGGGCGGAATTTTTGGCGTTGCAAGTAAGGGGGACTGTTCCCTGGACTTGTTTTTTGGCATTGACTATCATTCGCATTTGGGAACAAGGCGCGGTGGAATAGCCATTTACGCGGATAACGGAACTTTTGAGCGTTCTATTCACAATATTCAGAACTCTCCCTTCCGCACAAAATTTGAGCGCGACATTGACGGTATGCACGGTAAGCTTGGCATTGGCTGTATTTCTGACTACGAGCCGCAGCCGCTTATGGTGAACTCCCACTTGGGACGCTTTGCGGTAACGACTGTTGGCATTGTGACCAATAAGGACGAGCTTGTTGGCGAGATTCTAAAGAGTGGCACCCACTTTTTGGAGATGTCTGGCGGAGAAATTAACCAGACGGAACTTATTATTGCGCTGATTAACCACGAGAAGACAATTCTTGACGGAATTAAATACGTTCAGCAGAAGGTTAAGGGGTCAATGACGCTTCTTGTTATGACTCCCGAAGGTCTTTATGCTGCCCGCGACAAATTTGGCCGCACGCCTCTTCAAATTGGTAAGAAGGAAGATGATGCTGGTGCCTTTGCCCACTGCGTTTCCTTTGAAAACTTTGCCTACATAAATCTTGGCTACACGGACTGCCACGAGCTTGGGCCTGCGGAGATTGACTTTGTTACCGCAGACAGTTACGAGGTTTTGCAGAAGCCACAGAAGGAAATGAAAATCTGCACTTTCTTGTGGATTTACTACGGCTACCCGACGGCTTCTTACGAGGGCGTTAATGTTGAGGACATGCGCTACAACTGCGGACGCTATCTTGCCCGCCGTGACCGCGATGCAAAGACTGCAATCGATGCGGATTCAGTTGCCGGTGTTCCTGATTCTGGTACTGCACATGCGGTTGGATATGCAAACGAGTCTGGCATTCCTTTTGCGCGTCCATTCATCAAGTATACGCCAACTTGGCCACGCTCCTTTATGCCGACAAGCCAGGAGCAGAGAAACCTTATTGCCCACATGAAGCTGATTCCTGTTCAGCCGCTTATTAAAGGAAAGAAGATTCTTTTGATAGACGATTCAATTGTCCGCGGAACACAGCTCCGTGAGACGACGGATTTCTTGTACAAGTCTGGGGCAAAGGAAGTGCATGTTCGCCCGGCATGCCCACCGATTATGTTTGGCTGCAAGTACCTTAACTTTTCGCGCTCAAAGTCGGAGATGGATTTGATTGCCCGCCGCGTGGTAAAGCAGTTTGAAGGTGACAATGTAAGCGAGAAGGTTCTAAAGGAATACTGTGACCCAAACAATCCCAAGTACGATGCGATGCTGGAAGAAATCAGAAAGCAGCTTAACTTTACGACATTGCGCTACCACCGCCTGGACGACATGCTGGACAGCACTGGTCTTGAGCACTGCAAGCTTTGCACCTACTGCTGGAACGGCGAAGAGTAAGGGTATATTTGGAGCCTGATTTTTTTGGAGCTTCCCAAAACAAATAAATTTTAAGTATAAATAACTATAAATTTAATGGAGAAAACAATGGCAGCATTTACAGAAATTGAAAGTCTTTTGCCCCACAGAAAGCCCTTTTTGTTCGTAGACACAATCGAAAGCTATGACGAAAACGGTTGCGTTTGCACAAGAAAATTTACCGACGAGGATTTCTTTTTTAAGGGGCACTTTCCCCAGTACCCGGTTGTTCCCGGCGTAATCCTTATAGAGACAATGGCACAGGGTGGGGGTGCGGCACTCAGCCTGCAGAAAACTTTTGCAGAAGGTTCGCTCTTCTTCCTTGCCACAGTGGACAAGGTAAAGTTCCGCCATCAGGTTCGCCCGGGAGACACAGTGCGCATGGAAGTTACTAACTTGCGCGTTTCTCCCCGCATGGTAAAGCAGGCAGGAAAGGCTTTTGTTGGCGACACTTTGTGTGCAGAGGCCGAATGGATGTGCCTTGTTGGCAATGGTGAAAACTAGGGCCTTGGGCTAAACTTGGGCTAAACGCCATTCAAAAAGCAAAAGCATCTGGTTTTTCCGGGTGCTTTTTTTATTTTTTTTGCGGCACTTTCTTGGTCATACAAGATGTTGCATGAAGGAAAGTCTTGCCATTTTTTACTCTGTCTAACAAGCAGTGCCATGGGGTCTCGCAGAAAAAATTCCAGCGTGGCGCATCAAATGTTTGCAATAAGTAAGTAAAAAATGTCAAGGAGGCCATTTTCCACGGGCTTTCCGGCCTTCCGCGGGGACCCTACCCGCTCCATTGCTCCACTAGGTTTCGCAACCCGCTTGCGCGGGGCCCTACAATCCCGGCCGTAGCCCCTTTTGCAACAAAAAACCTGTCCCAAAATCTCACTCGATTTCAGAACAGGTTTTATAAACTACAAGATTACATTAACTACTTATAGGGAGCCTATCCCCGTGAAGTATAGGTTCCTCTTCCCGAACAATTTTGACATTTTCCTCGCCCATGACAGTGAGAGCACTTTCCGCTACCACTAGGACTACAACTTCTGCATTTGTGTTTATGCTGTCTGTCCCTGTAGCCAGAACCGTTACAATCATCACATCGACCACTTCCTCTGCACTCAGAACATTTTCCGTCACCTTTACAGACAGGACAAGTCCTTTGTTCTGCCAACATAACATCGTATTTTTCCATGTGCAGATCTTCAACTACATTTACTTCATGGCTGTGTTCTGATTCAATGTTAGAACTTCCTTCTGCAAATGAAAATACTCCAATCAAAGCAAAGAGTACTGCAAAAGCAAATCCTATCTTAAGCGTATTCCATTTCATAAGAAACCTCCATAAGTTTTTAAAAGTTAAATGACCTAGCGGTCATGCACATAATCCCAGTGGCCACAGATACATTTTCCGCCGTTATGCGCAGAAACATAATGCTTGCAACTGCAGGCTCCGTGATTACACTTTCCAGAACGTGTTGAATTGCAGATTACCGAGTGGCTTGCCGCAAATACAATTCCAGCAACCGTTACCAACACAAATAAGGTAACAAAGATTCTCTTTTTCATAGGATACTCCTAAAAAGAAAGATTCGGTTCTCATACGAAAACCGCCAAAACTTTTATGATATTTCAATGTTACCCCCCCCCCTAGAAATTTGTCAAGTTTTTTTTAAGATTTTTACACTTTTTTTGTCTCCCTTCATCATTATTCTTTTCCCCAAAATAAAACCCCTGCTACCTCATTTTGATACTTAGAGAACAACTGATTAAATCTAAAAAAAATGATATAATACAAGTATGAATCAGCAGACGTTTACCGATGCCGAATATGCAGGCCGAAAAAGGAAGACGAGGCGTGAAGAATTTCTTGACAACATGAACTCAATAATACCGTGGGGGCAATGGTGTGCCGAAATAGAGCCGTATTACCCCAGGGGAAGGCGTGGGCGTCCGCCGATGGGAATCGAGAAATATGAGGAGATAAGGAAAGACGCCTACCTTTCGAAGGTTGAATACAAGATAGCAAAAAGGCCGTCGGGCCTGAAAAGTAAAATCGGCAACGGAGGAACAGACTGGGACAGGAAGATTGAGAGAGGGAAAGCGAGCGTAAGGAGCAAAATAGAATGGCCGCACCTTGTGATAAAGAGGCAGTTCGGCTACTGCAAGGCGGCCTACAAGGGACTGAAGAAAAACATCAACCGGCTCTTCGTGCTTTTCGCCAGCGTCAACCTGCTGAAAGTTTTGCAGGGCGGGCGGAGTGCCGAATTCCGTGCGGCTTCCCTCTGAAATGAGGGAAAATTGACCTGCGGGAAGCCTCTCCCGTAAACTCCTGGATGACAGGAAACTTAGAAATGCTGATTTTCTGTCAAATACTCTTCCAAATTTTCGTCAAAAACAGAACAAAGAAAAAATATAGCCTTTATTCAGCGTTTCCTTAGAATAAAAAGCAGGTTGAGTTTTCGCAGAAAACTCATGGTAAAAAATTGCACGGATTCAATTTTTTACCAACCGCCCCTCCAATCCCTGCCGTGCTTGCTTTTGAAAAGGTATTTAAAACGCAATTTTTTTGAAAAAAAGTTACCGAAAAAAAGTGACACTTTTTCTTTTTCCGGGTGTCTTATCTTATGTAGGCACTTTGGAAGGTGGGATGTAATCTTTGCTTTCCAGCTGTGTTATTCAATTAGAAGATACATATTTTGGAGATTTACGAATATGAAAAAGAACATTAAGCTTTTTACGAGTGTTTTAGCACTTGCATTTTTGCTGGTTGCATCAACATGCCTTTCTTCATGCAAAAGACTTCACGACAAATTTGACCAGGATATAAACCTGACAGTTACCATAACTGATGACTCAAATGGGGGGTATGCATCGCTCACATGGGACGGCGGTGACGATCCTTACGAAGTATACCGCTATGTAGCTGGTGAAAGCGACAAAGGAAGTAGCTGGCTTGAAAGGCATGGAACCCTTCTTGCAGAAACATACGAGGAATTCTATTACGATCATAATAGGGACATGTATAACTGGTACACAAACCAGTATGTCTACTACTGGGTGGAAGACCGCTACGGCAACGTAAGCAACATAGTCCGCCTGCACCAGTAAACAATATTTTTCTGCCCTTGAAACTATGTAAAGCAACTGGAAATCAGTTTGGGGCGCAACGTGTTGTCATGCTGAATGCGGGTGCTTGCATCCAATTTCAGCATCTGTGCTGCATATAGTGTAGAGATTCCGAATCCACATTCGTAGCAAGTGCGTGCGAATGTGGCGTAGCAGTTCGGAATGACATTGTGCAACGAATTTATTGGACAGCCCCGACAATTCTTTGCGCCCGAAACAGACTTTCGTGTTTGCAAAAACCTCTATGGAATTTCGGGGTCAAATGTGCTATAATGTAGCCTGTATGAAGAAAAAGTTTTTTTGCCATAAGTTAATAGAAGTTTTCTCATTGAATTTTGCAGCATCAGTGCTTGCGCTTTTGCTTTTTTCTTGCACCACCACAAATGTCTATGAAAAAAGGACGGACCAGCTTTACCAGAACGGTGTCTTGGCTGGCGAGGAAACTTCTTTGCTAAAAGACGGCAAAAAGATTTCTTCTACCAGCAAAGTTGTAAAAACTGTATACACCAACGGACTAAGGGCAGAGGCTTCCGTAGAAAGGACGGACAAGGATAAGTACGACTCCACTACGGTAAAGCTCTACGACAAGGAAAACCTTCTTGCGGAAAGAACGTTCAAGACAAAGGACGGAAAGATTGTGGAAGGTGCCCTTTCTGAGAGCGAAAAAAAAGAAGAAAAAGCCCAAATTTACAAGAAAAACATAGATTTTGGCAGCGAAGTTTTTGTTCAGGCCCAGAACGAAGAAGAAAGCTTTTTTGTTTCCAAGACGGAAGTTACCCAAAAGGAATACAAGAGCCTAATGGGCCTTAACCCCAGCCGCTTTACCGGAACTGCCTGCCCGGTAGAAAGCGTTACTTTTCTTGAAGCGCTTGAATACTGCAACGCCCTTAGCAAAAAGGAAGGAAAAACACCCTGCTACATAATAAGCGGCGATTTGTGGTACTTTGACAAAAAGGCTAACGGCTACAGGCTTCTTTCCCCAAAGGAATTCAAATATGCCGCTTCCGGTGGAATTCTTTCCAAGGGCTACAAATTTTCCGGTGGAGACAAGCCGGGGAAGGTTGCATGGTATAAGGGCAACAGCGACAAAAGCATTCATCCGGTTGGCGAAAAGGAAGCAAACGAGCTTGGAATTTTTGACATGAGCGGAAACGTAGGCGAATGGTGCCATGATTCTTCTGCTCCATGCGTATGTGGCGGCGGCTACAGGGAAGGCAAAGACGGCATTGCTCCTGATTCATTTGCCCCCATGAGCAAGGGAAAATTCCAGGACGTGGGCTTTAGGGTGGCAAGAAGCGCAACCCTTTCTGAAATGGCAAAGCTTGTTCACAAGGATGGTGATTCCGCAGAACTTGACGTGTGCTTTGCAAACGCGGTTAAGCTTGTATACAAGGACAGCGCGGTTAGTTCATTCATAAACAGCGTAAAGGACGAGACTAGCTATACCCGCCTAAGGGATTATTCATCATCGGAAAAGGTAACGGTAAAGAGCAAGCTTAACGTGGGCTACACTCTGTATTCAATCTTTGGAAAACCCTTTGTTATTGTTGGGGCAACTGTCTACAACCTTACAAAGTGTGCGGCTTTTGCAACGGTTAATTTTATTGGCGGCTACCTGTCTGTTACGCAAAGCGATGCCGGACTTGTGTGGATGATGCCGGACGTAAAGAAAGCAAAACAGAATGCGGCGGAGGCAAGGGCAAACAACGGAATAAAGTATTATCCTGAATATCACAAGGCCTTTACCAACAACCATATTTCCGTGGAAAACATTACCAGCGGAATTGACCAGGAAGGAAACGTGGTAAAGACAAGCCAGACCTATTCCTACGACAATTCAATTTCTGTAAAGCGTTCAATTTCTGCGGATGCAAATGCTACGGCTTCCGTTATAGGAGTCGCAGGAACCGCTTTAACAATTCCTGTTTCTGCTGTAACGTGGGTAGGTGGTGCGGTGTTTGGTTTATATAGCGAAATTGTCAACAGTAAATAATTTTGTGAATTAGGGTAATGACCCTTTTGGGAATTTATCCCTTTTTATAGAAAAAACTTCATCAGGAGGATATCATGAAGAAAGTTTTATTAGTTGTATTTTCTATGGTTCTTGCAGCAACTTGGTTTGCAGGATGTGCCTCTTCTTCAAAGAAGGTTGCAAAAAAGAATGACCTGCCTACTTGGGTTGTTGATGAATCTGAACTGGAAAGCAAGAAGGGAATTTACGGTTCCGGTGCTGCACGCTATGCAGACAAGTCTACCTCTCTTAAGGCTGCAAGGCTTCAGGCAAGGGGCGACTTGGCAAACAAGCTTGGCACTTTGATTAACAACGTTGAGCGTTCAAATACGGACGCAAGCCTTGACGGTGTTGATTCTTCATACCAGCAGGAACTTGATGCAGAGGCAAAGCAGGTTGTGGCAGGCGCAATTCAGAAGAACCTCTATGTTGATGACGATGGAACTTACTGGGTTCTTATGTTCATGCCATACGAGGATGTTCTTAAGAACTTTAAGTCTGTTGCAGTTAAGCAGGGCAACTCCCGCCTTGAACGCCTCTTTAGCAAAATCACTGTTGCAGATTTGCAGTCTGCAGGTGAAAAAATCAACTACACGGTTGACACTACTGCTATAGAAAAATAGTTCTTGGCACTTGATTCAAAATTGCCGGGCCGTGGTTTGATTACGCTTACCAAGTGCCTGGCAGTGTGACCAGTATTATTTTTGTTCCCGCACTTGCTTGCTGTTTTTAGGGTGAGCAGGCTGTGGGAATTTTTTGTTTGCATTAAGAATTGCACTTTTAGCAAATTAAAGCCTACCCCCGATTGGAAGGGCCGCGAAGCGGTTGCCGCCAGGCAATGGAGGCGAAAGCCGGAACCCTGGAAAGCGGGTTAGCAATATAAAAGTTGGTCCAGAAAAAAAAATATGAATGCATACCGCAGCTTTATCGTAATTACTTTTTTGTTTTTCTTTGGTGGAACTCTTGGCTGGTTCCTTGAGCTTTTTTACAGGCGCTTTCTTTCTCCGGCAAATCCCAAGAGGCAGTGGCTTAACCCGGGCTTTCTTACGGGGCCTTGCCTTCCGCTCTATGGTTTTGGCGTTGTTGTGCTTTACGTTTTGAGCCTTTCCGAATCGTATTTTACGCGTTTTGATTCCGGGGGAATTTTGCACTACCTGCTTATGTTTGTGGTGATGGCTCTTGCAATGACCTTGATTGAATATATTGCAGGCATTGTTTTTATAAAGGGCATGAACCTAAAGCTGTGGGACTATTCGAAGGAATGGGGCAACATAAAGGGAATAATTTGCCCTAAGTTCACGGTGATTTGGGGACTGCTTTCCGCCAGCTATTACTTTTTTCTTTTTCCGCCTGTTAACCGTCTTGTTGTTTGGTTTACAGAGCATCCCTGGTTTTCTTTTGTGGTGGGAATTTTCCTTGGGGTTTTTGCAATAGACTTTACCTTTTCCATGCACCTTGGAAGCCAGCTTAGGAAGGCCGCAAAGGAATTTGACCAAAAAGCCACTTTGGACATGCAGAAGTTCCAGTCATTTTTACGCGAAAACAAGCTTTCCAAATTCTTTACCCCGCACGACGACCGCTACTTGCTTACCCCGCGCCTTGACCGCTTGGAGCAATTCATCCGCCGCTCGCCGGACAGGGTAAAGGACTAAAATATGATTTACACTTTTCTATTTGGCATAGATGCTGTTTTTAGAATTAGTAAATTCTTGTTGTTTCATACGGTTGGTTATTTTTTAACATACCTTCTTTCTATTTTGGGCTGGATTTTTTTAAGGAAAAATAAGTCCTTGTTAAAAACTTGCCTGGGGTTTGTTTTCTTGCCGGCTTTGCCTTTGTTTAATACATTGTATAGTTTTGGTTCAGAACTGCGCCGCTTTCATATAGAGAATTTTTTTAAATTTGGCGGCATTTATTTTGCGGTTCTTCTTGTAAGTTTGACCGTAATTTTATTGATGACGAAAAACAAAAAATTAAATAAAGGTGGAATACAATTTGTTTTTATCGTATTGTCTGGCTTAATGATTTCTATTCACAGTTGCATTGAGTTGATTCCAAATTTTGAAAACTTTAGAAACTGGGAATTCTTTTACTTGTCAATAATACTTATAGTTTTTTATTATTTGACAGTTGTTAAAGTCAGATTTTATTATGATAATGTTAAAAAGTCCAAGGTATTGAATCTTGTCTTAGGTATTTTGTTTTGGAGCTATATGATTTTGTATGATTTTACCTGTTTTGCTCTTGCGGCGGGTAGTGTATAAGGTAAGAGCTGCTTATGCTGCAAATTAGGCCTGTTTAAGACTTGCGTAATAAGTTTGCAGAATGGAAAATCATTAACTTTGTGTCATTCTGAGCTTGACCCGATAATCTATTTGTTTGCATTATTGATATTTATGGATTGCCGGGTCGAGCCCGGCAATGACACGATGCTATTAATCAGTGGTTTCCTAGTTCGGCAGGACTTTTTTTGTTAATGGCATTAGTATCATTTTTACTGCTTGTTTACTTGATGGAATAATTTGTTCTATTGGTAAGATTAGTTGTTTGCGTGAATGGGGTGCAGCCTACGCCCGATTGGAAGGGCCCGCACAGCGGGTTGCCATAGGCAATGGAGGCGGAAGCCGGAACCCTGCAAAGCGGGGATCTTGATGGAAGTCTGACCGGACACGGAGTGCCGGGCACAGTTTTACGCTGGCATTCCGTCCGGGAGAAAATTTT
Source organism: Treponema sp. UBA3662 (assembly GCA_002373205.1). Lineage (GTDB taxonomy): Bacteria > Spirochaetota > Spirochaetia > Treponematales > Treponemataceae > Treponema_D. Next base: position 19,768 of record DFJV01000023.1, read on the forward strand.
TAATATTACAGGCTTCTTGTTTTTTTGCCTGATGAGTTTGTGGAAGAACCCTGGGGTGAGGATTCCAGTTTTACCTTGATTTTTTGATAGCTTTTGTCTCTGTAGACTGTGACCGTGATGGTGTCTCCGGGGCGTTTGTCTTCCAGGGCACTGGCATAGTCTGCGTAGTTTCGCACGTTGATTGAATCTATTGCAGTGATTATGTCTCCGCCAAGGTAGATTGTTGTTGGGTTGAAGGTTCCGTACTGAACGGCTTTTGTTCCGCCCTTGATTCCTGCCTTTTGGGCTTCGGAACCGCTGCTTACTTTGCTTACGATTACGCCAGAAGAGATTCCGTAGCCTGCGTAAGATGCGATCCTGCCTGTGTTCTGGACAAGTGAGATTCTCATTACACCGCGGCGAACTTCTCCGTACTTGAGCAAGTCTGCTACTACCCTGCGTGCTGTGCTTACCGGTATTGCAAATCCAACTCCTGCAGAAGATCCGCTTGAAGAATAAATCATAGTGTTTATGCCAATCATGCGTCCCTGGCTGTCCAAGAGGGGGCCACCGGAGTTTCCCGGGTTGATTGCGGCATCGGTTTGAATCATGTTGCGGATGATTACGTTTTCGCTTTCCTGGATAGGTCTACCGAGGCCAGAGATGATGCCGGTTGTCATGGTGCGCTCAAGTGCGAATGGGTTTCCGATTGCGATGACCTTTTGGCCAACCTTTAGGTTTTCGCTGTCTCCAAAGGCTATTGTCTTTAGCTCCACGTTTGATGCAGGCTCAAACTTTAGGACTGCTATGTCGCTTTCCGTGTCCTTGCCTATTACGCGGCCTTCATAAGTGCTGCCGTCTGCAAGAGAGATGTTGATTGTGCTTGCGTTTTCTATTACGTGGACGTTTGTTACTACGTAGCCACGCTTGTCTATGATGCTGCCTGAACCAGAACCGCTTGACGTTACCACTGGCTCAAGGAACCAGTTGTAGCCCATTACCTGGGTTGTGATGTTGACTACCGCCTCGTTGCATTTTTCGTAGACCGCAATGTTCTGTGCTTCGTCCTGGGTGTAGCCACCGTCTGTTGCCGCCACAACCTGTAGGGCAGGGGTGTTTGTTTGCAGTGCAACCTGGTCACCGTTTTTTCCGGTTGTTTCTATGGTGCTGGAGGATTCTGCGGAGGCCTGTTCCGTGTCCGTGACGGTTAGGCCAATTGCAGACTGGGCTTCTTTCTTGGAAGCTGCATTTCCGTCAGAAAAAATCTTCCTGCTTACGAATGCGGAAAGTGTAGCAGCCGCGACTGAACTTGCCACGACTGCAAAAACAATGTGGCGCCTTGAATAAAGTTTCATCTTTTATGCCTCGCTTGTCTTTCTTGGCCTTCCCGCTCTTTTCTTTGCGGCAGGCTTTTCGCTTGACACTGGCTTTTCTTTGGCCGGTGCCTTTTCTTTGCTTGCGGAAGCCTTTTTCTGCTTCATGGCCTTTACGCAATTTGCTTCGTCTTTTACAAACTCTTCAAATTCCTTTCCTGTCATGGTTTCTTTTTCCAAAAGCTGGTCGGAAATGTAGAGCAGCAAATCCTTGTGCTTTGTAAGCAGCGCCATTACGTGCTTGTAGCGTTCTGCCATCATGCGGGCAATCTCGTCGTCTATGTATTTCTGCGTTTCCTCGGAGTATTCGCGTACAAGTTCCGGTTCACCAGAAGCATAGCCGCGGCCACTCTTTCCAAGAGTTACGTTGTAGAACTTTTTGCTCATGCCGTACTGGGTAATCATGCTGCGGATGATTCCAGTGGCACGCTGAATGTCGTTTGCAGCCCCGGTGTCCACAACTCCAAGGCAAATCTGCTCTGCCGCGCGTCCACCCAAGAGGATGTCTATGTCGTTTATGAGGTCTTTTTCCGTGTTAAGGAATTTTTCTTCTTCTGACCTTTGCATGGTGTAGCCCAAGGCTCCGACTCCGCGGGGAATTATGGAAATCTTGTGTACCGGAGACGTGTTCTTTGTAAAGACTGTTACAAGTGCGTGTCCTGTCTCGTGGATTGCAACGCTCTTGCGCTCTTCTTCGGACATGACGCGTGTTTTCTTTTCAAGGCCAACTACGGTCTTTTCTATTGCTTCGTCAAAGTCCGGCATTGTAACCTGCTTCCGGCCACCGCGTACGGCAAGAAGGGCTGCTTCGTTTACAATGTTTGCCAAGTCTGCACCGCTGAATCCTGCGGTTGCGTGTGCAAGGGAATCAAAGTCTACTGAAGGGTCAAGCTTTACGTTCTTGGAATGTATGCGGAGAATTGCCTCGCGTCCCTTAACATCAGGCTTGTCCACTGAAACCTGGCGGTCAAAGCGTCCAGGGCGCAGAAGTGCCGGATCAAGGATGTCCGGGCGGTTGGTTGCGGCAAGGATGATAAGACCCTTTTCGTTGTCAAAACCGTCCATTTCTACAAGCAGCTGGTTGAGTGTCTGTTCGCGCTCATCGTTTCCGCCAAGATTGTTCATGCGGCTCTTACCAATGGCGTCAAGTTCATCTATAAAGATAATGCAGGGGGCTTTTTCGCGTGCCGTCCTAAAGAGGTCGCGTACACGGCTTGCACCAACGCCTACAAACATTTCCACAAAGTCTGAGCCGGAAATGCGGAAGAACGGAACTCCCGCTTCTCCTGCAACAGCGCGTGCCAAAAGTGTTTTCCCGGTTCCAGGCGGGCCAACCAAAAGCACACCCTTTGGAATCTTTCCGCCAATGTCCGTATATTTCTTTGGAGACTTAAGGAAGTCCACAACTTCCACAAGCTCTTCCTTTGCCTCGTCAACACCGGCAACATCGCTAAAGCGGGTCTTTACCTTACCTTCATCCACAGCCTTGCTTCTTCCGTTGCCGCCGAAGATGCCCATGCTGTTCATTCCTGCACCAAGACGGCGCATTGCAATAAAATAGATGGCAAAAAGCAGAATGAATGGAAGCAGGTTGAACAGAATCTGAATGAAAATCCCAGACTGGCGGGATTCAAATTTGTATTCAACGCCTTTTTCTATGAGCAGCTTTTCAAAATCTTCTGACCATTTGCCGTTCGTACGGTAAACAGGTCTGCCGGAATCTTCGTCTGATGAAGATAAGCCGAATGGAGACCACTTCTGTCCTTCCGCAGAAACTGCTGCCTGGCTTTCTGGCCCGTAGCCAACATAATAGGGGTCGGCAATTACTATGCGTGTAATGCGTCCGCTTTCTATTAAGCCCCGGAATTTGGAAAAATCAACAAGGTCGTCTGGTTTGCTGGAAAAGAACATGTTTATCAGCAAAACTGCGCCTACTACTATTGCCAGAACGACTAAAAAAGGAAAAGGTTTGCGTCCCTTTGGCTTTTTTTCGTCGTTATTGTCATCGTCTACGCTAAGTCTAAAAAAATCAAAAGGCTCATCGTCCTTTTTTGAATTCTTGTCGTTGTCGTCGCTCATATTAGCCCTCAAGTTTTTGGGTTGTTCAAAAAGTTGCCTTTCTGTTCTATATAATATATGAAAATTCTATGGAATAATCAACAAAAATAATTTGGACGGTACTTGCCCGGCTCAACCATGTCAATTATCGGCTAATTCGGCAAACATGCCTCTGCGCCACCGCCCTTCCGGGGTTCCCTAACGGTCATTGCCGCTTTGCGGCAACGCTTCGCGCCCCTCCACGGCGGCGTACGTCGCATAAAAAAATCCCTCCTTGGATTTTTTTATGATTGCAGAATCGCTACGCAATTCTGCATGTTGCTAACACGCCATCCATGGCTTGATACTTATTGGCAAGAACGAGTTAAAAATCCCTCCGTGGATTTTCTCGAGTATTGGAGAACTGCATGGCAGTTCTCCAAGCTACTAAGCCGCGCATCCATGCGCTTTTTACTTTTTGGCAAGTACGATAAAAACTCCATGGATTTTTTTATGATTGCAGAATCGCTACGCAATTCTGCATGTTGCTAACACGCCATCCATGGCTTGATACTTATTGGCAAGAACGAGTTAAAAATCCCTTCGTGGATTTTGTTTGGTATCGGAGATTTACTCTGCAAATCTCCGGGCTGCTAAGCCGCGCCTCCGTGCGCTTTCTAATTTTTATCAAGTACGAAAAAAAATCGTTGCGTACGGTCACTGAGCGTAGTCGAAGTGCTAATCGGACTCGCTTTTCGGTCGGCAACTTCCTGTTGCCTCCCTACAGGCCGGCTCCGGTCGCTGACGGCGGCATCCCTGCCGCCTTTTCCTCCCTTTGGTCGGCGCTCCCTACGCTTCGAGTCCGCTTTGGCTAACATCTAGTGCTTTAAAATAAAAAAACTCTCTTTGGTAAGAGAGTATCTTTTTTTGGAGATAATCGGACTCGCCTTTCGGTCGGCAACCTCCTGTTGTCTCCCTACAGGCCGGCTCCGGTCGCTGA
>DFJV01000023.1:24217-24538 GCA_002373205.1 Treponema sp. UBA3662
CGGTCGCTGACGGCGGCATCCGTGCTGCCTTTTCCTCCCTTTGGTCGGCGCTCCCTACGCTTCGAGTCCGCTTTGGCTAACATCTATTGCTTTAAAATAAAAAAACTCTCTTTGCTAAGAGAGTATCTTTTTTTTGGAGATAATCGGACTCGCCTTTCGGTCAGCAACTTCCTATTGCCTTCCTACAGGCCGGCTCCGGTCGCTGACGGCGGCGTCCCTGCCGCCTTTTCCTCCCTTTGGTCGGCGCTCCCTACGCTTCGAGTCCTAAACTTTCTAACACTTATTGCTTTAAAAATAAAAAAAACTCTCTTTGGTAAGAGA
>DFJV01000023.1:24726-38804 GCA_002373205.1 Treponema sp. UBA3662
TCGGCGCTCCCTACGCTTCGAGTCCGCTTTGGCTAACATTTATTGCTTTAAAAATAAAAAAACTCTCTTTGGTAAGAGAGCATTAATTTATATGGAGATAATCGGACTCGAACCGACTACCTGCTGATTGCGAACCAGCCGCTCTACCAGGTGAGCTATATCCCCAGAATGCGGATAATATAGCATTTTATGGTAAAAAAAGCAAGTAGCCATTTTGCGCGCCCATCTGTAAAAGGGGTATTCGGTCATCCCGAATGCAGCTTGTCATCCCGAACTGCTACGCCACATTTGCACGCACCTGCTACAAATGTGGATTCGGGATCTGTAAAAGCCGGCATTTAGCCTTACACAGATGCTGAGACAAGCTCAGGGTGACGGCAGGACGGCTAGGCTGATGAGCTGTACGAAAATGAGCATTTTCCGATTGAAGCCCCAGACCCGGTTTTTGCAAATTTTCCTAAAAACCACCCTTTTGGGTAGTTGTAATCCTTGGATTTTATGATAGAATTAAGATAAGGTGATGTTTTTCTTGGCGTTGGAGGCTATGGATGTATGGAAAAGGTAAAAATCGTGCGTTCTATTCTATTCTATTCTATTCTATTCTATTCTCTCTTTAGTGTCTTGTGCTGACTCCTACAATGAGCCGGTAAGGGAATACTGCGAATACTGGACTACGACCTGCCAGGTTGGAAAGCTTGAATTTTCTACCGAGCACGTTAACATGGGTGGCCTTCCAAACCTTTCTGCCCGCAACGCAATAGAAATCAACCTGTATACGATTAACCCCAAGGGAATTAAGCTTTTGTGCAAGCAGAATGCGCTTACGGACGGAACTGACGGCAAAGGCAACTTTTGCCTTACGAGCGAAGACGGTGGCCTTGAGGTAGACAACTACAGCGAAACCCTGGTGGACCCAACCCACATAAGAATCCGCGCCAATCTTAGGGACGACTCTGAAGGGCAAAAGATTACCCTTTCCGGTTGCCTCTGGCCGGAAAACCGCGCAGAATTTGCAGAAGCAGACCTTAAGGCGCAAAGCCCGGAACTGTTTTATTCGCAGACATTCATCCAGAACACCCCGCCGGACAACGTTAAGAACATGTATGTTTCAGATGGCCTCTTTTCATCCAGTGTAAAAAAGTGCTACCTTTCCTTTGAAGTTCCAGACCAAAGCCTAAAGCGGAACTTGGATTCAAAATACGAAATTGGCTATTACCTTCGCGAATCTGACGGAAAGCTACATTTTATGGGCAGCGAAATCCTTACCCTTGACCAAAGGCGGAACACTTCTGGCGGTAGCCTTTTCCTCTATTACTTTGACGGACAGGAAGACGAACTTACTTCCTATGAATATACAGTGCAGGTGCTTGGTCCCCACGGAAGGAATTCTGAGAAGCTTTCTACAGACCCGGGCCTTGGCGTTTGCGTCCTTGTTGAGCCTACGGTTACAATTGAGCAGACACCCAACGGTCTTTTTGACGAAAGCTACGAATGTTATGAAGTTGAATCTGCTAGTGACTCCATCACCTTTACCGCAACCCCGGGGCAGGAAGGCGACACGCTTACGGTAAAGGACAATGGAGCTGTGCTGACTGCCACTGGAGGCCACTACTCTGTAAGCGGAAGCGGCCGGCACACGATAGAAGTTGTTTCCAAAAAGGTGGGTGCACGCGCTGTAACCGTAACAAAGAAAATACGAATAGAAAAGACACCTGATGCTGCTGAAATTGAATTTGGAAAGGCCTTTAACGGCTGCGGAACGGATGCAAGCGGATTTGAATACATAGAAGTTGCTTCTTTAACAGACACCGTAAGCTATACTGCAACCGCACCAGAAGAGGGAACTACAGTTTCTGTGACAGACAACGGGACTGCTGTTCTTGCAAGCGGAAGCCTTAATGTTGCTTCCCATACCCTTGTTGCCACGGTGCACAAAGACTTCTGCAATGACGTGGGGCTTACAAAGAAGGTAAAGGTTGTTAGGGAATTGCAGAAGCCGACCTATTCATTTAACCCTGGCCTGACTGGTACAAAGACAGGTGATTTTGAATGGATTGAAGTTGCCGACGGAAGCTCTTATGTTACCTATACAATCACTGCGGAAAGCGGCTGTACGATGGAGATAAAGAATAGTAGTAGCCTTGGAAACTCAACAACCAACACTTCGGGAAATACTAATACAGATACACTTGTAAGCCTTAGCACGAGTTCTTCAAGGGACTATACTCTTACAATTACCGTTAAAAAGCCATGCTACACGGACAAGACTTTTACAAAAAAGATAAAGCTTATAAAGGCCTTGCAGGAACCAACCATTAGAGTCTACAAGAATGACGGAAACGACCTTATTTCGCCATCTACTTCTGCCCCGGAGGAATCTGGCTACAGTGCCTACACATGCTACGATATGCCGCTTACCACAAGCGGAACAGGACATGCCAATTTTGAGGTTACGGCTGCAGCGGACGGTGGAAGCGTTAGCGTAAAGGTGGACGGTGCAAATGTAAGCATATACAGTAGCGGCAAACGGAAGCTTGAACTTGGCGGTCACACAATTACGTTTACGGTAACAAAGACCGGATATAAAACACAGGTATATAATAAGAAGGTTTATGTGCAGGGAACGCTTGCGGATCCAACAATAGAAAGCGTTAACGGAAGTGGTAGCGCAACAGGCTCCGGCAACAGCAATACAGATCCTTTGGTATGGAAATTCAGTTACCTTGGAAGTGACAATGAGCTAAAATGTAAGGTAAGCCCTGGAAATTCTGGAAATACAATTGTCGTGCATAAAAATAGTGCAACCGGAACTACAATGAGCAACCCAACTACAGGTTTTGGCGTGGGGTATGACACCGTTAAGACTTTAGTAATTGTACAGTCAAAGTCAAAGTGTAAAACTCTTACGACAACAAAATACGTTCAGGGAAAAATTAAGCCGATTAAGCTTACGTATAGTAACAATTCTAATTCAACTAAAGCGTATATGTGCATTGGTGGTTATGATGGAGAAGGAAATTTTAATGCCCTTGGTACTATTAAAGTTAATGATACCATTATATGGGGATGGGGACAAGCAAAAGGCTATAATAAGATTGGTGCTGATGGTTGGGTAGAGTTGAGTTATGGTAAAACAGAAGATACAAAAAGATCAGTTACGGTAACATGTACGTCTCCATCTGATAAAGTAGCCATACACGCAATCGATATGAGGCGTAATAGCGGTTCTTCGATGAGTGGTGACAAGTACCAGGAAAGAACCCTTTCCGATTTGAAGTCTAGAACCTCTATTCCCGCTTGTGGATATCAAAATAAAGCTCCAGCCAGAACTGTCAATAAGTGGACATTGTGGTCAGGAAGATTAACAGATAATACGCATTATGTTTACATCTATGTAACTTTTGTTGCTACAGAAGAATAACGATAAGCGAATAACATAAAACTCTGCATGCCATCCCAAACGCAAGTGTCGCGCAAAGCAAAGTCCGTCCTTCAGAAGGCATATGCAAGCAAGTAATTCTAGCATCCACGGTAGCGAGATCCCGTATCCACATTTGTAGCAGTTCGGGATGACAGAATAATCATTATGCCGAACAAAGCATTGTCATGCTGAACGTGGTTGCATGCAACCGAATTCAGCATCCCTTGCCAAAAGATACTAGGGAAACCTCAACAATAACCGTCACCTTTTAGATAAACTGCGTTAGCAATTTCGAATCCGCGTGGCACAAAAGAGCGGAAAATATGCTATACTATAAATATCTCGCAGGCAGCTAAGGCACTTGCGGAACTTGAGACAATGAAGTTTACGCCAAAGACTAATCGTGGTAATTTTTCGGAGGATGACCTTAGTGGACTTATTCATAATAATGGCGCCTGTGTCGCTGTTTTTTCTGGTTAGGAACATTGTTAAGTTTTGCAGGCTTCCGGATACGGATTATGAAGAAAGGCATAAGTACAAGCTGCTGATCCTTGCTTCTTTTATTGCTCTTGCCATTTGCACGGTTTTTTGCCTTGCGATTTTTTCCCCTATATTTGGGCACGGTAGAAATAGGTGAAAAATTGTGTGTGCTTTTGTTTACTGCCACGTATCTGGGGCAGTTTGTTGCCACTGGAAAGCAATTTTGGGGTAGGCTTCCAGATGGCAACGGTTGGTGGTTACTCTTCTGAGTCCTCTGCTTCTGCTGCCGACGAGTCAGAGTCCTTGTTGTAGACGTATTTTATGGAAACCTTTACCTTTGAATTTTTCATAAGGTTCCTGTTTGCAAATACGAGGTAAAGCTCGTCAATTCCTTCCTTCTGATATTTTTCAAGCAGTTTCTTGTCAAGGATTTTGTGGTAGCTTTTTCCAAGGTAGTCACAGCCTGTAAGGTGATCGTAGTTTCCGTCATGGGATTCGTCCTTAAAGTTGTCATATTCTCCAACATCAGAAAGAATGTCAAACTTCATCTGAGCTTCCTTTTTGGGAATTGTACACTGGATTTCGATTCTCTTTACGCCCTCAATATCCATGACTACGTAGTTTGAGTCTCTCTTGCGAACTTCGTAGACCTGTTCTTCAGCCTCTGACTCGACTTTCTTCTTTGAAGGTTTTGCGGTTGCGACACTTGCTGCTACCGCGGTCATGAGTATTGCCAAAAACAATTTCTTTAACATAATAAACTCCTATATAAAAGATTTAAGTATACTATACAAAAAAAAAGTAGTCCGTCAAGTTTTTTTTTACTAACAAACGATGCTCTGGTCATGGCGTTGTTTGCTGGGCTTTTTTCTTTTGCGGTGCAAGCACGGCAGGGATTGGAGCCACGCCGGAGGCGGCCACTGGACTGAGCGACCGCATGGGAGCGAGGGAAGCGGCTGGAGCGAAAGCGGAATGGCGGAAAGCCCCTAAAAGATGGCCTCCTTGCCATTTTTTAGGACGTGTTTTCTGGCTAAAAGCCGCGAGTCTTTCTGCAAACACTTGACGCGCCGTCCTTGGCGCTGCTTGTTGACCAAATAAAAAATGGCAAGATGTTCTTTTGGGACGCGGATGTTTTGCATAAAAAAGTGCCGCATGGTTAAAAAAATTACCTACTGTATATTATCCAATAAAAATGTTATACTGCTGCAAATGAATCTTCTTTCTATTAACAATCTTTCAAAAATTGGGCGGGAAGAGCCGCTTTTTACTGGGGTTACTTTTGGCTTGGACGAGGGCGACAAGGCGGCCCTGATTGGACGCAACGGTACGGGTAAGTCCACTTTGCTGAATACGGTTGCGGGGCTGCTTGTGCCGGATGAAGGTACGGTGGTGATTAATAAGGAAGCCGGGCTTTCTTTTTTGCCGCAGAATCCTCTTTTTAATCCTGACGATACGATTGAAGCCCACATTTTTAAGTCTTCTTCTCCAAAGCTTAACATTATCCGCGAGTACGACAAGCTTTGCGCCCAGATGGAAAGCGCTGCGTCTGATTCGCTTAGGGCTAAATTTGACGAGCTGAATTTTAAGATGGAAGAGGGTGGCCTTTGGAACTACCGCCAGCAGATTGAGTCGGTGCTTAGTATGCTTGGCATTAATGATCTTTCGCGCAAGATGGGGGAGCTTTCGGGCGGTATGGCAAAGAAGGTTTCGCTTGCCCAGGTTCTTGTGGAAGACACTAAGCTTTTGCTTTTGGACGAGCCTACAAACCATTTGGATATTACGACGATTTACTGGCTGCAGAACTATCTTGCCCAGACCAAACGGGCAGTTCTTATGGTAACGCATGACCGCTACTTTTTGGATGCAGTCTGCAACAATATCTACGAGATTGCTAACGGCGGCGTTAAGCTTTACAAGGGCAACTATTCAACTTATTTGGAAAAGAAGCAGACCGAGCTTGAGGTTTACAAGAATACGGAGCGGCGCATTGAATCTGTTCTTCGGGTTGAGCGCGACTGGCTTATGCGGGGTCCTTGTGCAAGGGGAACAAAGGCTAAGGCTCGTATTCAGCACGATATGGCATTGATTAACCGCGAGAAGCTAAAGGAAGAGAAGGGCTTTGCATTTGAGGTTGCGGGGCGGCGGCTTGGCGGAAAGATTCTTGAGCTGAAGGATATTTGTAAGGATTTTCCCAAGGGCTATGCGGCGGCTAAAAAGGCCGGGCTTTCAAAGAATAGTGCTTGCAAGAATGGTGCCGGTAAAGATGCGGGTGCTCAGAATGCGGTTCCTGTGCTTAAGGATTTTAGCTTTACTTTTAACAAGGGGCAGAAGATTGGCGTTTTTGGCAACAACGGCACCGGTAAGTCAACCCTGCTTAACATAATTACCGGGGAACTTTTGCCGGACAAGGGTTCGGTTACGGTTGGGGAAAACACGGTCTTTGCCTATTACAAGCAGAACCCGGTCTTTGTGGATTTGGACATGACGGTTCTTGAATACGCAAAAGAGGCGGCTGAGGTTATGCAGATGAACGACGGAACAACCCTTAGCGCATCTCAGTTTTTGGACCGCTTTGGCTTTGAGGGAAAGGTTCAGTATTCACCGGTTGGAACTTTGAGCGGTGGTGAGAGGAAGAGGCTTTTTCTTGTGCGGCTTCTTCTTTCCAATCCCAACTTTTTGATTTTGGATGAACCCACCAACGACTTTGATATTTTTACGATGAATATTCTTGAGCAGTTCCTTTCCGGTTTTTCCGGCTGCCTTTTGGTTGTTAGCCACGACCGCTATTTTATGGACAAGGTTGCAGATACGCTTCTTGTTTTGGAGAGCGACGGAAGCGTTTCCGGTTACGTGGGGAAGTGCAGCGAATACATTCAGTACATGGAGCTTAAGGCAAAGGAGGATGCAGAAAAGAAAAAAGAGGCGTCTTCTAGCGCTAGTTTACAAGGCGTGCAGGCAAGCGATACGAGTGTGACTTTGCAAAAAAAGAAAAAACTTTCGTATAAGGAACAGAAGGAATTTGAAGGACTTGAAGGCCACATTGCTGAACTTGAAGAGCAGCAGAAGGCGCTTGAAGCTGATATGGCGAGTGCGGACTTTGCAAAGTCATCCGCTGCTGGAAGTCAATACAAGATTGTTTCTGATGAACTAGAGAAAGCTTATGCGAGATGGGAAGAACTTGCGTCTTTTGCCTAAGTTTTTAGGGCTTTTCTTAGCTGAATTTTTGGATAAGTTCTTCGTGGTCTTTGCAGGCAGTTTTTGACAAGATGCGGGAAAGGTAGTTGTCTAGCGTGCGTTGTGCAATATTCAATTCGTGTGCAATCTGGGCCTTTGTCTTTTGCTGCAAAATCATTTTGAGGATGTTCTGTTCTTGCCTGGTAAGTCCGTCGTACATGGTGCGGTAGGTAAAGAGTGGGGCTACAAGATTTTGCTGAACAAAAGATTTTCCGTCTAAGATGTCGCTGATTGCATTTAAGAGAACTGCTTCGCTCGCTGATTTTTCCACGAAGCCATGGGCTCCTGCTTCTAGTGCCAGGGAAAGAATGCCAGGCTTTGCGTACATGGAATAGACGAGCACTTTTATGCTGAGGAATTTTGACCGAATTTCTTTGAGCAGCTCGAGGCCGTTTTCTTTTCCTAAGAATAAATCCAGAATCAGAATTTCGGGAAGGGAGTTAGAATCTGAAAGCGCTGAGAGTTTTTCTATAGCCTCTGCTTTTGTGAATGCAAATCCCACGCAGGAAAAGCCTTCCTTTGACTCAAGGAGCTGGCGGATTCCCAAATTTGTGAGCGTATGGTCTTCAACTACAAAAAATGATTTTTTAGACTGCATGTTGCCCCTCCGTTTTTTTTACATGACCTTGGCGTTTACAGGTTTAAAGATGCTTATTTGAGTTCCTTCTCCTTTAGCAGAGTTTATCTGGACAGTTGCTTGGATGAGTTTTGCTCTCTTTTGCATTCCAATTAGGCCAAAGTGCTTTTCGCTTTTGGGGGAAGTTGATTTTCCATCTTGTATGATTTGCTCCTCAAATCCAATTCCATCGTCGCTTATAAAAATATACAGGCCCTTTTCTTCCGCTCCGTTTTCCCTGCGGATAAGGACAACGACTTCTTTGGCTTTAGAATGTTTTTGTATGTTTGTAAATGATTCCTGGATGATTCTGTATAGGTTTAGAATTTCACTTTTGTCTAAGAAGGACGCGTCGCTATCTTCTATAATAGAAAGGCGGAGGTCTATGTTTGAGTTTTCCTGGAATTCCTGACAGAGGTTTTTTATGCAGGCGATAAAATCATTTTTGGCTATATCAGGTGGGGAAAGGTTGTAGCTCATAGCTCTAACTTCCGCTAGGGACTTTGAGAGAATTTCTGTGATTTTGGAATTGTTTTTGGAAGGACTATCGTTTTCGCAGAGGGCCTTGCAGTAGCGGATGTTCTGGGCAACTGTATCGTGAAGTTCACGGGCAATGCGCTCCCGTTCTTCTTCCTGACCTTTTATCGTGTACAAAAGGTATTCGTTTGAATCCTGGAGGTTTTTCTTTGACTTGATGAAATGAATTAGAAGAATCACTCCTGCAAAAATCATTGCAAAAAATACGATGTCAAAGACAAGAAAAATTGTTGTGTAGCTTTGTATGATTTTTTCCATCTCGGCGATGTTTTGGGTGGGCTCTTGCATAATCAAAAATGGTGCTTGATACTACTTTGTTGCATGATGGCATTTGCTGTATGTCTGGATTTTATTTTTGAATCAACAGTAAAATTGCGGTTTTTCATTATGCAAAAACCTTTTCGTGTCGTTCAACTTTAAAACAGAACGAATTTGTCTGTGAACTCTTATTTAAGCTTATAAGTTCAGGTGCTGCAAAGCGAACTCTTTCCATAAGGGCATCCAAAGAGCCACCTTCTAGAACAAGCCCTGGAATGTCATCGCTTTGAGCAATCCATACATCTGCTTCGCTATCCCACGTAAAATTTACTACATATTCCATAAAATATCCTCTAATTATTTTACCACACGACATAAAAAAAATCCATGATGCTATAATTTCTTTTCAAAAAAAGTTGTGGTAAGCCTGTAGATTCCAAAGCCTGTAAAGGTGGCTAATAGCCTGTCCATAAAGGAGATGGGAATCTGGCCTAGAATGCAGGATGTGAGTAGGGAAAAGCGTTGTCGGACAAAGCTTTCTGTAAAGTTTTTGATGGGGTTCATCATGTCTGGGATTTCGTAGTACATGTAATGAAAAAAGTCTATGATTCCACCAGCAATAATCGTGCAGAATGATGAAAGTAGCACTATAAGAAAAAGATAGAGAATTGTCACTGGCATACTGATTTTGAATTCTTCTTTGCGACGGGCGATAATCCATGTGGAAAGAACGATGAGCACTCCGCAGATTGCATAGAGTAGGATAAAGGGGTCAAAAAATCCTTCTTGCAGTGTCCACAAGCCTGCGTTTATGATGTTGTAGACGAGGGATACGCACAGTCCTGGAACAAGCCCCGCGTAGAAAACGATTGCTACGGTCCAGATTGTGTCAAAAAAGAGCGGGATGCGGAGCGTCTGGTAAAAGATGAATGTGGTCAAAAAATTCATTGCTTCTGCAAAGATACAGATGATGAGTGTTTGCAAAGTCCTGTGGTTTTCAAGCAACATGCGAACATTATAGCATAAAGCGGAAGTTTTGTCGTTCATATATTTTCATGGTGGGGCGCAAGGTGGCTTTCTTTAGAGAGCGATTTATTTTTTATATAGTTTACTGTGGCTTCCAATGCGGTACACATACAATTCAAGGATATTTTCTTTTATTCTATAAATCAAAACCAAATCTGGACGAATATGGCAGTCACGGAAGTCTTTGAGTTTTCCCAAAAGTTGGTGGTCGTGATATTTTTCATCAAGTACCTCTCCTTTTGCAAGTTTTCGTATAACTTCTTTTGTTTCTTTTCGTTCATCTTCGGAAAGAGATTTCATATCTTTTTTGAACGCTGAAGATTGTGCAAGTTTGTATTTATATTTTTCTTCTGCCACGCTCAAAGGTCTCCGAACATTTCGTCAACAGTATTGTACAATTTCAAAGTTCCCTTTTTACGTTTTTTTTCCATCTGCCTTTCGGCTTTCAGAACTGAATTCACGGTCTTTTTTGAATAATAGCCGTAATCATCAACAGAAACAGAAGCACCATCAAGTTTCGCCATCGCTTTTAGAGCCTGTACAAAAGTTCTGCTTGCATTGTTTACAACTACCGTCATCTTCGCACCTCTCGGATTATCCTACCACAGTACTGTAAATTTTTCAACGCCCGTAAAAAGCATCTGGCGTGTATCATGGTGGGGCAAGGTCTGGGGAAGCAGACCCTGCGCTTAGCGTTTTTAAATTTGTGTTTTGAAATGTCTCCCTTTTTTTAGTCCTTTAGTATTTTCATGAAGGAATCCTTGTAGGATTTAAGTTTGTCCTTCTTTTGCGCCTTTTTTGCTGCGGAAAGCTCTTCTTTTGTAAGCGGGCGGGAAAGATAGTACTTGCCGTCAAGTTCTTGAATTTTGTATTCCTTACCGGTGGCTTTGTTTAAGTGCTCTAAGAAGAGGTCTTCTTTTACTCTGAAAGACTGTTCCAAAGAATCTCTGCACTTGAATTCTTTGTAATAGCTGCTGTAGAGTTCATTTTTTTCAAGAGAAATCCTAAATTCAAAATCCTTGCCATTCTCTGCTACAGAGCCTGTTGCTTCTAGGTCTTTTATATTGGAAGAAAGAAAATACTCTTCTAGCTGGGCATTCAAAAGCAGTGTGCGCCAGTGTTCGACATCATCTGATGTATAGGATAGTTTTAGAGCCGCCTTTGCTTTTTCTATTGCCTCTTTGTAGTTGCCTGCCTTGTAGAGTGAATTGTATTCTTCTTGGTAGACAGGAAGTTTTTCTTCGGCTTCTACTTCGTTTCTGTATCTTAATTTTACCGCTTTTATCTGTTTTTGCAGTGCAAAGTTTGCGTTAATCTTGTCTCCGTTTATATCATAATTTGTAAGGGTTGCTCTAGTACTGCCATAGGGGCGATTCTCATTTATAATGACTTCAAACTCTGGTGGAATTATAATCTTTTCAAGATTGTTGCAGTTGGCAAAAGGGGTGGAACTGGCAGAATCAAAATAAATTCTACCTTTTGGAAAAATAAGGGTTTGCATGCTGCATGAGTCAAAGGCCTCAGAGGATAGTTGAACACCAGCAGGAATGTTTACCGTTTTTAGGTGGTGGGCGCACTTAAAAGCCTCTTGACCTATTTCTTTTACAGAGTCTGGAATTTCTATATTTTCTGCAAAGCAACTGTAGAAGCAGAAACTTGGAATTTCTTTGAGACCTGAAGGAAGCCTTATTGTCTTAAATCTTGAGCCTTCAAAAGCACGTTCTCCGATTGTTTTTACACAGTCTGGAATATATAGACCTTCAATTTCATCGGAATATCTTCCGAATACGTCTATACGGTCGTTTTGGATAGCGGTAACGGGAACACCCTGTATCTTTGACGGAACTTCCAGAAACTTACCGTCAAATTTCCTTGATTCCTCATATTTGTCGTAGACAAAGTCTGTAATTGTAACTTCTGTAAAGTCATCGTTTGCCTTGAATTTGAGGTTTTTCTCTGGGATAATGACGCGGCCTGTTTTTTGCGCAAATACAGAGGCTGACACTGTCAGCAAGGTCGCAAGAACTAAAATTTTTTTCGTTTTCATTTGACGCTCCTTTGGCAAGTTCAAATTACAGTTTTTGGAGCTTGCCTGATGATACTTTTGTCCTAGATGTTAGCACAAAAGCTGCTCTGTGTAGTGAGTAGGCTTTCACAAAAACTTGTGAATTTTTGCAGGAAATTTTGTGAAAAATTCACAGGTTTTTTGTGAGTAAAGAGGGCTAACAGTTGATTGCGTTAGGGGGTGGAGCACCGGCGTAGCCGTTCCGTAGGAATGGAGCGAAAGCGGAAGTGCGGAAGACCCGACCGACTGCTTTTGCAGGCGGGAACGCCCAGAAGAGAAAGAGCCTTTTCGTCCAGTTGAAAAACAAAATGCAAGTCTTTATAATAGAAGAATGACAATTAAAGAAATACTCGATAACAAAAAAACGATTGTGTCATTTGAAATATTTCCTCCAAAGCAGCAGGTTAATTTTGATAATGTTGTGAATGCTGCAAAGGAGCTTTCTGCCCTTAAGCCCGATTTTATGTCTGTTACCTGTGGTGCGGGCGGCGGAAAAAGAACCAACAACGTAGAGATTGCCCAGAAACTGATTTCTTTTGGAACACCGGCACTTGCCCACCTTACATGCGTTCGCAACACTCCTGAATCTGTCCGCGAGACCGTGCGCGACATGAAGGGCTGCGGTATAGAGAACGTGCTTGCCCTGCGCGGCGACATGCCCCGTGACCTTGAAGAAGGGGAAACTGCTCTTGTTCCCGAGCTTTGCCATGCAAACCAGCTTGTTACGATTTTAAAGGAAGAGGGCTTTTGCGTTGGCGGTGCCTGCTACCCTGAAGGCCATCCCGAAAGTGCCAACCGCGATGAAGATGTGGACAACCTAAAATACAAGGTGGATGCTGGCGTTGACTTTTTGACCACCCAGATGTTTTTTGACAACAACATGCTTTACAGCTACCTTTACCGCTTGCAGTCCAGGGGAATAAGGGTCCCTGTTTTTGCGGGAATTATGCCCATTACAAATTCAAACCAGGTGGCGCGCATGGTAAAACTTTCCAGCGCATACATTCCTTCCAAGCTTTTGTCTTTTTGCGACAAGTTTGAGCACTATCCCGAAGCAATGTGGCAGGCCGGAATTGACTATGCAACAGACCAGATTATAGACCTTGTTAGCAACGGCGTTAGGGGAATTCACATTTATACGATGAACAAGCCGGAAGTTGCAATTGCAATAATGAAGAACATTGACAAAATCATTGAGGCGGGGAATTCAATTTAATGGGCAAGTTGATGGGCAAGAAAAAATACACCTTCCGCGAATTTTTAGCTTCTCAAATTGAATCTGGAAAGCCGGTATTTTTTGACGGCGGCATGGGAACCATGATTCAAAAGAGCGGGGTTGTTGGCTATGCAATTCCAGAGGACTTGAATTTTTACCACCCGGAAATTATTGAAGACATTCACATGCAGTACATGAAGGCGGGCTGCCATGTTCTTACCGCAAATTCATTTGGAGCAAACCCCATTAAGCTTGAAAAGTCTGCCCACACTGCGGAAGAATACATTGCAAAGGCTGTAGAAATTCAAAAGGCGGCAATTGCAAAGGCTGAGGCAGAAGGAATTGAAGGCCCCCATTTTTGCTCCTGGGACACGGGCCAGATTGGAAAGCTTTTGGAGCCGATGGGAAGCCTTACTTTTGACCAGGCATACGAATCCTACAAGACGGCTTGCGTGGCGGCAGAAAAGGCCGGTGCAGACCTTGCCATAATAGAAACCATGAGCGACTTGTTTGAGGTTAAGGCTGCAATTCTTGCCGTAAGGGAAAACACAAATCTGCCCATTGTTGCCACGATGACTTTTCAGGAAAACCTTCGCACTCTTACCGGAGCAGATGTGCTTACCTGCGTAACCTATCTTGAAGCCCTTAGGCCGGATGTTATTGGCTTTAACTGTGGCGGTTCGCTTGAAGAAGGGGAGGAACTTGCGCGTCAGTTTTTGCGCTATGCCCATCTTCCGGTTTTGATTCAGCCAAATGCGGGGCTTCCACAGGTGGTGGACGGAAAGACTGTTTTCCTTGTTGAAGGAGATGAATTTGCCGCGTCCCAGCTTAAGAATAGACGTGAAGGGGCTGTTCTTTTGGGCGGCTGCTGCGGAACAAACCCCACGCATATCCGCGCAATGATAGAAAGTATTTCAAAAGACGAAGCCTCTGGTGTTAGCAGAATGTCCGGCAGTGAAAGCGGTAAGTCTCGTGACCAGTCTCGTGACCAGTCTCGTGACCAGTCTAGTGACCAGTCTCGTGACCAGTCTCGTGGAGATGGCAAAGAAGAAATACCTCTTACGGACGGCGTTAACGCAACCTACGTCTGTTCCTACAACAAGAGCCAGCAGATTGGCGGAAGCTTTGGCCCTGTAATAATCGGTGAGCGCATAAACCCAACCGGAAAAAAGAAGTGCAAGGAAGCGCTTACTGCAGGAGACATGCAGTTCTTTATAAACGAAGC
>DFJV01000122.1 GCA_002373205.1 Treponema sp. UBA3662
TGGCGGTTTTCCCTGACAATAAAAAAAAAGATTTGCCTGTGTTCTTGACGAGAACACCCCTGCTCATTAGAATATATCCACTGTGCTAATTCGATATTCAACGGACAGCAAGGGTAGGCCCGTCAAAAAAGCTGTCATATATACTAAAAAAGAACATAATATTTCTCTTAGGGACGTGGATCCCGATGCAATCTACATTATAAACCGTCTCCGCGAAACCGGTTTTGCCTCTTACATAGTGGGTGGTGCCGTCAGAGACCTTATAATAGGAAACAAACCAAAGGATTTTGACATCGTAACCGATGCAACCCCAAGCCGCATTAAAAAAATATTCAGGAATTCACGCATTATTGGAAAAAGATTCCGCCTTGTGCACGTTTTTACTTCGACAAAGATTTTTGAAGTCTGCACATTCCGCTCAATTGTTGACGGTTCAGTGGGAAATGCCTTTGGAACCATGGACGAAGACGTAAAAAGACGAGACTTTACGCTGAATGCCCTTTACTACGACCCCGTAAAGGAACAGGTAATAGACTATGTTGGCGGTGTAAAGGACATAAAGAAGGGAATTGTACGCCCCGTAATCCCAATGGACAGAATCTTCATAGAGGATCCGGTTAGAATGCTCCGTGCCGTAAAATACGGTGCCACAACAAAATGCCGTCTTCCGCGCTCACTAAAGAAGAAAATACGCGAGTCTTCGCAGCTTTTATCACCGGTTTCTCCTTCAAGACTTACCGAGGAGCTTTTAAAGATAATCAATTCAGGGCATTCATACGACATTGTGACCCATGCCCTGGATGCAAACCTTTACGAATACCTGCAGCCGGCAGCCACAAACCTGATGATGGAAAACAAAAAGTATGCCAAGGCCTATCTTGAAAGCATAAGGGAACTGGACAAGGTTTCCGCAGAAAATCCTCAGCTTAGGCTTGGGGAAAAACTTTGTTACATTCTGAGGGACTTTGTGGACGGTTTGACGGACTGGAAGGCAGAGGCTAAGAATTCATCCCCATCAGACCTTTACAAAAGAACCTGGGAGAGATGCAGGAACTTTATTCTTCCTATGAACCCACAGCGAACGGAGCTTGAATTTGCTATAAGGAAAATCCTTTCGTCTTACGGTGTAATGGTAAAAATGCCACGCAGGCACACCCGCTACATTCCAAAAGACGATGATGAATATTGATGAGCGGTAAAAGGCTTGATGGCAGCATTTGTCCTAGCCAGTCCAAAGAAAAAGCCTACCCCCGATTGGAAGGGTTGCGCAGCAAGACCGCGAAAGCGGGCCGGAGCGGTAGCGGAGCCCTGGAAAGCGGGTTTGCATAAAAAAGCCGGTCCAAAAAAAAGAAAAAATTAAAAAACTATCTGCGTTCGATTGATGCCGGGGAAGCTGCCGTAATTTTGTCTATGATTATGCTTACTTCCTCCACAAGGATTCCCGTGTAGCGCTCAATATTGTCTATGATATACTGCTGAAGGTTGTGGATAAGGCCAGTAAGCTGCTTTCCAAAAGGTACGTCCACAGTAATAATCAGTCGGTAACCGTGGCTGTCCGTCCTTATGGTAAGCTTTTTTACCCTGATTTCCTTGTCGAACTCGCAGACACAGTGCAGGGTCATCTGGCTTAGGGCTGCCTCTGATATTTCTATGCGCCCCTTCTTGCTGAATTCCGGCGTAACGATGGACTTTTCGGAAAGGGTGGCTTCTTTTTTGCCCGTAATGCGGACCTTGCTCTTTGAAAGGAATTCCCTGATTGACTTGTAGAATATCCTTGGGTAGCTGCGCTTTACCTCTATTGCGGGAACAGGAATTACATGCTTGCCCTCTATCTGCCTTGAACGGATTGCCTTTTCAATGTCCTCGCGGGAGGCTATTTCTTCTATTTTTATGATTTTCTGAGGCGGAGGAAGCTGAAGACGGAGGGCTATCTTCTGAACCATCTTTTCGCTTGTGCCAATGAGCAGTATGCTTTTGATTTTATTCTTCTGCAGAACGCGCGCAACCTGGTCACGGTGCTCCTTGTCGTCAAAAAGCGCCACGCGTACGGCTCCCATGTAGGTCTTTTCGTGCTTGGCCGACTTTCCCGCAAGAATTTTGTCATCCTGAATCAAAAGGCCGTCGTCTATAAGCGCCTTTATTCCGTATTTTTGAGTAAGAAGTTTTGCGCGGAAGCTTTTGCCTGTACCGCTTTCGCCAACAAGAGCGTAAACCTGAATGCCCCTGTTTGCGAGTCTAGAAAAAATGCTCATCTTTACACTAAATTATAAGTTGTCCTTTCCAATTTATCAAGGCGGAATTCAAGAAATTTAAAAATTCTGGCGGAAGGGGGACGTAAATTTTGGGTGGAAGCAAAAGATTGTTGCCAGAAGGAAATTCAATCTGAACTGCATGCAGGTAAAATTCGTGGCCGCTTATCCTTGTGCCTCCATAAGCCCTATCCCCAAGGAGTGGAAAGCCGTGGAATGCAGACTGTGCCCGTATCTGGTGCTTTCTTCCAGTAGGAATTTCAAATTTTACAAGGGTAACTTCCTTGCCATTCCAACTGCCAACAGCAAGCGGAAATGCCTTTGTTACGGCTTTTGCACTGGCTCCAGAAGAGTCTGTTTCATCAAGCCCCACAACCCTTACCTTATGAAAAGATGCCGTGTCTGAGGACTTTTCTTCCACAATTCCGTCTGTCCACTCAAATTCCCTGTCCATAAGCCCCTGAACTATGCCCAGGTAAGTCTTTCTTACAAGGCCTTCCTGCATCATCTGCGAAAAAATTCTTGCCCCCTCAATGGAAAGTGAAAAAACTAGTGCCCCGGTGGTAAAGCGGTCCAGGCGGTGAAGGGGAGATGGGGTAAAGGAAAGTGACGGGCCTTTTTTGCATTCCCTTGCAACAATCTCTGAAAGGCTTGTTTCTGAGGAAAAAGAAGGCTGCACGTTAATGCCGTAGGGTTTGTTTATTACCATGACAGAGCCGTTCTTGAACACCGTAGCCTCATCCAGGCTGAACTTTGTGCCGAATTCTTGCTGCTTATCGTCCAAAGCCTTGCTTTCTGGTGATTTTTCTAGCAGAAAGGATGCAATTTTTATCTTGTCGCCGCAGTTAACCTTATAAGAAGCCTCTGTCTTGCGTCCGTTTACTAGAATAAGCTTTTTCCTTAGCGCGGAAAATATGTTCACCCCCTCAAAGTCTTTTAACATTATCTTAAGAACCCTGTCCAGCCGCCTGCCAGAATCATTTTCACCAGCCGTAAATTCATCAAATTCCATGAAATTGATTATAGAACAAAAAACTTGCCTTTACCACTAGACAAAATTTTTCAATACTGTAAAATATAGGTTATGCCTAATGCGAGGGAACAAATAAAATTACTATTCACAAATCCAGTTTTGCTTTCTTGCATTTTCAGCTGGCTTTCTGCTCAGTTTCTGAAAACGATGATAAAATTGTTTTCTAGGAAAGTGCACAGCTTTAAGGAACTGTTCGAACTCTTTTTCTGGAGGACTGGCAGCATGCCTTCAAGCCATTCCGCGCTTGTAACTACGCTTTGTACTACCATAGGCTACCGTTCTGGCATCAACAGCGATGTCTTTATACTTTCCATAGGTTTTTTCCTTGTTACCATAAGGGATGCCGTGGGCGTAAGGCGGGCAAGCGGAATTCAGGCTACGATTCTGAACAAGATAGGGCAAAAGCTTTCCGAAAAGGGAATCATGGATTTTAAGCCCATAAAGGAAGTTCAGGGGCATACACCTGCGGAAGTGGCAATAGGCTGCCTCCTGGGCTTTTTTATAGGACTGGCATTCAGCGTGTTAAAATAGATGAAATTAAAATTCAGTGGCTTTGTATCAATTATAATAATCCTCATCGGCATAATCTGCCTTTTTGCATTCAGAAGCGTACCAGTAACCCGCATCTGGAGCAGCTACAACATGCTTTATGCGGACAAGTCGGTTTCTGAGCATGATATTCTTGAATACCTTTCGCGCGCTGGCTGCAAAGACGTAATTTCGCTCTCTTCCCAAAGGATTCCAATCCGTTCGTCAATAGTTCCAATAGAACCCAAGCTGAATTCATACCTTAACGACAGGAATTTCTATTTTAGCGACCAGGAAAAGGCATTCAACCTTTTTTACATACCATCTGAATACGAAAGCCGCACAGAACAGGCCGTTGTTTCCATGCAGAAAGACGGAAACATAAAGGCTGGAATGGACGGACACGAAAAATATCCCTGGACAGTGCCTCTTATTTGCATAGCAGTAGCCCTGTCCCTGCTTTTTTTTGCAAAGAACCGCCATCCTTTTGCCGCAGGAGCTGTTTTTCCGGTTTGCATGTCAGCATCCCTTCCTTTTTATCCGGTGGCAAGCGCAGTATGCCTTGTGCTACTTGCTCTTTTTATGGTGAACCACATCTGGGGCAGAAGGCGCTACCTTTTGGCAGTTTTTACAAGCCCCTGGGTTATGGTTCCCCTTATTACGGCTATGATTGTGTTCTTTATGGTGTCCATGCAGTGCGGAATACTGGGGCTTCTTGTTTTTCTTGCATCAGCCGGAGCAACATGCCTCTTGCGCAGCAGGGAACTCTACCTGGACAGCAAAAGCACCTTTAAGTACGAGCTTATCTTTTCCGCAAGGCAGCTTCCGCTTATGTATTCAAGAACTGCAAAGGCTACGGCTGCCCTTATGCTTCCCATGGCACTTCTTTTTGCAATGTTCGCCGTATCTTCAGTGGTGTCGCCAAAATCAACCGCAAACGGGCTTTCCGTACCATCACCGGCGGGCGCTTTGTCTGACGGACAGGGGAAAATTCCAGCCCTAAGGGAATACTATGACTGGGCATGGAAGACCCTTGCTTTTCCATACATCAACCTAAATTCCAAGGACAGCCAGCACGTAAACATGGCCTTTTTTGAAGAAGAAGCCACGGAAGGCAGCGTAATAACGGTTTCCAGGTTTGTTCAGACGGAAAACGGCATTTCCCAGGAAGACGAAGCCGTAATGAAATTTGACGGAAAGTTTAAGGATTCCCTAAAAAAGGGAATAGACGACCTTGACTATCCGGCTATAGAAAAGCTTATGAAAAGCGAAGGGGAGCAGACCAGGGTTGCCTACTCAGCCTCGCTTACAGGAAAGAACACTGCTTCAACCGTAAGAAACGGAGTAAGCCTTGTCCTGCTTGCATTTATGTTCCTTGAAGTTATTTTCATGTATCTATTTTATTTTGTAATCAGGCGAAAAAAATATGAAAACAATAAATAATTTTGTCGAATCAGAGAAAAATGAATTCACCTCGTCGGTAAGGGCATTTTTGCCGCATTATGCAGTTGTGCCCTTTGATTTTGGAAAGAACAATTCCTTTAAGTGCATCGTCCAAAAAAATGACGTTGTTAAGGAAGGCCAGATAATCGCAATTTCTGCAAAAGAAGGCGATTCCATCCGTGCCTACATACACTCATCCGTCCCCGGCCGCGTAGACTCCGTGGGAGAGTGCTTCTTGCCCAATGGAAGAAAGGGAACAGCCGTAAAAATAAGAACGGAAGGAGCTTTTTCTTACCTGGGAAAAACCTTGCCGGAAACTGACTGGCAGTGGTTTACAAAGGAAAATTTTCTGGACCTTATCTCCACCAAGGGAGTTCTGAACACTTTTGCAGCCCCGGTTCCGCTTGCAACCCAAATTTCATCATGCACCCTTACAAAGGGCAGGTTCCTTGTAGTAAGGCTTTTTGACGAAGACCCCAGCCGCAAGACAGACACATTCGTCGCAAAAAACAAAATTTACGAAGTTCTTACCGGCGCAAAGATTGTTGCAAAGACTATGGAAGCAAGAGGAATTGTTTTTGTCTTCCCCCACAAGTCAGAAATTCAGATAAACGAAGCAGACTTTTCCCCGTTTCCCCTCATGGTTCTTGAGACAGACCCCCAGAAATATCCTGCGGGCTACATGCAGAACCTTATGAACCTTGTAAAGAAAAACGCAAGGTCAACAGAAAAGGCGGATTTTTCACTCATAAACAGAAGGTGCATCTATTGCGACCCGCAGACCCTTGTTTCTGTTTACGATGCCGTAGTACTGGGAGAGCCGGTTGTGGAAACATTCGTACACGTTACCGGAAAGTGCATCAACTCATCAGGAATCCTTAAGGTAAGGGTAGGTACATCACTTAGAGAGCTTGCGTCCCAGTGCGGAAACTTTAAGTCAAAGCCTGCAAAGATTATAATCAACGGCATGGTATCCGGTTCTGCAATCAACAGCCTTGACACTACAATAACAAGGGACGTAAAATCCATTACCTTCGTAAGTGCAGATGAACTTTCTGTACAAAGCTTTGCCCCCTGCGTCCGTTGCGGAAAGTGCAGAACAATATGCCCGGAAGGTCTTTATCCGGACTTAATGTTCCGCCACAGCCTTGGTGGAAAGCCAGTAGGTACGGAACTTGTAAAAACCACGGATTTTTGTTCAGGTTGTGCCCTATGCAACAGCGTTTGTCCTTCCAGACTTCCGCTTTGCCAGACAATAGAATTGTTGAGGAAAAATAAAGATGACGTTAATTAACAAGATTTTCCATAAAAAAGATTACTCAGACATAAAATTCAGGCCCTACGTCTACATTAAGCCATCGTTGGGTTCTTCGGCCCTCATGATGGTGGTGCTCCTGTTCCCGCAGCTTTTAATGCTTGCCCTTACAAAATCTTTTGCCTCCCTGCTCATAGTGCTTGCTTCGGTCATGGCTTCCATGGCCGCTGAATTCCTTTATTCTTCCGCAAGAAAGCAGTTTTCATTTTCACCGCTCTTTGCCTTGATTCAGGGAATCGTAATAGGACTTCTTATTCCGTCCACCTATTCAGCTGTAGCCATCTTTTTTATTGCGTTCATTTCGCTTTTGCTTTGCAAGTATGCCTTTGGAGGCTTTCCCAATGCATGGGCAAACCCGGCTGTTGTTACGGTAATAGTTGCCTATATTGTTAACATGCAGGCTTTCCCTCCATATATGCTTACAGGTCAGGACTGGCAGACAAGAAACGCAGCCCTTTACCTTATCCAGAAGGGTGGTCTGCCTTTGCTTTCATCCGATGCTGCAATTACGGCATTCCTTAACGACCATGTGTTCAGCATTTTTGGCGTGGTAATTCCAGAAGGTTATATTACCCTTCTTTGGGACTTTCCCTCAACAATACCAGCCTTCCGCTTTAACCTGGTAACTCTTGTTTCTTCAATAATATTATTCTCTCTGGACATGATGGACATTCTTATTCCAGCCATCTTCATATTCTTCTATTCGCTGCTGGTAAGATTCTTCCTTCCGTTCATCACAATGGCACCTGCATGCCAGGGCGACATAATACTTTCCCTGCTTACAAGCGGAACCCTCTTCTGCACCTTGTATGTCCTACAGTGGTACGGCACTACACCGGTAACTGTTTCCGGCAAGGTTGCATACGCCCTGTCTGCTGCGGTAATAGCGTTTTTCGTAATGGGCGGCGGAACTTCACCAGTAGGCTATATGTTCACGGTGCTTTTTGTAAACCTTCTGTCTCTTTTAATACAGGTTGCGGAAAGCCACAGTGCCCGCAAAAATATAGAAACCGTTATTGTTTCCAAACTGAACGCTTTAAAAGAGGTTGAAAATGTCTGATTTACTAGGAAATCCTGATTCTTTTTTGCAGCAGGGTACGGAAAGGCCTGCAGAAGATTTTTCATCTGCAGAAGACCAGTCTCCCGACATACCTCCAGCTGAACTTGATTCCGTTGAAGTTACAAATGCGGATCTTGAGCGCTACAAAAAGCAGCTGGCAAAATTCGGCATTTTTTCACTGATTTTGGTAGCATGCATGGCTTTTCTGATTCTATTCTCGCTTATTGCCCGAAACTCTTGGCAGCAGGGGCTTAGGGGACAGGTACAAGAATGTTTTGCCTCCCATGGCAAAAAGGTAAGCGTTCACGAGGGCGACAAATTACGCTCAGTCTTTTCCGTAAGCGCAGCTTCATTCAAGGTGGATGGACTGGAAAAAGACTGCCACGCGGTAATCATAAGGATAACAACGCTATACGGCCCTGTTGCGGCTTTGTACACCTGTACTGATGACGAATTCCACGAAGTTCAGTTTGTTGATTTCTTAAAATTGAGCCCCAAAGTTTCCCAGGCAGTTAAAAATTCATCTCTAAATTCTCAGATTGCATACTGGGAAAAAGCAATCCCAAAAATCGTACAGTCTGGTATGGCGGAGGCAAACAATGAAAACTAAGAGAAACATATATTCATTTTTAACAGCGTCACTTGCACTTCTTGTACCTTCACCGGGACGCTTTGCCTATGGAATTACCCTGCTTTTTATGCTCAACCTGCTCATGCTTGCGGGAACACTCTTTAAGCATCTGGTAAAGAGCCTTGGACTGGATGACCTTCTGCCGGTACTGCTTGCGGTATTCCTTATGACAATATCCGTTATATTCAAGCAGATTGTCATAATCATGTCTCCGCTAACAGCCCTAACGCTGGGTTTTATAATCTACATGCCTGCCGTATCTTCATTCCTTATAGGAAACCTTTACAGCCAGGATTCGGACAGCATAAGCCAGAACCTGCAAATGAACATGAAGGAAAGCCTTATGTTCAGCATCTTTGCCCTTGCAGTATTCCTCTTCCGCGACATATTCGGCTACGGTACAATTTCTTTGCCGGCCGCATCGGGACTTGTGGAGATTCCACTTGCAAAAGTAAAGGAAGGCGGTTTTTACCCCGGCATTTTCTGGGCAACAATTCCAGGTGCGCTTGTGATTATTGCGCTAAGCCTGGCTTTCTACGTGCACGTATTAGCAAAATTCAATCTTATAAAAGAGCAGGAGGAAAGCAATGCAAATGCTTAGGGATTTTTTCTTTTACGCTCTTTATTCTTCAGCCGTACTGGTTTACGGAATAGGACTTAACAGAGCCGTCCTCATGAGTAAAAAACCGCGTTTCCTTATCTGGGACTGCATAAAGATGCTAATCGCGGTAAGCTCTTCGGTTTCACTTTCTTATCTGGTCGTTTCAAAGTGCCTGTGCAGCGTTGGCTTGGCGGAACTTTACCCCTTCGTTGCAGTGCTCATCTTTTCTGCCATCTCCGTCTTTATAGAAGCCATCGTTAGGATTACTGCAAAAATAAGCATGGCGGAATACACTGTTTCCATGCTCAGCATACTTCTTTCGCTGAACGAAAGCCTTTCCCTTTCCCAGTGCGTACTAAAGGCCTGCTTCTGCATCATAGGATTTTACCTTTGCATACCGCTTTTTTTCGCAATCAGAAAGAGGGTGGAACTTTCAAGTCCTTCACAGGATTTTAAGAATTTAAGCCTTGTGTTCATAAGCATTGCAATCCTTATGCTGCTTCTCCTTACCGTGAACGTGTCATGGCTTAACCCGCAGATTTTTTCGGAGGTGAACAATTGATAGTTTCTATATTACTTTTGTTTCTTTTGATTTTTATAAGCGCAGCGGTTCTTTTCTTTCTCTTTATAAGCCTTTTGCCATCACTTAAGGCCCAGAAAATAAATGCAAAGGATCCAATGTTCTCCAAGGAAGAAGTGGACGCAATCCTACGCTATGATGACTTTAAGTGGGCAAAGACCGGCAGCAAGACTGCAATCTATACAAAGGAACAGCTTATAAGCGTTCTTGGCGGAGAGGAAGCCCCGGAGGAATTATCGTCAATAAGCAAAAATATTGAGGAAAAAGACTTCCAATTCTGGAAAAAGTGCTATACAATGCTCAAAGGGAAGCAAGAATAGCTTTTTATAAGAAATGCCGTAGTGGGGAAGCATATTAAAAAGTATGGGTATTTTAAATATTTGCATGGAACTGTCCTTTAAAGACGATGGGGCCTTGTCTGATTCTGAGTGGGAAAACAATTACCAGACAATGCTAAAAAAGTTCCTTACATTTCTATATTCTCATCCAAAGATTCCTTTCGCATTTTCGTTTACTGGTCTCCAGCTTGAATTTTTGCAGTCCGTCCATCCGGAGGCCATGGAAATTTTCAGCGAGATAACAAGCCGCAAGCAGGGTGAAGTTTTAGGAGGGGGCTTCTACACACCAGTCTTCCCACTTCTTTTTCCCGTAGACAGAAGCGGCCAGATAGAAAAAATGAATGCCGCAGTAAGAATGGGCATTGGAAAAAAGCCGCGCGGCATGACCCTTTTAAAAAGCATCTGGGAACCAGCTCTTATCATAACCTGCCAGTCATGCGGAATAGAGTACATTCTGCTCGACGCAAGCCTTATTCCTGGCATTACGCCTTCAGAAAAGAATTCTTTCCTGCCTTTTATAACAAGTATGCAGGGAAAGACTCTAAAGGTAATCCCCATTCAGAATGAGCTCAAGCCTCAGCCCGGAAAAAGCGCATCCTTATGGATTGAAAACCTGGAGAAAAAATCACAGGCACAAAATTCAACCTTGCCAACGATAGTTTCCATGTCGTTTTCTCTAAAAGAAATCAGCGCTTTGCTGAATTCCGGTTTTTTTGAGGAATTGAACTCCCTTGTTACAGAAAAAAAACTTGAATCTTCCCAGTTGAATCTACCTCAGCTCTATCTAAAATCTGCGCGAGAATATTCAAGTGCATATATTCCCTCTGGCATGTCGGAAAACCTTTCCCGCTGGGCAAAAAAAAGGTACGTCAGTTCAAACAGCAACTTGTTCGGCCGCACCTTTTACGACTACCTTAACGTCTATCCCATGGTAAAGCAGCTCTATGACCGCATAATGTACATGAGCATGCTAATTTCCCAGACCCACGGAGCAGACAAAATCCGAAAGAGGGCCGCACAGGAAAAACTTTGGGAAGCAGAATCAGGCTTCAACTTTATCTGTTGCAGTACAGGTCTTCCTGCTCCTGCGCAAAAAATCCAGCATGCATTCAGATTGCTTAATGAGGCGGAAAAATTTGTCCGTGAAAGCAAGGAATTCAGGGAATCCGTTACAAGCTATGACTACAATGCCGACGGTTTGAATGAATATGTGTGCCAGATGGAAAAATACCATGCAATAATTACGCCAAGGGGCGGTCAGATTGCAGAACTGGACCTTGTAAATTCAGGCTCCAACTATGCCGCAAACTATTCGCGTATCAAGCAGTTTGACTCAGCAGATGACTCCTACAACCGTGGTATTTTTGTTGAACACCTTTTTGAAAACAAGGATTTTGATGATTTTCTAGACTTTAAGCCAATAAAAAACGACTGTTTCTGCAATTCAATTTTTTCAGAGGTAAAATTCGACGGAAAAAGAAGGGAACTTCAGCTGGAATCAAAGGCACTTTATTCTTCCCTAAAGGTGCCTGTAAAACTGTGCAAGAACTACATCATCACTTCTAACGGTTTTATCGTTCAGTATATCCTAAAGAACGAAAGTCCTTTCCCGGTAAAAGGAGTTTTTGCCGTAGAGATGAATTTTGCAAAGACAGATTTTTCCTGCAAGACTGGCTCTTCCAAGCAAAAAGAAGGTCAATACGGTGCAGAAATGATTTTTAGGGGAAGCAAGCAGAACATTCCGACCGGAACACCTTTCCACGCAAAAAATTCTGCTGAACATGGGGGACTTTCCCTTTTGCAAATTACAGACAATCCGGAAAAGACGCTCCTTCTCTTTGAGCCAAATGAAGAATCCGGTTTCCTGCTGAACACAATAAACTTCAACGACCGCACAAATCCAGAAAGCAAGGTTCTTGATTCATCCACGCTGTCTGTCCAGTTCTACTGGGAAATAGACATGGCACCTGCCAGAGCAATGGAAAAAACAATAAACCTTAGCATAATATCGCAAAAGAAAAAGAGCGGTTTCTAGCGGCAGCCTATTATCAGAACCTATCTACCGTGAAGCTTCTTTAGTGCCTTTTTGTGCCACCAAGCCCTTAGCCTTTCTGCGGCAATGTACAAATTGTATGCGGACAAAAGCTTTACGTCATAGCTTCCGGGTCTGTGGACTATTGCACCGCCAAAGCCTGTCTTAAATAGGTAAAGCCCGTGCATGGGGTGCTTTTCGTCTGCGGCGGGAGGCATTCCGTAAAAGTCATAGACAGGGCATCCTGCCTTCTTTGCATCCTGGATTGCGGTCCACTGCAAGAGGTAGGCCGGCATAAGGTTGCGCTTTATGTTTCCGCTTGCACCGTAAAGATAGACTGCTTCCCTGGGGCAGAAAAGGGTTATTATTCCCGCAAGATAGTCATCCTCATGCTTTGCAAGGTAGAGGGTTATTAGAGGCCGCTTTTCGGAAGAGGGGCATCCACGCTTAAGCAAATCGATGTAGTAAGACTTGTTGTGGAAGCTTACACCGTCGCGCTTGCTTGTCTGTTCAAAGAGGGCGTAGAACTGGTCAAATGCTGCCTCAAAGTCAGAATCTGTAGCAAAATGCCTTGTTACCTTTACGTCTTTTTTTGCGGCCAACCTAATGTTGTAGCGCCACTTGCTCTTCATTGCGCCAAGAATTTCATCTTCCGTCTTGTCCAGAGAAAGAATTGTCGTGTCCGGCGGCTGAATTGCAACTGGGGCTCTTTTTACGTTTATGCCTTTGCAAATGCTGTCTGCCTTCTTGTTCCATTCGTCCCGCTCTTCGCAGCTTGCAAAATCAACAGCCGGGTCAAAGCGCACGCAGATTGTGTTCTTTGGAAGGTAGGGCTTTACGGCTTTTGCAATTGCTTCAAGTGATGAAAGGAATTCCTTTTGTATGGAAAGCTTGTCTTCTGCAGCAGGGTATTCTGGTGCCATTGGAACGTAGGCTATGCTGAATTTCTTTACCTTAAGCGAAAACTGCCTTACAAGAACAGTCAGCAGCTTTTCTGAGCCCAATTCATCAAAAGGAATTTCACTTTGGGAATGAATGGGGGTGTAGGAAGAGCCTTCTGCCTTAAAATAGTAAGGCTTCCATCCGTGCTCCCCCTTAAAAGAGGCCCAGAATTCAGTCTGCAAAAATCTTAGGGGCATCATAAAATCAGTTTACTCCGCCGTTCTTTGCATGCACAGTTTCAAGAGCCTTTCCCTTTGCGGTAAGCTTTTTTCCTGCAATCTGAACGCTGCCGTCAACCACGTTTATCTGAACCTTAAAGAAATCATCAGCAGAAATTTGTTCGGGCTTTGCAGCTTCTTCTGAAGCACCTTCAAGAATTACCTTTGTTCCCGGAGCTGCCCAAGGAGCTTCAAGCGGTTCAACGCAAGCCTTTCCGTTTTCGTCCGTGTAGTCCGCTGCAAGAAGCATTCCGTGGCTTTCTACACCGCGCATGGTACGGGGTGCAAGGTTTGCGGCAAGGATTATGTGCTTTCCAAGAAGGTCTTCCGGCTTAAGGTATTCGCGGAGGCCAGACTGGATTATGCGGTCACTTCCGCTTCCGTCGTCAAGGTGCTCAATATAAAGCTTTTCTCCCTCAGGATTGTTTTCCACCTTGGTTATCTTTGCAACCTTAAGCTCTATCTTTTCATTAAAGAATGCGGCCTGGTCAGCGGCAAGTTCAACAGCCTCTTTCTTCTGCTTTTTTGCCTTTGGCTTTGACTTGTCATCCTGCTTGCGGTCTTTCTGGCTTCCTGCATATTTTTCGCGGAAAGCATCTGCTGATTTCTGGTCGAGCGGGGTAAAGTAAACTGCAGTTGAACCTACGGAAATAAGGCCTTCTGTCTGCCCCAAATTGCTCCAGTTGAGTCCTCCGCTAACAGCTTCTTCACCAAACTTTGGCTCGCTTATCTTGCAGCCAAGGTAGGAAAGGATTGTCTCCGTAAACTGCGGCATGTAGGGGTGGGCCATAATCATAAGGTCCTTTATCATGTAGCAAAGGTTGTGAATAAGCTTTGCGGCCTTTTCCGGGTCTTCAGTGCGGGTCTTCCAAGGTTCACCGTCCTGGAAAGCCTTGTTTCCAATGTCTGAAATCTGGAAAATCTGGTGGAAGGCATCCTTCAAATTTGCCCATTCAAGGTTTTCCGTAATTTTTGCTTCCAAATTACGGATTTTTGCCCACATTTCTTCATCAACAGGGGCACCGGGAATTTTTCCCTCATAATACTTTGTTACGAACAAAAGAGTGCGGTTAACAAGGTTGCCCAAGTTACCAATAAGCTCTCCGTTGTATTTTTCGCGGAATTCCTTCCATGTAAACTGATAGTCCTGCTTTTCCGGGCGGTTGTAGAAGATGTAGAACCTCCACGCATCCGCCTTTATGCCGCTTTCCTTGGCATCACTTCCAAAAACGCCCACACCCTTGCTCTTGGAGAACTTACCGTCCTCGTAGTTAAGGTATTCAGTAGATGACATGTGGTAAAGCTTTGTCCAGTTGTGGCCTGAACCAATGAGGCTGCAAGGGAAAACAACCGTGTGGAATGGAATATTGTCCTTTCCGATGAACTGGAACAAATCAACAGGAGCCTTTCCCTTTGCTTCCTCGCTTTCTTCGGGGAGCCACCAGCTCTTGTAGTCAAAAGAAGGCTTTCCGGCAGCCTTAAGTTCATCTGCCAGCTGCTTGGTAATAGAAATGTAGCCAATAGGAGCGTCAAACCATACGTAGAAGACTTTGTTCTCGTATCCGGGCTTTGGAACTGGAATTCCCCACTTTAAGTCGCGGGTTATGGCCCTTTCGTTAAGACCGTCGCGTATCCATGCCTTTGTAATATTGACCGCGTTTTCTGACCAGCGGCCGTCCTGGCTTGCCTTTATCATCCATTTGTCCAGATTCTGGCTGATTGCGGGAAGGTCAATATAAAGATGCTTTGTCTCGCGCACTTCCGGCGTGTTGGAGCAAGTGGAGCAGCGGGGTTCCTTTAGTTCAACAGGATCAAGGAGTGAGCCGCACTTTTCGCACTGGTCACCGCGGGCATCCTCGTAGCCACACTTTGGACAGGTTCCACGGACAAAACGGTCGGCAAGGAACATATTACAGTGTGTACAGAAGAGCTGCTTGTTTGTGTGTTCCTTGATATAGCCATTTTTGTCAAGGTCAAGGAAAATCTTCTGGGTTATTTCCGTACACTGCTCGTTGGATGTGCGGCCAAATTTGTCAAATGCAATGCAGAACCACTTGTAAATTTCATCATGCTGGTTAAAGTAATAGTCGCAAAGTTCACGGGGAGTCTTTTTTTCTTCAATCGCCCTTGTCTCTGTTGCAGTACCGTATTCATCGGTTCCGCAGACATACATAGTCTCATAGCCACGGCTTCGGCAAAAGCGGGCAAAAACGTCTGCGCTAAGCATCTGGATTAAATTTCCAAGATGGGGAATATTGTTTACATAAGGTAATGCGGATGTAATTAATCTTCTATTCATAGAAGGGTATTATAGTTTGTTTTACCCATCTAGTCAATTAAGCGCCAAGCTCAAAAGTCAGGAAACAATCGTTTCTGTCTTGTTTTTTGCAACCAAGGCACGGCGGTTAAGGTAATGGACAACAGAAAAAAGGACTATTATAACGGCATAGTTGGCAAGAAGCATGATTATGGCTGAAGTCCCCTGAAGATACAAGGCAATGCAGCATGAGAGGCAGATAAGTGCCTGTACAAAAAGCAGCAGAAGAAGAACCTGTGTGGAGCTAAAACCTATGTTCATAAGCTTGTGGTGTATGTGGGCCCTGTCAGGAGTCATAATTCCCCTGTGTTCCCTTAGCCTACGGATTATGGCCGCAATGCAGTCAATAGTAGGAATGGCAACAAGGTTCAGCATTACAAGAAACTTATTGTACTCAAAATTCACGCTAGACTTGTAAAGGGGCAGGGCTGCAATCATAAAGCCCAGGAACTGGCTTCCTCCGTCACCCATAAAGATTTTGGCCTTGGGCTTGTTGTAAAGCAGGAATCCCAAGAGGCTTGCAACCAAAAAAAGACATATTGTTGCGGAATGAGGCGCATTTCTTGCATAAATTACGGCACATGTAAAGGCTATTAAAGAAGAAAGCCCACCACAAAGAGCATCAATACCGTCTATAAGGTTGAATGAGTTGATTACGCCAATTATCCATCCCATTGTAAGAAGCCAGCTAAAGGGAGTAGGAATTACAAAACTTCCTATGCGCAAAAAGCGGTGGTTTGTAAAAACAACTATGCAAGCCGCAATAATCTGAACAAAAAGCTTGAACAAAGCCCTAAGATTCCTAAAGTCATCAATTATGCCAAAAAGAAAAATGATGAATCCTGCCAAGACAAATGGAATAAAAGAAGAAGCCGCATCATCCTTTATAAGCACATATATTATTGCAGAAACCACAAAGCCAGTCACAAAACCAATGCTTCCAAGACGAGGTATGTTGCCACTGTGGATTTTCCTTTCGTCCAAGCTGTCATACCATTTTCTCTTGTTGCATATAACTATTATTATTGGAATCAAAACTGCGGAAATCATAAATGCAAGCGCACAAAGCCACCAGACAATATGGTTTTGCCTTACAAAGAGCAGTGTCAGATTTATGAATAATTCCCAGCTATTGCCCTGCATATTTCCTAACCTTCAAAAGCAGACTTTGCCATTTTTACGACTTCCCGCATAAAATCGCCGGAACCTTTTTTCATAACAAGAACCTTTCCGTTCTTTACTACAACCGCAAGGTCGCTCACGCCACAAAAAGCAACAGGCAAATCCGAGTAGACAAAATTATTTGTTCCTTCTACGCTTATAACCTTCTTATCGTCATTTTTACCGGCATACTTTTCAAAAGAATCCCAGCTGCCAACGTCATCCCAGTCAAAAGAAGCCATAACAGCCGCAGCCTTGTCCGTCCTTTCCGCAACCGCATTATCAACAGCTATGGAGGGGGTCTTCTCATAGGATTCACTCATCAGCTGCCAGTTTTCTATGCATTCTATGCCCAGAACCTTGTTTTCAGATGGCAAGGAGCCTCCTGCAAAGTTTTCAAAAGCCTGCCAGACAGAGGGTTCGCATTTTTTAACCTCATTCAAAAAGAAATCATCCGTAAAGGCAAACATACCGCTGTTCCAATAATAGCAGCCTTCCTTAAGATATTCCCTTGCAGTCTCCAAATCAGGTTTTTCCTTAAAATTATCTATATTGAACACGTTTTCTATGCCGTCAAGCCCAGAACCCGCCTTTATATAACCGTAACCTGTAGCAGGGGATGACGGTGGAATGGCATAGCATACAAAATATCCCTCCTTCGCAGCCAGAGAAGCCTTGGCACAGTCGCCCAAAAAGCTTTGAATGGGAGAAATAATGTGGTCGCTTGCAAGGGTAAGGATTGTATGGGTTGTTCCTTCAGTAGTCTTGTCAAAAAACTTAAGCATCTTGCAGGCAAGAACCAAAGGTGCACAGGTATGCCTTGGCTTGGGCTCTGCAACAATAATCAAATCATTAAAAATTTTATCCTTATCCTTTTGGGAAGATTTTTCCGCCAGAGACACGCACTGTTCAGCAACACCCTTTACAAGGCTGCTCCTGGTAATAACAAGTATTTTTCCCTCTGGCTCAAGTGCCAAAGCCCTTTGAATAGAAGACTGCAAAAAAGAAAGGTTTCCGTCAACAGACAGGAATTGCTTCGGGTTTTCCGGTACAGAGGCTGGCCAAAGACGCTCACCAATGCCCCCAGCCAAAATTACAATGTCAGAAAAAGTTTTTACACCCATAAGAAACAAAACTCCTGCGTTACTGTTATTCTACTATTATAAGCATAAATCAACATTTGTCAAACAGGGAGTTTAGTCATTTTCTTATTGCGGCGCTTGTCTTTGCAATCCAGAAAACTTTATATGATAACCAAATAGGTCCATACTGTGGCGCTTGCGGGGTTCCGCGTCTTACGCGCTCCATTGCCTGCGGCAACTCGCCCCTGGCGAGCCCCTCCAGTGCCTGCCGTGCTTGATTTTGCTAACAAAAAAGGCAGGCCGTATTTAACGGCATGCCTTTTTCAAAAAACTAGTCTGGCTTTTTACTAGTTAAGTTTCTTAAAGAAGAAAGAACAGAAGGTCTTGATTCTGTTCATGAATGA
Source organism: Treponema sp. UBA3662 (assembly GCA_002373205.1). GTDB lineage: Bacteria > Spirochaetota > Spirochaetia > Treponematales > Treponemataceae > Treponema_D. Next base: position 17,935 of record DFJV01000122.1, read on the forward strand.
AGTTTCCACACGGTCGCGCAAGAAGAAAACGCTCGGTGCGTCAACAGCGCCAATTCCGTAGAGAACCCAGTAGTCACCATCACGGAAGATTGTTACTATGGACTTCATGCACTTCTTGTCCACGCACTTGATTTTGTCATCGTAGCGCAGTACGTTCAGGTTTGTGCTTTCATAGTAGAAGTAGTCAGCGGCCGTTTCCGTATCAATCTTTGTGTTTATCACCCCAAAAGGAGACATTTCAAGGTCGGCGGTGGCATGCTGCTGGTTTCCGGCCGTAGTAAAAGAGGTGATTTTTGCACTGGAATACAGGTCAAACCACTTCTTGTGGCGCTCGGAATAGTATGGAATTCCAGCATAGGAAGGAATGTCCATCACAAGCGTCTTGAATTTTTCAACAAGATTTTCATGCCCTGCGTAGGGGTAGACCTGAATTACCTCGGCAAGATAAGAAGGCTTTAGGTCTTTTGCAGCCTTCATGGCCTTCTGGGCACCTGCATTTGAAGAATTCAAGCTAAAATATTTTGTTGACTTTAAATTCCTTATGACGGTCTTTCCGCTTTCCAGGTTTGTCTTCTGGGCTTCGGTGAGGTTTGAATTAAATACAGACGGCAATGCAGATGCCGCGGAGAATGTAATAAGAGCCATTGCAAAGATGGCGGCTGATTTTTTTGTAAGTATACGCATGGTTTTCCTCCATCATATATTTATATTTCATTTGTGTAAACCACAAAATAGTGGTATAATTACATAAAAATAAATTTTTTACAAAAAAAGGAGCGCTTTATGCCAATTTCTCCCTATATAAAAGAGACAATGACCAGCAAAGGAGCCGGAGTAATCAGGAAAATGTTCGAAGAAGGGGTAAAGCTAAAGAAGCAGTACGGTGACGATGCAGTTTTTGACTTTAGCCTTGGAAACCCGGACCTTGACCCGCCAAAAGAGGTTGCAGACGCAATAGAAGAGCTTGCAAAGTGCCGCGAAAAGAATTTTCATGGCTACATGCCCAACGCAGGGTTCCCCTTTGCCAGGGAAGCAATGGCAAAAAAGACCGCTAAAGAGCAGGGAGTCCCGGTGGATTCAAGCTGCGTCGTTATGGGAGTTGGAGCCGCAGGCGCACTGAACGCTTTGTTTAAGGCCATTTTGTCAGAAGGGGACAACATCATAGTTCCCGCCCCATATTTTGCAGAATACAACCACTATGCCCACAACTACGGTGGAAGTCTCATTGCCGTTCCTACAAAAAAGGACTTTTCCATTGACGTAGAGGGAATAAAAGCCGCCCTTACACAAAAAACAGCGGCAGTTTTAATCAACAGCCCAAACAATCCAACAGGAAAGGTCTACACAAAAAAAGACATAGAAGACCTTGCAAAGGCTTTGAACGAACACGCCACAAAATGCGGAAGAAAGCCCTATCTTATCCTTGACGAACCCTACCGCGCAATTGTTTACGACGGACTTGAAGTTGCACCGGCATTCCCTGTGTACGACAGTTCCGTTGTTGTTACGTCATTCGCAAAGAATTTAAGCCTGCCTGGAGAAAGAATCGGCTACATCTGCGTAAACCCAGCCTGCCCGGACAAGGACGAACTTGTTGCGGCCTGTATCTTTACCACAAGAATCCTTGGCTACGTTAACGCACCTGGCCTTTTCCAGAGGGTTGTGGCAAAGACTTGGGATGCAAAAGCAGACTATTCGCTCTACAAAACCAGGCGCGACGAACTTACAGCAATTCTTGACGAGGCTGGAATTGAGCACGCAAACCCGGAGGGAGCATTCTACATGTGGTGCAAGGTTCCTTCATCCTTTAAGGGAAGCAGCGGCCAAGCGGGAGACGACATTGACTTCTGCGACTACCTAAAAAAGTACCTTATTCTTGCGGCTCCCGGCAGCGGCTTCGGCGGGAAGGGCTGGTTCCGACTCGCATACTGTGTTAGCGAAAAGAGCATCCTAAACTCAAGGAATGCATTCATAAAGGCAATTCAGGACTTAAAATAATAGCTTAAGATTCGACTTTTACACAAGACATATTCTGGAGGTAGACATGAAGATTCTTATGGTGAGCGCGGAGGTCGTTCCCTTTGCCAAGACAGGCGGACTTGCCGACATGGTTAGCGCCCTTTCAATTCAGCTTATAAAAATGGGTCATGACGTAAGGATTGTCATGCCGCGCTACTACAAAATAGACAGAAAAAAGCTTGAACTTCTGCCGGGACCAATGGCTGTTGCCGCAGGGCAGGGTGAAACTTGGACAGCGGTTTACAAGACAAGCATGCCGGGCTGCGAAAAGCTTCCGGTTTATTTTATTGACCATGAGCAGTGCTTTGGACGAGACGGTATTTACGGAACCCCATGGGAAACAGACTTCCACGACAACCCCTACCGCTTTTCAGTCCTTTGCCACGGAGCATTCCAACTTTGCCGAAAGCTTGGCTGGTACCCGGACATTGTGCACGCCCACGACTGGTCTTCATGCCTTGCACCTGTTCTTGTAAAAAATGTATGCCGCTACTGTGGCTTTGAACATACGGCAAGCGTCCTTACAATTCACAACCAGGGTTACCAGGGGCAGTACTCAAAGGACCAGTTCCCAGCGTTAGGTATTGACTGGGGCTTCTACTACGGAGCAGGATTTGAGCACAATGGAGGAATGAATTTCCTGCAAGCAGGAGTCTCATGTGCAGACATGATAACAACCGTTTCCCCAACCTATGCCCACGAAATCCAGACTGCAGAAGGCGGATTTGGAATGGACGGCCTCTTGCGCGTAAGAAGCGACGTTATCCGCGGTGTCTTGAACGGAGCAGACGTTTCGCAATGGAACCCGGAAGTGGACAAGAGGATTCCATTCAACTATTCAATCAAAGACATGAGTGGCAAGGCAAAATGCAAGGAAGACCTCCAGAAAAAGATGGGGCTTGAAGTTGACCCCAACATACCTATCGTTGGGATGGTAACAAGACTCGTAGACCAGAAGGGAATTGCGGAAGTGTTTGCCCCAACATACGGCTCAATATTCAGCATTTGCGCAAACATGAAGGTGCAGTTCGTTGTACTCGGAAGCGGAGAAAGATGGTGCGAGAATGAAATTCTTACCCTGCAGTCAAAGCTTCCAAACCTTAGGGCATACATAGGCTACGACGAAAACCTTAGCCACCTTATAGAAGCGGGAAGCGACTTCTTCCTTATGCCGTCAAAATACGAGCCGTGTGGCCTTAACCAGATTTATTCAATGCTTTACGGAACCCTTCCAATCGTACGCAGAACAGGAGGCCTTGCAGACACTGTAGAAAACTACAACGAGCAGACAGGAGAGGGTACGGGCTTTGTCTTTGATCAGCTTACACCAAGCGCAGTTTACAACACCGTAGGCTGGGCTGTCTGGGCCTACTACAACAAAAAGGACCACATCAAGAAAATGCAGCAGAACGGCATGCAGAAAAAGTTCGGCTGGGATTTGGCTGGAAAAGCCTACGAGGATGTCTACAAAGAAGCTCTGTTCAGGGGCTGTGGAATAAGAAGCTAGTACTTAAAACTTAGCAAAAAAGCCGTTGGTACAAGAAGCTGCCAGCGGCTTTTTTATATGATTAGAATACCTTCCACTGGGCAACGGAACCGTCTTCCGTAGTGCCTGTCATAAGATACCACTGGCTTACAGGACTTCTGTTTGCCTTTTCATACCAGGAAATGCTTCCGTCTTCATTAACAACTGCAATCTTGCCGCTTGCCAGCAATTCAATCTTTGAAGGTATTGATGTTCCGCGGCGGTAAACCAAAACTTCATTATTTTCATTGTTATATGAAGAGATGAAATTCTTTCCCAAATTTGTGAACACTTCAGATCCTTTTGAAGCCACAAAAACATTAAAGTCATTATCGCATGTGGAGAACAAAGTCTTTGCAGTCTTTGCCACAGGATCGTAGTCAAAAACATCCGATGACTTTGCATTGTTTTCATCGTGCAAAACTATTCCAAAAATATGGTTTGAAGGGCTGGAAGAATCTAAGCAAAGAGTGCAGGAAGAGAATCCCCTCTTTAAAAGAGGCACAGTTTCCTTTGTCCTTGTATTCACCCTAACAAAAGAAGAGTCTGTAAGACCAACAAGAGCCTTAGCAACATAGAGCGAATCCCCAGAAAGGACAGCGGCTTCTACGGATGTTCCCGTATACAAGAGCTTTTTTGCTCCGGAATCAACGTCATGTGAATAGATGGAAGATGTTCCCTGAACATAAACCAGCTTTTCTCCGCAAACTTTCAGGTTCTTTATCTTTGCCTTAGGAACAAAAAGTGTGCTTACCTTATTTGTCTCTGTATTCAAATACTGAATAGTCTGAGCCGAATTATTTGTCCAGAGGATAAAATTATCCTTGTAGGCAGAAATATTCGTCTGGTTCACATTTGATGCAACAAGTTCAACGTCCTTTGAATTGTATGAACCCTTGTAAATATTCTTTCCCGCTATAAAATAGAAGGAACCGTCTTCCTTAGAGCACAAGTCCAAAACCTTTGAATATTCATTCTTTGAAATCTTTGCAACGCCATCAGAAAGGTTCTTTGCGTTTACCATAAAGACATTTCCCTCTGAAGAACCCAAGACAAAAGCTTCGGAAACCTTTGCTGCACAACGAATAACTTCACTCTCGTTTTTAAGTTCTATCTTACCGATTGTTTCCGTCTTAAAAGAATCCTCAACATTTATGGACTTAAGGTAAGTTCCGGACTTGCCGTCTTTTTCAATATAATAAAGTACAGTGTCGCTTTCCTCACAGGCAAGAATTATGGGAAGCTTGGCGGCTGTCCTGTTTACAGCCTTTCCTGTCATAGCGTCTATTATGTAGATAAAACCGTTCTTTTCCGCAGCAAGATATTTGTTCATGTTAAGAAGAGTTGGCTGGTTAAGTGAAGCCTCTGTATCTATCCTCTTGAACCTGCCAAAATTCACCAGGTTGTAGTAAACGAGCTTACCTGCAGGAAGATAGAATACAGCGCTCTTTTCCGATGCACCAGTCTTTGCAAGAGAAATTGGGCTTGAAATGTCGCCAATCTGCTTAAGGACTAGGCCTGTCTTTGCGTCAAGGATATAGTAGCTGCTAACCCCCTGTGAAGAGACAAAGAGGTATTTTCCCTTCTGTGAATATGCAATTCCAGTGATTTTTTCTGAAAAGCGCTTTGAAAACTTCTTGGTAAGAGTTTCCCAGTCAAATACGGTAATGGCATTAATATCGTTTCCGTCTGTTTCTGCAACAACAAAATCAGTTCCGGCAGGATTTTTTGCAATTCCCGTTATTTCATAAGAAGAAACCTGGTACTTTTCGCAGCCCCCGTTCTCGGACCACTTTATTACAGAGCCGTCTTTTCCGCATGAAAAAAATGCCTTTCCGTTGGAATCCGCAATAATGCCTGTAACATTACCAGTATGACCTGTTTCAAAAGCATAGTTTTTTGTGCGGTCAGCACCCCAGTTTCCCTTTGCAAACAAAGAAATTCCGGCAGATGCAAAAACAATCATCATTATACATTTGAAAAACGGTTTCATAACTTTCCTTCCTTACCTATAAAATAACGAAAATCACTCGCTATTGCAATAACCAAGAGCAAGGCTATAAAGGCTATTCCTATGAATTGTATGTAATAAAGAACTTTTGGATGCATTTTGCGCCTGAATACGCACTCAATAAAGGCAAAAAGAATAAGTCCGCCGTCAAGGATGGGAATGGGCAAAAGATTTGTAATAAAAAGGGAGATGCTTATAAGCGCAAGGAACTGCATCGTGCTCACCACTGCAATTCCAAGCCCGTGTTTTAAGCCTTCCTTTACGGCACCACCAAGCATTGTCGTTATGCGGACTGGACCTGCAACTGCGCTTGTGATTTTTACCCCGCTGAACAAAACGCCTATGCTCTTTACAGTAACACAAAGCATGTCAACAGCCTTGTACACCCCCTGGCCAGCTGCAGCAAAAACGGGGTAGGGACCGTAATGCCTTTCCTTGTCAAATTCCGGGGAAACAATGCCTAGTTTTCCGGCCCCGGTATTTTTGTCCAAAACAGTGTGAACCGTTATTTCCTGTGCCTCACCGTTGCGCAAAAATTTAACCGCAACGTCCTTGTCAGCATTCATAGAGATGTATTCAGAAATTTCAGAGAAATATTCAACGGGCTTACCGTCCAAGGCTATTATCGCATCACCAGAAATCATTCCGGACTCATGGGCAGGGGACTCAATTCCTTCGTAGACTTCATCAGCCATCTGAACAGTAGTTCCGGCATCATAATATGTGTAGCCTATAAGGGCAACAACAAAAAAAGCAATGCAGGCAAAGACAAAGTTGAAGAATGGACCTGCAAAGGCAATCAGAAGCCTTTTCAGCGGATGAATTCCGTAAAATGAATCCTTGTCACCTTCAATTACATTTTTATTCTCTTCCAAAGCAGTGCGCCAGTCGTTTTCCCCCTTCATTGCGCAATATCCGCCAAGGGGAATAAGAGAAATCCTGTAGTCGGTACCTTTGTAGCCACGGTGAAGGAGAACTGGTCCCATGCCTATGGAAAAAGCCTCGACCTTTACACCAAAAAGCCGTGCCGCAAGGAAATGCCCCAGCTCATGAAAAAAAACAAGAAAGCCAAGACCCAAAATTCCATAAACAATAGTCATCTAAAGCTCCCTCCGCAAATTTTCCTCAAGAATCTTTTTTGCCACTTCACGAACTTCTGCATCCTTTCGGTAGACAGTTTTCAGCGAAGAAGGCTCTTCAGACCAGTCGCTCTGCAAAGCCTTTTCAACAATCGCTGCTATGTCCAAAAATCCGCATTTTTTGTCAAGGAAAGCGTGGGCTGCAATTTCGTTTGCCGCATTAAAGGCAATTGTATAGGATTTTCCTTTTTTTGCGCATTCATAGGCAAGGGAAAGCAGGGGAAAGTCATCCATTCGTGGAGCCATAAAAGTCATGTCGTGGCCAGCAAGGTCAAATGGCTCAAGATAGTTTTCCTTGTATTCGGGGAAGGTAAGAGCGCCAAGAATAGGGTGCCTCATGTCCGGGTTGCTTATCTGTGCGTAGAGCATTCCGTCTTTTGTGCGCACAAGCGAATGTATAAGGCTCTGCGGGTGAACCACAACCTTTATTTTTGCCGTGTCCAGTCCAAAAAGCCGGGCAGCCTCTATTACCTCAAGCCCCTTGTTTGCAAGCGTTGCGCTGTCCACCGTGATTTTTGGCCCCATATTCCA
>DFJV01000132.1 GCA_002373205.1 Treponema sp. UBA3662
TTCAGGAAGGCAATAGAAAAGGCGGTTAGCGAGGGAATCCTTAGCGACTACCTTAGCAGAAAGACCCGGGAGGTAACAAACATGCTCTGTGCCAAGTACGACTACAAGATGGACATTGCCGTAAAACAGGAAGAAGCCTTCGAGGACGGGATGGAGAAAGGGATGCAGCAAGGAATAGAACAAGGAATGGAACAGAAGGCTGTAGAAGCTGCTATAACACTGGTAAGGGAATTCGGCATATCCGTGGAGGAAGCTGCTGAAAAGATGGGAGCCCCCTTGGATAAAGTTTTGGAAAAAATGTCCAACAAAAAAACCGGAAGGTAACAAACATTCCCTGCGACAACCCAAAATCCACTATAAACTCCCCCAGAAAAACACCGATAGTCTAAATACAAAGACTTGAAGTTTTGGAGATTTTTTAGTATATTGAGATTATGAGTGGGTGCTTGAACATATATCGTGGGGGAAATCTATGAAAGGGTTTGGCTTTTTTGCTGCGGCAATCTTTTGGGCGTCTTTGGTATTAAGCGGAGGGGCTTTTGCAAATGGAAGAAATTCCACCAGCCCGGAAATGGTTGGCGTAAAAGGCAGGAATTTTACCGTAGGAGTTACCGAAGTAACGCAAAAACTTTACAAGCATGTAACCGGCACAAATCCGTCATATTTTAAGGGCGACAACCTCCCCGTAACCAACGTAAGCTGGTACGACGCAATAATATTTTGCAACAGTCTTAGCAAGGCAGAAGGCCTAACTCCCTGCTACAGCCTTAACGGAACTACAGACATAAGCAAGTGGGGTGAGCGGCCAGAAAATTCAATCTGGTCTGAATGGTCTTCCGTAAGCTGCAACTTTGAGGCAAACGGCTACAGGCTTCCAACCAAAGAAGAATGGCTCTACGCTGCCCGTGGCGGAGAAAACCACAAGTATTCCGGAAACGAATATGTTGGCGGGGTGGCCTGGTACAACGTAAACAGCGAGCGCATGCCCCACGAAGTTGGCGAAAAATTCGAAAACGGCTACGGCATCAAGGACATGAGCGGCAATGTTTGGGAATGGTGCTGGGATCACTACGATGTTTACAGCACGGACATGGGCGGCAGCTACAGCGACGGCTCAAAGTTCTGCATACTGGACGGCAGGTCCGGCAGCATTCCCATGGTAACAAAAACAGCCAGCTTGGGGTTCCGCGTGTTCAGAAGCAGGTAGGGGAAAAGATGCTGAGAAGTTCGTTCTGCTGATTCAGAGCCGGCTTTTTGTTTCACTTCTTGTAATCTGTAATGCCCAGCCTGTTTCCGAATGGGTCTTCAAATTCAACTGCATTCCCTGTGCGGATTTTGTAGGGTTCCGAAAGGAATGTTAGGCCTATCCTTTTTAATTCCTTATAGCTTTTTGCGACATCATCTACTACAAACCAGATTACGGGTTTTGCATCCGGGAACTTGTGCTTGTCTTTTAATATGATGGCTGCTTCTTCTGTGCCAACGCTAAAGGCCGACATTCCTATGTCCGGAAAATCAAATTTTAGTTTGAGCCCCAGAGTCTTTCCGTAAAAATCCTTTGCGGCTTCCATGTTGTCAATTGGTAGAAAAAAGTTGTCATAACTTTTCATTTTTAATGCCTCCTGATTGCATTTAGTGTTCTACATCAATACCATTGATTTTACGTCATTCTGAGCTTGACTCAGAATCTAAAATCACTATACCGTAAAGAGATGCCGAATCAAGTTCGGCATGACAGGTTCTTGCGTTAATGGCATTGGTGTTCTACATATAAGGATGCAAAATATTTTGTAAAGTTATGGGCGGGGTAAAAATTTATTTGAAAATTTCAATTACTTTTAAAAACCAGGTCTCGGAAGGTTTTGCTTCTGGCATGTGCGAATACAGGTAATTTACTTTTGCGCGGACTTCGCCGTCAAAGCGATAATCTTTTTCTTTATAGTCAAGTCGGGATATTGTCTTTTTCATCAGTGACTTATTTTTTTCATGTGATTCCCTAAAGTTAATCCAGGCGGTACAGTTGCAGGTTTTTTTTGCATCAATAAGATTGCAGTGATCGGCAAAGAAGGAATCCAAATTCATCCTTGCCCTGAACAAAAGTCCTTTGAGCGTATTTGGTGAAACTTCAAGAAGCTCTGCCACGTAATCCGCATTCATTCCAAACATGTCCACAAGAGAAAAAGCAATGCGCTGTTTTAGGGTAAGTTTTCTTACCATTGCCATAAAGCAGCCGTTCTGTAAATTTTTTAATTCATCCGCAACAATAACTTCTTCCTCTGCTTGAGAAAGAGATTGCGCAATTATTTTTCCGGCAGATTCTGCTTCTTCCAGCTCAAGGGAACTTTCTTCTGCAGCACCGCTTTTCCGCAGAAACATAAGAAAATGCCTGTAGCAAATTGACGTAAGCCACTTCTTAATGGCCTTTGCATCCCTAATCTGGTTTTTCTTTTCAAATGCAGTCATAAAGGTCTGCTGCGTCAAGTCTTCCGCATTGTCTGGATGGCAAGACAGTTTTAGCGCAAAATTGTATATGTAAAGATAGTTCTCTTTGAAAATGTCCTCAAAATTCATTTTGCTGCTTTTGTTTATTCCCTGCAATTTTTTGCCCCTGCACTGCAAAACCGATAGCGCCATGTATGGCGCGTCATTTCTTAGCTGAATGCCCCGTGAGTTTTCGTAGAAAAATCACATTTAGAAATTGCATGGATGCAATTTATTCAACACAATATCTTGCCCTGCTGGTTGGTGTTTCAAAGACATCGATTGCAAAAAGCCTTGCGCTTCCTTCGTCTCCCTTGCCCTTTAGCTCTGGAAGAAGACTTGTAATGCGGTTAAAAATCCATGTGGCTATCCGCTCCGCACTGGGGTTCATCTTAAAAACTTCCATGTCGTTCAAATTGGTGTGGTCAAGCTCATTGCAAACATCCCGGAGTGTCTTCTTTAGGATTCCAAAGTCCAAAAGCATGCCTCCTTCATCAAGCTGCGTACCCCGGACATGGGCATAAACCTTGTAGTTGTGCCCGTGAAGGTTTTCGCACTTGCCGTGATAGTCCTGCAAAAAATGAGCCGCGCTAAATTCTGCCTCCACGCGCACTTGGTAAGAATGTCTTTCTTCCATTTTGTCCTCCTTAACTTGTAGCTTTATTCCACGGTTCAATCTGGAAAATCAAGATTCAATACAAAATCTTTTTCTTCGCTTGTATCAGGGTAGGTCAAATCTTCAGGGAAGGTCAAATTTTCATCATATTTATAAAGAGTATATTTTTCACCTTCGCTAAAAAAACAACCGTCGGCTTTTGTATATGTGACTCTTTCTTTTCTTAATTGCGAGAAAATTTCATTTATTATTTTTACATTTTCTTTGCTGTTTTCCAAACGGAGCAATCCTTCTGCGGCGTAAATTCTTCCACATGGGTTGTCGCCTTTAAGCAAATTTATGAATACATTTTTGTCATTCAGATTAAGCAGTTTTTCCATTGCCCTTCGTCCTTCTGGCTTGTCTCCGCCTATTCCGCACATGTAGCCATATACTGTTTCCGTTTCTGCAGAAAACAAAAAATCATAGTATGCCTGGTATTCTTTTGGAAGCTGAATGTCCTTCATTTCTCCTGCAAGAGTTTTCTTGTGCTCAGAAAACTTTTTGTAGTTGTCGGCAAAGTCGTATGCAAATATGTATGCATCTAATCCGTAAAAGCCTTTTGCGGGTTTGAACACAGAGAAAAAATTGGCTGCCACATCTTTGTTGAGGTGATTTTTTATTGTGCAAAATTCGTGGCTATGAACGGAAAGAATCAGCTTGCAGGGCATTTTTTTGTATGATACATAATCAATGGTAACTCCGATATAGCCTTCAGAGAATCCGAAGAATAACTTTTTTAAGCCGAACCCCATTTTTCTTGGTTCACCTGCATTCTTTTGGGTTGAGGTTATGAATTTATTTATTTCTTCATCTGAAAAATCCTTGTGCTCTATAAAGTCCAACATGGATTTAATTATGGCTTCGTCCTTTTTTATCCATTCTAAGTTCACATTGTCCAAAGCCATTAGGGGAAAAATAGAAGCTATGCTAAGGAAAAGAAAAATTATAATTTTTTTCATTTTATCTTACTGCTTGCCCCTTGTCCCTTATATTGCCCCTTCGTACACAAGCCCTTGTTCGCCGTCTACAGTTACAGAAAGATCGTTTTCCAGCTTGAGTGCACCAGGTACGTCCAAAATCCAGACCAGGCGCTTGTTTATAAATGAAAGTTCCTGCGCGCTAATGTCGCTGCCACCTTCAGAGATAACGCCCTCGGCAATACGCAAAAGGGGAAGGGCTGCTTCCGTAATTCGCTTTAGCACCATAATCGTGTTGTGCTGCACGTTGATTTTTTCTCCGCGTTCCAAAAATGGATCTACGTGCACTATGCGGCCAAAAGCCCTTTTACATTCCTTTGATGCAAATCCAAATCGCGTTCCCCTTGCAAGAACGTTTCCCACGATAAGCACTTTGATTGTGTTCGCCATAAGTGGACTGCTAAGCGGAATTCCCGCGCACAAAACAACCTTGTCGCTAAGATGGACCGCCCCTTTTTCAAGAGCCATCTTTACCGCATTCTGAATCATCGTCTCCGAGTCGTCCGCAAGGTCGCAAAGGCAGGGAATTACTCCCCACTGAATCATCAGCTGCCTTGCCACCCGCTTTTCCGGAGTTACAGCAATAACCGTCTGCTCCGGTCGGTAGCTTCCAATCATGCGGGCAGTGTTTCCGTGCAGGGTTGGAATAAGAATTGCGTTTGCCTGAATGTTTCGCGCAAGCTTGTATGCACTGTGAGTAACCGCGTGACCCACTTCAAGACCCGGCCTGTAGGAACTGTCTATGAACTTCATCCTTGAGCGGTATTCAGAAGAATTTTCCGTGGTGGTTGTAATAAGTGCCATAGTCTTTACAGCTTCCACCGGATATTTTCCGTTTGCAGTTTCACCGGAAAGCATAACCGCATCAGTTCCGTCAAAAACTGCATTGCTAACGTCGGTCAGTTCTGCGCGTGTAGGCCTGGGGTTTACAATCATTGAATCAAGCATCTGTGTTGCAGTTATTACAGGCTTTCCCGCATCACGGCAGGCAGAAATTATGTGCTTCTGGGCAAGTGGAATGCGCTCTACCGGCAGCTGAACGCCAAGGTCTCCTCGGGCAACCATTATTCCGTCCGCTTCCTTTAATATAGAAGAAATATTGTTCACGCCTTCTTCGTTTTCAATTTTTGCAATAACCTTTGCAGATGAGCCAAGGCCTTTAAGGTAGTCCTTAATCTGGACAATTTCCTCCGCAAAGCTAACAAAGCTTGCCGCCACAAAATCAATGTCCATCTCTGCGCCAAATTTAAGGTCCGCCTTGTCCTTTTCGCTCATGATGGGAAGCCCTGCATGAACTCCTATAAGGTTCACGTTTTTGTTAGAGCTTATTTTTGCCGAGTTTGCCGCAGTACAAATAATCTTTTCTCCATTAAGACTTTTTACGTCCAGCTCCAAAAGTCCGTCTGCCACAAGCACGCGCATACCGCTCTTTAGCTTCTTAGCCGCATCCTTCCAGGAAAGCGATATGTGATTGGGAGTACATTCTGATTCGTCAGAGACAAGTTCAACGGTGCTGCCAGCTTCTATTTGAATCTCTGCATTGCCGGCCGTCTTACCGGTGCGGATTTCTGGCCCCTTTGTGTCAAGCATTATGGCAACCGGCGTGTTAAGTTCCTCGCTAATCCGCTTTACCCGCTCCATGGCCTCCTTGTGCCATTCATAAGTTCCGTGCGAAAAATTAAAACGTGCAATATTCATACCCGCAAAAATCATGCTGCGGATAGTTTCGTCCTTGTTGCAAGCCGGCCCGATAGAACAGACTATTTTTGTTTTTCTGATATTCATTATTTTTTACTCCCAAAAGTGGCAGGTCTTACTATACCGAAAAACTTAAGAATTTGCAATCTTAAGGATTTTTTGAATTTTTCTCTTCTGGACGGAACTGCCTTTGCTCTGCCATTCACTCATTCCCTAAAATCGGCAGATAGGCCATTTGTTTACGGGCTTTCCGGGGTTCCGGCTTTCGCCTTCATTGCTTTGCAACGGCTTCGCCGCCCCTCCAATCCCGCGTAGGCTGCCAGTCCGGCTCTGCAAACAGCCTTAAAATTTTAAGCCTTTAGTTTTTTTGCCTTTAATTCTCCCAGCCTGTCCGCTGACTTTTCCCAGGGAAGGGCATGGTACCATCTTTCACGCCTTTCACCGCTCCATTTTTTGTGCAAAAGCCTGTCCATCAAGTTGCCGGTTACGGAAGGAAGCCCTATCACAAGCAGGTAAAATGGCCCCAGCACAAGAGACTGCCTCTGGTGTCCGCTTTCGTGCAAAAGACTTGCCTTGTCCGCCACAGCTGCATCGGCAATAATAAAGCTTCCAAGAGAAATTGCGCAGTACTTCATAAAAGGCCCCGGCTTTTTCGCCTCGTAGTAACTTATTCCAAACTCTTGTCTCTTCTTTGCCCTCTCAACAAAGCAAAGAATAAGCCCCAAAAGATTCTGCGGCAGCTGCCAGATAAAAAGAATTGGTTTTAGAAAAAACATCCCTACGATTCTAACCTAAAGCCGCATTTTTTTCCACATTCCCCCTTCTTCAAAATCTATTATTTCCCGTATTTCCATTTGCCAAATTGCACAAACAGGTATATAATAGTAGATATTTTATTGCATCAAACGTAGGAAGAAAAATTGGCTATTACAGAATACTTGGAAAAGAACCGTAAGCTTTACGGAGATGAAGTTGCTCTTGTGGAAGTGAACCCGGAGCAGGAAGACACACGCAAAATTACCTGGAAGGAATACTCTCTTATCCAGAGCACGGACAAAACCTTCTACCGCCGCGAAATTACCTGGCGCGTCTTTGACGAAAAGGCCAACCGCATGGCAAACATGCTTCTTGCACGCGGGGTAAAGAGGGGAGACAAGGTTGCAATCCTTATGATGAACTGCCTTGAATGGCTGCCTGTCTACTTTGGAATTCTAAAGGCCGGGGCTATTGCAGTTCCGCTGAACTTCCGCTACACCGCCGACGAAATCCTTTATTGCTGCAACCTTGCGGACGTAGACATACTTGTCTTTGGGCCGGAATTTATTGGCCGCATTGAATCCGTGGAAGAAAAAATCAGCAAGAACCGCCTCTTGATTTATGTTGGCGAAGGCTGCCCAACATTCGCAGAAAGCTACCGCGAGCTTGTTGCGGACTACCCCAGCAAGGCACCCGGAATAGAGCTAAAGGAAAGTGACGATGCCGCAATTTATTTTTCTAGCGGAACAACAGGATTCCCCAAGGCCATCCTGCACACCCACCAGAGCCTAAGCCATGCCGCCTTAGTTGAACAGAAGCACCATTCCACCAGCCGCAGCGACTGCTTCCTTTGCATACCTCCGCTCTACCACACAGGAGCCAAGATGCACTGGTTCGG
>DFJV01000046.1 GCA_002373205.1 Treponema sp. UBA3662
TAAGGGAATTCGGCATATCCGTGGAGGAAGCTGCTGAAAAGATGGGAGCTCCCTTGGATAAAGTTTTGGAAAAAATGTCCAACAAAAAAACCGGGAGGTAACAAACATAGTCTTCAAAAATCACCCTGTATTTATCCATATTAAAGTTTCGCATTATTGAGGCTGAGTGTTTTTTTTGCTATAATAGCCGGACTTTTACAAAGAACATAGGATGTAGGAAAAATGAAAAGAATTGTATCAAAATTGTTTGCAGCAAGCCTTGCTTTAACAGCCGCTGTTTGTATGTTTGCTTCATGCTCAAAAAAGAATGAGGCTTCGGCAGAAGGACCTTTTTCTTGCCTTTCGCAAAAGGGAAAATTCATTCTGGGGCTGGACGACTCCTTTCCGCCTCTTGGCTTCCGTGATGAAAACAACAACATTGTAGGCTACGACATTGACCTTGCCAAAGAAGTTGCAAAGAGACTCAACCTTGAACTTGTGTGCCAGCCCATCGAATGGAGCGCAAAGGAACAGGAACTTGCAACAAAAAAGATTGACTGCATCTGGAACGGCTTTACGATGACAGACGAAAGAAAAGACGCAATGGCTTTTACAAAGGCCTACCTTGACAATGCCCAGGTAGCTGTTGTGCGCATTGACGGTAACATAAATTCCCTGTCAGAACTTGCGGGTAAGACAATCGGCATACAGGCTGGTTCTTCCGCACAGGACGCTGTTGAAGCCATGCCAGAATTTAAGGCATCTCTTGGAGAAATTGTAGAACTTAAGGAAAACATTACCGCCCTTAACGACTTAACCCTTGGCAACCTTGACGCTGTAATTATGGATCAGGTTGTTGCAGGCTACAACATAACAACCTCCGGCAAGGCACTTAAGATTCTTTCTGAAGGACTTGCAAACGAAGAATATGGTGTTGCTTTCCGCAAGGGAGATACTGCCCTACGCGACAAGGTTCAGGCGGTTCTGGAAGAAATGCAGAATGACGGAACTGTAAGTGCAATTTCTACCAAATGGTTCGGAAGTGACTTGTCTGTTATAGGAAAATAGGCATGAGGCCGGATTGTAGGGGCGGGCGCAAGCCCGTTGCCACCAGGCAATGAAGTGGGAAGGGACCCACGGCTTTCGCAGCGAAGCTTCAAGCGACCCCGAAAAGCCGTAATACGATAAATGGATGTTCTTTTATAGAAGAAATCTGCAAAAACAAAAGCGCCGTCCAAAATCAAAAAAATGAAAACACAAATGATTGAGAATGCCCCGGAATTTTGCTATAATAAGTTATGGCCACACTGATTGATTATTTTGAAAAAATAAAGTTGGGCAAGCTCCTGCTTATCATGCTAAAAAGTTCCGGAGTAAGCCTTGAAGTCTTTTTTCTAACACTGATTTTTTCCATACCGCTCGCTCTTCTGATATGCATGGGAAGAATGTCGCGGATAAAAATTGTTTCAAAACTTACCAATACTTTTTTGCTTATAATACGCGGAACTCCGCTTATGCTCCAGCTGATATTCGTCTACTTTGCACCGTCCGTTATTTTTCACGTGGGGCTTGGTCGTTTTGTGGCAGCAATTATTGCCATGGTTATAAATTACGCCTGCTATTTTGCGGAAATTTACCGCGGAGGAATTCAGTCCATTCCACAGGGACAGTACGAAGCTTCCAAAGTGCTTGGCTTTACCAAGTCCCAGACTTTTATGCGTGTGGTTCTGCCTCAGGTAGTAAAAAAAATAATTCCACCGCTTGGCAACGAAGTTATTACGCTTGTAAAGGACACGGCTCTTGTTCAAGTTCTTGGTGTTGCAGAATTGTTCCACGTGGCACAAACTCAGAGTGGACGACTTGTAAGCGTTATGCCTCTTTTTATAGCGGGCTTATTTTATTTTATAATGAACTGGGCTGTTTCCAAATCCTTTGACATTGCGGAGAAAAAACTTGACTACTACAAATGAAATTTTAAGGGTGCAGAACTTGAGCAAAAGCTTTGGTTCGCTTAAGGTACTGAAGGATATTTCCTTTACCGTAAACAAAGGCGATGTCCTTGGAATAATTGGCCCCAGCGGAAGCGGAAAGTCCACGCTTCTACGGACGGTATGCCAGCTTGAACGCGTTACCGGCGGCACTATAAGCGTATGCGGAGAGGCCCTTGTAAAAGACGGGGTTTATTCAGACAAAGCGTCACTCCGCAAAATTGCCCTGAATGTAGGGCTTGTATTCCAGAACTTTAACCTTTTCCCGCATTTTTCTGTTCTGCAAAACATTACGGAAGCTCAGAGGGTTGTTCTTGGCAAAAGCAAGGAAGAGGCTAATTCTCTTGCCATGGAGCTTCTTGCAAAGATGGGGCTTGAATCCAAGGCCGACTTTTACCCTTGCCAGTTGAGCGGAGGCCAGCAGCAGCGGGTCAGCATTGCCAGAGCCCTTGCCCTAAAGCCACAGGTTCTTTTCTTTGATGAACCAACCAGTGCCCTGGACCCGGAGCTTACAGGGGAAATTCTTGCGGTAATACGGGAACTTGCAAAGACAAAGATGACCATGGTTGTGGTAACGCACGAGATGGCATTTGCCAGGGACACAAGCGACCACATAATCTTTATGGACGGCGGCATGATTGTTGAACAGGGTTCACCAAGCGACGTTATCAACAATCCAAAAGAGGAAAGGACAAAAGCCTTCCTTAAACGCTTTAATGACGTTAGGTAAGTGCAATGCAAAAGCCAGCCGGTTGTTAGCTGCTTGCCGGTTGCCATAAAACCGCAACTTCTTAGCATGAATAAAAAGTGTTAATCAACGCACCCCGCAGCAAGCTACGGGGTATGAGTTCCTCATAAAACGAATCCCCCTGTATCAAAACATCCTTACGCGAACCAACGAGGTGTGCGTTGTTCTTAAAAGGTATTGCAGTCAGGGTTGAATACCCTTATTCCGCCCCAAGGGGCGGGGTATTCAACCCTTCCGCGCGAATAAAAAAAGCGCGGCCTGAAGCAACAAACCGCGCATATTCTTAAATCGGTATTTTTAACTTTTTTAATAAGAATACTTTTCAGCATTCATTAAAATACTGTAACAACGTCTCCGTTTGGGTAGTTTTCCTTTACCCAATCGCGTACCTTCTGAGTCTGGAGGGCATTTACAAGAGCCTTAAGAGCTGAATCGTTCTCGCGGCCTGCCTTTGTAACAACAATGTTTACATAAGGTGAATCCTTTCCTTCTACAAAGAGACCGTCCTTTGTTGAATTAAGACCAACTGCAAGGGCATAGTTTCCGTTTATTGCAGCAGCATCAACGTCTGGAAGAACACGGGGAAGAGAAGCGGCTTCTACTTCCGTAAACTTAAAGTTCTTTGGGTTTGATTCAATAGAAACAGGAGTTGCCTCAAGGCCTGCATCAGATTTTAGGGTGATAAGGTTGGCAGCCTGAAGCAAAAGCAAGGCACGACCCTCGTTTGTTGGGTCATTCGGAATTGCAATTGTTGCACCTTCAGGAATTTCCTCAAGCTTGCTATACTTCTTTGAATAAAGGGCAAATGGTTCAATGTGGATTCCGCCAATGTCTACCAAGTGTGTTCCGTGTTCTGAATTGAATGAGTCAAGATAAGGCTTGTGCTGGAAGAAGTTGGCATCCAAATCACCAGATTCAACTGCTGAGTTAGGCGTTACATAATCATTGAATTCTATGATGTCCAATTTGATTCCTGATGCAGCAAGGTCATCTTTTACAAGATTCAGCAAGCCTTCGTGTGGAACGGGTGTTGCTCCAACTTTTATGGTTACAGAAGAATCCTTCTTTTTGCATCCGGAAAGCAATGCAATTGCAGAAATTACAGCGAGTGCTGTTCCAAATATTTTTTTCATATAAAACTCCTTTTTGGGTAATTCCCTAGTAGATTGGTAGAGAATATATAACATAAACAAATATTTGTCAAGATTTTCAAACAAACGGGAAAAACTAGAAAGAAAAAGTATTGTTTTCTTCTTCTGGACGGTAACCTTTTACGCTCTACCATACATTTCCACTCTAATCCGGCTAACATTCCTTTGCGCCACCGCCGTTCCGGGGTTCCGGCTTTCGCCTCCATTGCCTAACGGCAACCCGCCTGCGCGGGCCCCTCCATGGCGGCGTAAGTCCTTACCGGTTTGCAAACAGTCATCTTAGTAGGCTCAACGCAGCATTTATTCCGAAACCTGTACGTAGGGTTCGTCTATAACAATATCCTTGTAGATCTCTTTTTGACCATAAGAAAGGTGGGGATGCTTTTTGCCCTTGTAGTTCTGTCCAACTTCTATGCGGCGGATTACAAAAAAGTTCCATGCAACGGGAGGAAGCTTTGCAAAAGGATCCTTTACGTTGGCAAAATTATAGGCAGCCTTTACGCAGCGCTCAAAATAGTCGCGCATGTCCTTTCCATACAAAAGATTGGGGCAGCCGTAGGTAATAAGGACAACCTTTCTGCCGCTGTCGGGATTGGCTTCATCAGTTCTTGTGCGAAAGTTGAATTCCTCTGCGGCAAGATGGGCAATGGCACCTCCCATGCTCCAGCCTACAAAAACTATTTCGTAGTCGGGATATTTTTCAAGCTGCTCAAAGAATTCCTTCATCACCTGCTCAGAACCTGAATGCCAAACCTTTACAAAGCCGCCGTGTGCCTTGATTTTTTTTGAACCATGCTCATAAGATTTTGTTACAAATGCAATGTCGTGTATGGCATCTGCAAAGCTGTGGGTGTCTTCAAATATCAGGTAAAGGATTTTTTCGTCTTCATCCGCCGTTATGTAGTAGTTTAACGATTTTCCTATTTCAAGAAAAAGCTTCCTCGAAATGCGGCACCTGTCAGAATATACAGTCCATGCCCTTAGTTTTTCTCTGCCCTGCCACGCTGAATCCTGCACATTGTTCTGCAAGGACGAAGGCGGCACGGTTGCGCAGGCAGCAAGGGCAACTGTAGAAAGTGCAATTAAAAGTACGGCCGCAAAAAGGAATGCTTTCATAAAAACTATTTCTGGCTTTTTCCAAAAAGGCTTTCCCCGCAGTAGCTGCATGTGCCATTGGTTCCGACCCTTATGTGGCTAGTTCCTCCGCAGTTGGGGCATTTGACTTCCACAAAGCCAGTGCCAAGGTCGTCACCGTCGAGAGCATTGTCTATCTTAACGCAGGGTTTTCCTCCAAGCTGAAGGTTGCAGTTCTGGAAATATCCCTTTTTGAACAGAATATCCAGCTCCGGGAATATTTCAAAGCTTGGCTTATTCATCTGGGCCGAAAGTTCTTCCGCCGTTACGGTTCCGTCAACATCACTTCCAAAGATTTTTTCGTAGCGCATTGCAGTTGATATTTCGCCATTCTTTTTTTTGCCAATATATATCGGTATTCCACATGCAGCCATCAGTATTATGTAAACCGGCAGAAGCTTCATGGATACTTTTTCCCCGGCTATAGGAAAAAAGCAGCAAAGGACTCCCAATGCAAAAAAGCAAATTCCTATGAAACCCCACTTTACTAATTTGTCTGCAATTGATTCATATCTGTAAACCTGATCCATATTTAGGTATTTTGCCATCTTATTCCTCCTGGATTTTCCCATACAAAGGGTTGCCGCAGTAGCTGCACTTGCCGTGACTGTCTGCCCTTATGCGGTTTGTTGCACCGCAGTTCTTGCATGTAACCTCAACAAAACCAGTGCCCAGCACTTCATTTCCAAGGGCGTTGTCTATCTTTACACAGGTATCTCCTTCCTTGCCAAGACTACAGTTCTGAAAGTAGCCCTTTGCAAAGAGGTCTTTAAGTTCGGTAAAGATTTTGGAACTTGGCCGCTTTAGCTGGGTAGAAAGTTCATCTGCGGTTATAATTCCGTCGGTGTCGCTTCCAAAGATTGTTTCGTAGCGTCTTGCAGATGCTATCTCCCTAAACTTTTTTCTGGATATAAGTATTGGTATGGCAGAAGGAATCAGCAGTATGCAGGACATATACAGGGGATTCGTCTCCTTTTTTTCCAAATAGGGAGCAAGCATGGCCTTTTCTTCTTCTGTAAGTTTCACGTCTGAACTGGAAAGAATATCATTTCCTGTAAATTTCTTGTTTTCATCATTGATTTTGAACAATGAACCCAGTATTCCAATGCCAAAAAAACAAACAAGGACACAGCCCCACTTCATGAATTTTTTTGCGGACTTAGCTTCTTTTTCAATCCTGTCAAGGTTCAAGTACCTTATGCTAGCGTCGCCTACAGCCATTTTTTCTCCATAAAAACTGATTTATGTAAAATTATAACACGGCTTTTTTTTGCTGTCCATTTGCATTTTAGTTAGCGTTACCTTCTGGCCTTTATCCTTCCGCTGATGAAGGAACCCAAAGCCTGTATAAGTTCAACCATGAGTATGATTACGATTACGGCTGCCGCAAGAACGCGGGTCTCAAAGCGCTGGTAACCGTAGCTGTTTGCAAGCTGGCCCAAACCACCGCCGCCAACAACACCGGCCATGGCTGAGTAGCCAATCAGGTTTATTACTGTAAGTGTAATTCCGTCCACAAGGGAAGGCAATGCTTCGGGAATCATCACTTTAAAAATTATCTGCCTGTTTGTGGAACCCATGCTTCTTGCAGCTTGTATTACGCCAACATCCACTTCCTTTAGCGACGACTCGATTACGCGGGCAACAAAAGGTGCGGCGGCAATGCTTAGCGGAACAATCGTTGCTTTTGTTCCAATTGTCGTATGCACAATAAGGCGTGAAAGCGGGAACAAAAGAATAATCAGGATTATGAATGGAAAAGAGCGCACAATGTTTACAATGCGGCTAAGCACCTGGTTTAGTGCAGGCTTTGGAGCTATTCCGTTGAGAGGCTCACTTGTGCACAAAAGAATTCCAAGCGGGAATCCTAAAAGCACGGAAAATATTGTGGAAAACAAAACCATAAGGGCTGTCTGCCCCGTTGCAATTCCCACAAGTCCAAATATTTCTTCCCAGCTTAACTTCATTTTTCTTCCTCCGCATCTTCCACAAGAATTCCCCTTTCCTTAAGGTATGCAAGTGCTTTCTGAACATTTTCCTGCGAACCTGTAATGTCGGTAATCATAGTGCCTATTTTTTTACCCGGCAGGTTTTGTATGCCGCCCGCACGTATGTTCAGATCTACGTCTATTTTTTTGCACAAATCGCTTAGCACTGGCCTGTCCGTGTCGCTGCCAACAAAATGCAGAATGTATTTGCCACCGTCCTCTGACCAGCGCAAAATCTGCGGCTGAGCCTGAGTAATGCGGGAGATAAAATCCTTTGTAACGAGGGACTTTGGGCAAGTAAAAACATCGGATACGGTTCCCTGTTCCACAACGCGTCCGTCATCTACAACTGCAACAAGGCTGCATGCATCGCGGACAACTTCCATCTGGTGGGTAATCATAACCACCGTAAGGTTCATCTTTGCCTGAATCTGGCGGATAAGGTCAAGAATCGACTGTGTTGTCTGGGGGTCAAGGGCACTGGTAGCCTCATCGCAAAAGAGGATGTCCGGTTCCGTGGCAAGGGCACGGGCAATTGCAATGCGCTGCTTCTGACCACCGGAAAGCGTGCTTACCGGAGCATCTGCCCTGTCTGCAAGACCTACAAGGTTAAGCATTTCCTTTACGCGGGTCTCTATTTTGTCTTTCGGTGTATTGCAAATTTCAAGCGGGTAGGCAATGTTCTTTGCCGCAGTTCTGGAAGAAAACAAATTGAAATTCTGGAAAATCATTCCGATTCTTCTGCGCTGGGCTATAAGTTCATTTTTGCCCAGGTTGTCCACCTGCTTTTCTCCGTAAAAAACACTTCCTGAATCAGGCTTTTCCAAGAGGCTTATAAGGCGGACCAGAGTAGATTTTCCGGCACCGCTTTTTCCAATTATCCCAAAAATGGTATTGTCTGGAATTTCCAGCGAAATTCCGTTAACCGCATTCACAACGCCGTCTTTTGTGGAATAGGATTTTTTTAAATCATTTAGCTTTATCTGCATAAGACCCCGTACTTCCCTTAATTATAACTTTATGATAATTTTTTTTTAGTGCTTGTACAAGAGCCCATATTTTTACGAGGATTCAAGGATGAAACTAAGTCGCGAAAGTTACAGAAAAATGAACAAAGGCTACAATGCAATTTTTGACGGCCTGCAGGAAATTGAAGACATTAGCCCGGAAATAAGCATGGCCATGAACCAGGCCCTTAACATTCTGGATGCCTGCCTTGACGAAGTAAAAAAATGCATCGTTGACGACGAGCCGCCCAAGCCGGAGGTTAACACGTCTGGATTTTCAGTTATTGGCGGTTAAGAAACTTTTGCAAAAGAAAGCGCGGCAGGCACTGGAGGGGCCCGCCGAAGGCGGGTTGCGATAGCAATGGAGGGGGTTGGGCCCCCCGGAACCCCGCAAGCGCCACAGTATGGGCATGACTGGCAGCGGAGAAATTGGACGCTTGAAAAAGCAAGTGCCGCAAAAAATTAAAAAATTGATTTTTCCATCGGTTGCGGCAAAGGGGCTTTTTAACTATAATTAAAATATGCCTAATATAGATTTAGAAAACAAAACAATTCTCATAACAGGGGCGGCTGGATTCATCGGCTCGTTTTTGTGCAAGAAGCTGCTTACCTCATTTAAGAATATAAAAATCATCGGAGTTGACTGCATAAGCGACTATTACGATACTTCGCTAAAAGAAGAGCGGCTTAAAATGCTAAAGGAATTTGGCAGCCAGTTTATTTTTGAAAAGAAGGACATCGCGGACAAGGCAGAACTCGAGCGCATTTTTGTCCAGTACAAGCCAGACTTAGTAGTTAACCTTGCGGCCCAAGCAGGTGTGCGATATTCAATTGACCACCCGGACAGCTACATACATTCAAATATTATTGGTTTTTACAATATCCTTGAATCTTGCAGAAATCACCCGGTTGAGCATCTGGTCTTTGCCTCAAGTTCCAGTGTCTACGGCAGCAACAAGAAGGTTCCATATTCAACAGAAGACAAGGTTGACAATCCAGTTTCGCTATATGCCGCAACAAAAAAATCCAACGAACTTTTTGCACATGCATATTCAAAACTCTACGGCATTCCTTGCACGGGCCTGCGCTTTTTTACGGTTTACGGACCAATGGGAAGGCCGGACATGGCATATTTTAAGTTTACAAACAAGCTTGTAAAGGGTGAGCCGATTCAGATTTACAACATGGGCGACATGTACCGCGACTTTACCTATGTGGACGACATTGTTACCGGAATTACAAACATAATGCAAAAAACGCCTTGCCTTACGGAGGACGGGGCTGCCTACAAGGTATACAATATTGGCAACAGCAAGCCTTCCAGCCTGATGAAATTCGTGGAGATTCTTGAAAAGTGTCTGATGCGCGAAGGAATAATTTCTGAACCGGGAAAGAAGGAACTTTTGCCCATGCAGAGCGGTGATGTTTACCAGACCTATGCGGACGTAAGCGACCTTGAAAAGGACTTTGGCTTTAGGCCTTCAACCACGCTTGAAGAGGGGCTTGCAGAGTTTGCTAAGTGGTATAAGGGGTATTATAAAAGATGAAGTACGTATACGTATTGGTTTCTTCACCGGCAGACTTTTACTATGAACAGTGCCTTATGTCCCTGACATCGCTTCGTTTTTATATGAAGGAAGCGGAAGTTTTTGTTCTTTGTGACCAGGGGACGGCAAATACATTCAGCGGAAAAAGAGCAGCCATCAAAGAGCTTGCAAAAATAATAAGCGTACCGTTTGAAGACACAGTTGGAAACACTGAACGCTCCAGGCTTATTAAAACGGCAATTCCAGACTACGTGCAGGGAGATTTTTTGTACATTGACTGCGACACAATAATCTGCTCTGACCTTAGTGCAATAGAAGAATTCCCTTATGAAATAGCAGGCGTACTTGATGCCCACGTCTATCTTGACGAGCACTTGCACAAACAGACTTTTGTAAAACGCGACAAAAAGCTGGGTTTTCACGGAACGGCAGCTCTTAACGGTAACATAAACGGAGGCCTTGTGCTTGCACGAGATACTCCTTATGCAAAGGAATTCTTTAAGGCATGGAACGAAGCATGGAAATATTCCGCCTACAAAAAGAATGACATGCATGACCAGAGTGCCCTAAACGAGGCAAATTACCGCACGCAGATGAAGGCACAGCTGCTTCCCGGTGAATGGAACTGCCAGCCCTGCCACGGAGGACTTGCCTTTTTAAAAGATGCAAAAATCATCCATTATTACTCATCGGAGATGACTGGCAAAAATTACCAGCCCTACTACAAGCTTGCGGACAAAAATCTTCAGCAGCGCATAAAGGACGAAGGAAAAATTCCGCAAGACATTCTGGAAATGATAAAGGATCCAAAGTTTCAGTTCAACAAAGTGCACATGCTTTCTGACAAAAGAATAATCAGCGTAATGCAGTCCCCCCTTTTGTTTACCATGGCAGACCTAAAAGCACACATACCCTTTTTGTTCAATTTTTTTGAGGCACAGGCATCCCTTATCCGCAGCATAGGAAAAAAAATCAAGGGTAAAAAATGAGCATAAAAAGATATTCCCCGTCATTTCCACTTTTTATTTTTCTTGCAATGGTCATAATGGCTGTTACGGCCATGCTTTCTTTTAGTGCACATATTACCCCGCAAAAATGCGAGGAAAGCGGCACACCAGTTTTATACATAGACACCGAGGGCGGGAAAAAAATAAAGACAAAGGAAAAATATGTCAAGGCAACATATTCCATTAATTATGGCGGGAAAAATCTTTCTGGCAGCTGCAAAATCCGGGGCAGGGGCAACACCACATGGAAAACTAGGGAACTTTACAAAAAGCCCTACCTGTTAAAACTGGACAAAGCCTCGTCTCTTTTGGGACTCCCAGAAGCAGAAAAATGGGTTTTGATGGCAAACACTGCGGACAAAACATCTCTGCGCAATGCATACGCCTATTACTTGGCAAAAAATGTTTGGAAGAGCGGGCTCTGGACACCGGATGCTAAATTCCTGGCTCTATTTGTAAACGGACGCTACGAAGGCCTTTATGCGCTTACGGAAAAAATAGAAATTCGACAGAACAGACTTCCGCTTGATACAAAAGGAGGTTCATTTCTTTTTGAAGTGCGCTCGCCAAAAAGCAAGGCTTGGAATTTCAAAAGCAAGAAGGGGATTGCTTTTACAATAAAGGAACCCAACAATTTGGGCGACGAAGAGTATAAAAAGCGGCAGGATTTTGTTCAGCAGGTGGAAGATATAATTTTTTCCGAAGACTTTGCAGACAAAGAAAAGGGCTGGCAAAAATATCTTGACCTTCAAAGTTTTGCCGACTGGTATTTGATAAATGAATTTACAAAAAATCATGACGCAAGGTTCCAGGCATCATGCTACCTTTATTATGATTCGGACACAAAAAAAATCTACATGGGACCTATCTGGGACTTTGACATTTCATGCGGAAACATAAGCTATGACGGCTGTGAAAATCCAGAGGGCTTTTGGGTAAGAGAGCAAAGCCAATGGTTCAAGCGGCTCTTTGAAGACCCATTTTTTGCTGATTTTGTAAGGGAAAGGTGGAATTCAAAAAAAGAACTCATAAAAAAATCACCAGAATGGATTCACAGCGCAGCGGAAGAAATTGAAGGCCCCATCATGATTAACGATTCCCTCTGGAAGAACATAGGACACCGCCAGTGGCCCCACGCACCCGGTTGGAAAAGGCGCAAGACTTTTGCCGCGGAAGTGAATTATTTTTCGGATTGGGTAGAAAAGCGTTTTGAATGGATGGACAAAGCCATAAATACAAGTGGGGTTCAAAAATGAAATTGGCCATAGACTGCCGCATGAGCGGTAAGAGCGGAATAGGAACCTTTTTGGATAGCATAATACCCTTTTTTATTCTGAGCGGAACATCCATTTTGTTTTTGGGACTGCCGCAAAAAAAGCAGGAAGAAATAGAGCAAGGCATTTCTTCAGATGGCAAATCGGAAGGAAAGAATCTTAAATTCATTCCGTGTGGCATAAAAAACTTTTCGCTAAAGGAGATGCTTGCATTCCCCAGGGAAGTGCTGGATGAAATAAATTCCTGCGACGCATATTTTTCGCCCTACTGCAATGTCCCTGGACGCATTTTTTCCAGAGGAATAAAAATCCCGGTCTACACCACAATTCATGATGTAATTTTCCTGGACATGCCGGAGATTGCAGGAAAAGCAGGAACTTTTATACGCAAGCAAATCTACAAACGCGCAATCCGCCTTAGCAAAGGAATTTTCACCGTATCTGAATTCAGCAGGGAACGCATAATAAAAAAACTGGGCTGCAAAAAAAAGCTTACGGTAGTCTACAACGGAGTTCCCCTGTATAACGAGGAAGAAAATTCAGCAGAAGGAAGTGAAAAAAGCAAGTCAATACTTTTTGTGGGCAACATAAAAAAGCACAAGGGCTTGGCAACGTTAATACCGGCATTCATAAAATTCCGCAACAGCTTATCTCTTACCGAAGAAGAAAAACCTCAGCTTCTTATTGTTGGCTCAAAGGAAAATTTTAGGACAGCAGATCTTGAACTTCAGGAATTGATTTCTTCCGCGGAAAAAAACAATATTGTCTTTACAGGATTCCTTCCTGACGAAGAATTAAAGCAGCTTCTTGCATCCGCAAAGATTCTTGTTCAGCCTTCACTGTACGAAGGCTTTGGTATTCCCCCATTGCAGGCTCTTTATTCGGGAACAAAAGCAATAATTTCCGACATTCCTGTTTTTAAAGAAATTTATGCGGATCTTCCTGTTTGCTTTTTCAAGGCCGGAAACGTTGACGATTTGGCACAAAAGCTGGCCTTGGTTTATTTTGATGATGCCCCGCTTCCAAATTTCAAAAAAACATATTCATATAAAAACACGGCAAATAAAATTCTTAATTCAATTTTAGAGGACATCAGAGGATAATCTTATGAAAGTTGCAATTGTACACGATTGGCTTGTAAATTACGGCGGTGCAGAAGATGTTGTCGCAGCGATTCTTGAATTGTACCCGGAAGCAGATATTTTTACCCTTGTTTACGACAAAAAAAAGATGGGCAGCCATTTTTCAAAAAATAAAATTTACACATCGCATCTTCAAAAAATTCCATTTGCAACACGCATTTATACAAAGCTATTGAATTTTATGCCCAAGGCTTTTGAAGAATTTGATTTTTCAGACTACGACTTGGTAATCTGTTCCTCTTCATCATGTGCAAAGGGGGTAATAACTCCACCGACAGTTCCTCACATAGCATACGTTCACACTCCAATGCGCTATGCCTGGGATTTGTTTTATGACTACAAAAAGCGGAGCGGAAGGCTAACAAGACATTTCATGAACAAATGGATGCCTGCAATCCGCCAATGGGATTTTATTTCTTCGCAGAGGATTGATTCAATCTGCGCAAATTCAAATTACATTTCCCGCAGAATAAAAAAATTCTGGAACAGGGAGTCAACCGTAATTTATCCGCCTGTAAACACGGAATTCTATTCATACAATCCCAATGTTAAGCGCGAAGATTTTTACGTTTTCTTTTCAAGGCTCGTTCCCTACAAAAGAGCAGACATTGCCATTCAGGCCTGCATAAAGTCAGGTAAAAAACTCATCGTAATAGGCGGCGGTTCCCAGCTAAAGGAATTAAAAAAACTTGCGGCAAAAAATCCCCTTGTTGAATTTACAGGAAGAATCAGCGATGAAAAAGTAAGGGATTATTTGCAGCGCTGCAAGGCTTTGCTTTTTTGCGCAGAGGAAGATTTTGGCATTATTCCGGTACAGGCACAATCTTGCGGCTGCCCGGTAATTGCTTATGGCAAAGGAGGCGCAAGAGAGACTGTTGTAGAAAACAAGACGGGTCTTTTCTTTGACGAACAGAATGTGGAAAGCCTGGTAAAAGCAATGGAGCATTTTGAAAAAGTCAATTCCGCAGGAACTTTTGATTCGGCTGTAATAGCTGAGCATGCACAAAAATTCAGCAGAAGCCGCTTTTCTAAAGAATTCAAGGATTTCTGTCAAAAGGCAATTAAGACCTTGGAAAGCTATGGCAACACAAGCAATCAACGAACCTCAACGCAAAGCCTCGGGGTATTGAATCCTCCGCGCGAATAAGAGTTGACTTCCAGCAAAAAGCGCATTACACAAAAAAATACGCAAAACGCAACAAGAGAGGACTAAAATATGGCTATAGGTGACAGAAACATCAGGTATTTGAACCTTGACCATATAGAGGCACAGGAAAATTCTGCGAGCAAATTCATGAAGCGGGGTTAAGGTTTTATTATATTCTTTTCATTCGGAATATTGGGTTGTCTATTAAATAAACTCCGAATACGGGGCAACCCCATACCACCCGAAAACCTCCCGGTATACGTTTTGTTGCTTATACCTTCTGCTATTCCAATATTAATATTCAAAAAGAAATTAAGTGAAATAAAAGCCGCATAAGGGCAGACAGCAGCAGCCCTTGTAGTTTTTTTGGCGCACCTCTGCTTAACAAAATCGAAACTAAATAAACACTGCTTAATGGCGGTAATTACTATTTGTTCACATCCTTAACAATCTCGTAAAGGCGCTTTGCCGTATTTTCCAAAGTAAAGAGTTCCAAAAGAGCAGACGGATTTTCCACAGGCTGATCAAGAAGCTTTTCAAGGTTTACGTCCGGATTGTCAGGGTCAATGTAGTAGGCGCAGTCTTTGTAAATTTCAGGAAGGGATGTTCTGTTGGAAATAATAATCTTTGCACCGCAGCTCAATGCTTCAAGCGGTGGCAGGCCAAATCCTTCAAAATAAGAAGGCAGCACAAAAGCCTTGCATCTGGAAAGGAGCGACTTTACCTCGCCATCATTCAAGTAGCCCGTCATTATAACATTCTTTAGCGAATTCAATTTTTTTAGTTCCGGCGCAACCACGGAAGGAATAGGCTTTCCGCTTACGGCAAAAACTTCATTTGGAAAAAGTTCTGCGTGGGCTGCTATCCATTTTAAATTCTTTCTTGTGGAAAGAGAGCCAAGCGTAAAATAATATTTTTTTTCTTGCAGCTGGGGCAGCCTTTCAAAAATAGAGTCATCCTTTGGAATGTCGCGGTAAGTTCCAAGGCCGTCGTAAACAACTTCTATCCTTTGTTCTGGCGTTTTGTAAGTTTGAACAATAGTTTTTTTTGTGTATTCGCTTACGGCAATTATCTTTTTGGCACGGCGGGCAATTCTCTTGTACATAAGTACACTGTACAGGTGAATTAACCGGTCGCGTCTTGTTTGCTTAAAATCATCAGGATAGAGTTTTGCATAAATGTCGTGAAGATATTCTATTCCCGGGGCAAAATATGGACATGTGTTAGAAAAGTCAAAGCTAAGGCGGCGGTTCTTTATTACATATTTCTGAAAATGAATCTGCGTCCACTTGGGAAAGAAATGGGCTTCCGCATCAAGCTGAACGACTTTTATGTTTTTAAATTCAGCAGGACGAAGAATGTTCTTTGGAACAACAAG
>DFJV01000160.1:0-16349 GCA_002373205.1 Treponema sp. UBA3662
TGTTTCCGGTAGGGCTTGTCTCTGTAGTGTTAAAGTCTCCGTGGGCATCCACATACAAAACGCCCAGCCTAAGGTTCTTTTTCTTATAAAATGAACTTAGCCCCGCAAGCGTTCCCAAAACTATTGAATGGTCGCCGCCAAAAACAAGGGGAAACTCTCCGTCGCAAGCGGCATCTTCAACTTCCTTGGCAAGCAGGGTACACGCATCCACAATAGGTTCAAGGTATTTTGCCTTGGGATTTGTGCCAATGTCTGCAAATTCCTGCGCGGTAACCTTTATGGGATTCTGGTCGCTTATGACCTTGTGCCCCAAGCTTTCTATTTTTTCCCTTATTCCAGCAAGGCGAACGGCAGACGGCCCCATATCCGAACCGTGTCTTCTTCCGCCGTAGTCAAGCGGCATTTCTAAAATGTGTACATCCATATAAAAAATCATAGTTCCTTTTGCACAATAATGCAAGGTTGGAAAAAAATAACTTATAAATTATATTTTTCCTTGTGTTTATAACCTTTATATATTATAATATAGTAAAAATATAATATTTAGGTTATAAAACATGGATACACGGATAATACAAATAAGGGCTTTGGACAAAAAAACAGCAGATTTAAAGTCTTGTCAGAATGTAATTCCTCGAGGCCAAAGCTGGATAAAAACGGTCAGAGAAGCTATTGGCATGACTGCAATTCAGCTTGCAAAACGGCTAGGTGTTACCCAACCCAGGATTGCGAAAATGGAATCAAATGAAGAAAACCTCAAGCTTTCGACCATGAAAAAAGTGGCTGTAGCTTTGAACTGCGAATTTGTGTATTACTTTAAGCCCAAAACTTCTTTCCAAGATTTTGTAAAAGAACAGGCTCAAAAGAAAACGAAGGAAATCCTAAAAAATGTGAATCTGAACATGGCACTCGAGGATCAGGATATTTCCCTTGAAGAAACGACGGAAGATATGGTTAACGATTTTATAAACAACAAAACAAAACTAATATGGGATTAACGCATGGATATATTTGAAGCCGACGACAATTCAACACCGCTTACCCCAGAAGAAAAAGACGGGCTCAAACTAAAATGGATAACCCTCCGATCCGAACTTAACGAAGCAGAAGCTCGGAATATTGCCGAAGCACAGATTTGGCTTGCAATGAACAAAAATAAAGACGTTTTATCTGATTCATTTTTAAGAAACCTTCACAAAAAGATGTTCGGAAATGTGTGGAAATGGGCAGGAAAATACCGTGAAACAGAACGGAATATTGGTGTTGCTCCTTATCAAATTCCCATAAAGCTTATGCAGCTTTTTGATGATGTTAAATTTTGGATTTCAAACAATACTTATTCAAATCATGAAATTGCAGTAAGGCTTCACCACAGACTTGTACAAATCCATCCTTTTCCCAACGGTAACGGAAGAGTTTCACGCCTTATGGCAGATTTGGCGTCTTTCCAGCTTGAAGGCAAAGCTCTTTATTGGGGAGACGTAAATCTTGTGAATGTTTCAGAAATAAGGACAAAATACATCGCAGCATTAAGAAAAGCAGATGCCGGAGATTATTCTGATTTGTTAAACTTTACAAAATCATAGTTCCTTTTGCGCAATAATGCAAGGTTGGAATAATTGCCGTGGGCACAACTTTTCTATATAATATGCCCGGTTATGAAAAAAGTGTTTGTTTTTGCCATTATCTTTGCCTTGGCTTTGCCGCTCTATTGCCAGGCTAGTCAGGAAAGCATACCGTTTGGACAGGAAGCCCCTGACGCAGCGGAAAAAGATGCCGGTACGGAAAAAAATGCCAGTATAAAAGGGGACATCTTTTTTGATTACTCATATGGGCTATATTGGTTACCCGTAAATACAAAAAGCATGCTTCTTTATATGAAAGAAGTACGTTCGGATATTCTTGAATGTATTCTTACGGTTCCATATTATACCCTTTTTTCCGCAGCAGGATTTGTGGTTGGCGCAGGAGAACTGGTTTACTACCGTAAGCAGGATGACGACGGCTCTTACGGAAACTATTTTGGAATAAGCCATCCAGCAAACATGACAATGGCACTCTACTTTGGCGACAACTTTTATACGGCCATTAAGCTTGGGGTAGCCTGTGACTTTTGCGTTGGAAGGTGGGCATTCAAAGTTGGTCCAAATGCAAGTTCCTATCTGGTGCTTGGCTATGAACCAATATCCTTAAACGCGGGAATTAAGGCTGGATATTTTGCCAATGAATGGTATGCAGCCCCTTCCTGCAGCCTTAACTTTAACCTTAAAAACGAAGCTAATTTTTATGCTTCTTATACGGACGCAAATTTCTTTGGCAAAAACATAAGGCGCATTTCTTTGGGATTTACGTTTATCGCTGACAAAAAATAGCCCAAAAGCGCAGCAAATCTTTTTAGAAGCCTACGCCGCCGTGTAGGGGCGCGACAGCGTTGCTGATGGCGCAGGTCCCTGAGCACCGTCGAAGGGCCGGAGCCATCAGCAATGGAGCGGGTAGGGGCCCGCGGAACCCCGAAAGGGCGGTGACGAAAGGCATTAACGGTCGAGTTAGCCAATAAACAAATGGTAGAACATAAAAAAGCACCGTCCAGAAAATTCCAAACACAGAAAATTCAAATCCTTGAACCTGTCCGCAATTTGCGCTATAATCTGCAAAATCGCTTTGACAGGAAATAGGAGGTAGCCCCGGATGTTAAAAGGCAGGCATATTATAGAACCCGGAGATTTAAGTGTTTCAGAAATTGATGAGATTTGTTCTTTGGCAGAACAGATTTTGGTAGATCCTGTTTCTTTTCAAGATGTGTGCCGCGGGAAAATTCTTGCGACACTTTTTTTTGAGCCAAGTACCAGAACCCGCCTTTCTTTTGAAGCGGCAATGCTGCATTTGGGCGGAACAGTAGAAGGCTTTGCAGACGCAAGCTACACTTCTTCCACAAAGGGAGAAACCCTTGCAGACACAATCCGCGTGGTAAGTTCCTATGTAGACGTAATTGCCATGCGCTCCCCAAAAGAAGGAGCTGCCCTTTTGGCATCCCAGTTCAGCGCATGCCCGGTAATCAACGCTGGAGATGGCGGCCACTACCACCCAACGCAGACCCTTACCGACCTTACCACAATCCGCATGTTGCAGGGTACGCTGGAAGGCCACACAATAGGCTTTTGCGGAGACCTAAAGTTTGGCCGCACGGTCCACTCTCTTGCAAAGGCAATGTGCCTCTACCCCAAGAACAAGTTTGTCTTTATAAGCCCCAAGGAACTGGAGCTTCCCGAATACTACATAAAGTCCGTACTGCAGCCCGCAGGCGTAGAATTTACAACGGCAGAGCGTCTTGAAAACGTCATTGGCGACCTGGACATCCTCTACATGACCCGCGTACAGAAGGAGCGCTTCTTTAACGAGCAGGACTACATCCGCCTAAAGGACAGCTACATTCTGGACAAAGCAAAGATGAGCCTTGCCCGCAAAGACATGATTGTACTGCACCCCCTTCCCCGCGTAAACGAAATTGCCCCGGAAGTGGACGAAGACCCAAGAGCCGCCTACTTTAAGCAGGTAAAATTCGGCATGTACGCACGAATGGCCTTAATGTCAAAGCTGACCGGCTGCCTGTAAGCAAACAGGTGCCCTATAGATGCCCTATAAATAGGAGAAAACAGAATGATTAATATAGCCGAAATAAAAAACGGACTGGTAATTGACCACATTCAGGCTGGGCTTGGCTGGAAAGTATTCAAGTGGCTTGGCCTTGACGAAGCAAAATTCACCTGTGCGCTAATCGTAAACGCCATTTCCAAGAAAACTGGAACCAAGGACATAATCAAAATAGACAACATCCTGAACATTGACTACAGCGTGCTTGGCTTCATAGACCCCAACATAACAGTAAACGTAATCCAGGACGGCCAGATTGTCCGCAAAATCAAGATGGAGCTGCCGGAAAAGGTGGAAAACGTAATCCACTGCAAGAACCCCCGCTGCATTACGATTACAGAGCATTACGTTCCCCAGGAATTCCGCCTGGTGGACAAGAACCTAAAGCAGTACCGCTGCATCTATTGCGATGCCCTCTACACCGCAGGAACCGTAGGAGAAGACTAATGGCAGCAAAGCAGCTTTTAATTTACAACGCACACATAGTTGATGCCCGCACAGACAAAAAGGGTGCAATCCTTGTAAAAAACGGCAAAATCCACTCCATGCCATCTTCAACAGAGCTAAAAAAGCTGCTTGCCGACCCTTCCATCCCCGCATTTGACGCAAAAGAGCTAACCCTGCTCCCAAGCTTCATAGACATGCATGCCCACTTCCGCGACCCGGGCCAGACGCAAAAAGAAGACATTGTTTCCGGTTGCCATGCCGCCGCCGCCGGTGGATTTGGAACCCTTGTCCTTATGCCAAACACGTCCCCGGTTGTCTCTTCGCAAAAAGAAGCCCTTGCCAACAACCAAAAAGCAGAAGAAACAGGCCTTGCCCACGTAATCCAGAGCGTAAGCATAACATCCCGCTTTGACGGAAAAACCATAAGCCACCTTGACCAGCTAAAAAAGACCCAAGTTCCACTAATCACAGAAGACGGCCACGAAGTAACGGACAGCAGCGTAATGCTTGCCGCAATGAAAACCGCCGCCAAAAAAGGCCTAATCGTAAGCTGCCACAGCGAAGACCCCTTCCTTGCCCAAGCCGCCCGCCCCTTACGCAAAGCCGCACTTGAACTGCTAAAGAAAAACAATGGCCGCCCCTCTGCAAAAGACAAAAAAGAAGCCGCCGCCTACCTAAAAGAAGCAGACTCTTTGCTTGCCGCCGCAGAAGACGCCGCCACTTACCGCAACATCCGCCTGGCAGAACTTGCAGGCTGCCACATACACCTCTGCCACGTAAGCACGGAAGAAAGCCTAAAAGCCGTAATCAGCGCAAAAAAACGAGGGGTAAACGTAACTTGCGAAGTAACCCCCCACCACATAGGCCTTTCCTCCAAAGGCGAAAACATCTTTAACATAGTAAACCCGCCGCTAAGAAGCCAAACCGACAGAAACTTTCTTATACAGGCACTAAAAAAAGGAGACGCGGACGTAATTGCAACGGACCACGCACCGCACACAATGCAGGACAAAGCAGAAGGATCCCCGGGATTCAGCGGACTTGAAACAGCATTTGCGGTCTGCAACACAACCCTTGTAAAAGAAAACGCCTTCACCCTAAAACAGCTCTCCGCCCTAATGTCTGCAAAACCAGCCGAACTACTTGGACTAAAAAAACGCGGACTCATTGCACCCGGATTCGAAGCAGACATGACCCTTGTAGACCCGGACAAAACCTGGACTGTCCGCGGAAAAGACTTTGCAAGCCGAGGAAAATTCACCCCGCTAGAAGAAAAAAAACTCACCGGCCGCATAGAAGCCACCTTCCTTGCAGGAAAACTGGTCTTCCAGCGCGACTTCTAGCCCAAATCCCCATCCCCTAAACAATCCCAGAGCCACACCAGAGCCGTTCCCTGAGCTGATCCCTGAGCCTGTCGAAGGGAGAAGGGAGAAGGGAGAATATCAGCCCCAAAGTCCGTCCCCTGAACGAAGTCCGTCACCAAAGTCCTTTCCCCCAAACAAAATCAGTCCCCCAAAACAAAGACCGTCACCCTGAACTTGATTCAGGGTCTGTAAAAGCCATCTCCTCTTCCTCTTCTTCTGGACGGTACCCTACACCGCTCTACCATACATTCTTCCTCTAACCCGACCGAACATGCCTCTGCGCCACCGCCGTTCCGGGGTTCCGCGGGGCCCTACCCGCTCCATTGCTCCGCAACCCGCCTTTGGCGGGCCCCTCCATGGCGGCGTAGCTTCCTCTGAAAAATTCCCTCCCCCCTGCCGATAAATTTATGCAAGCAAAACGTGTGCCATTATCGGGCTTGACCCGATAATCCACAAAAAATACAACAAATGTTGAAATTAAATGTAAAATGCCTTATAATATAAAGAAATAATAGGGTGGTGCTAGGATAAAGCGGGAGTTTATGAAATTCGGACGTTTTTTTAGGCCAGCAGCATTTTTCTCTTTTCTGGGAATATTTTTCCCGCTCCTCCTAAATTCCTGCTCACAAATTTCCGGTGCCATAAACGAACCCGTACGCGAATACTTTGAACGCGGCTCCACAGTTACCCAAATAGTAAGCCACGAAATACTTTCAGTCCTATCCGGTGCCCCTGCCCCTGCCGCTACCGCAAAAGACAAAGACGGCCATATCTGCGTAGGCTCCGTAAGCGACATAAAAGTAAAGCTGCACGTAAACAACCCCATGAACTACACCTTTACGGAAGGCTCAAACCTGTCCTACTACCTTGTAGACTCCACAAGCGCAACCCTTACAGACGCAGATTCAATCTCGCTAAGCATGACTTCCTCAACGGAATGGGAGCTAACATATCCTGCATCATTTTTGACCGCTGCAGAATATGGAAAAAACATCAGCGTGCGCATAGACCTTTCCCACCCGGAAACAGGAACTGCTTTTCCTTCCTATACAGTTCCTCTCTACTGCAACTCTGTGCCACCATTAATCGCAAATGCCCTTACCTATACAAAGACAGTTACCGCTACCAACACAAAAACATACGTCGTATGCTTTACAATCGCTCCTTTGAATCCACTAACTAGCAATGATTTAAAATATCTAAAGATAGGCTCGACAACAATTCAAATTTCTGTATCTGGCTCTATTATTAGTTCTACAGATACAAAATTGCATTCGAGCAATATTAACGCCGTCATACCTCCGCTCGGCTGTACTTATCAGCCTAACGGACAAGCCTTCCCCATTGGTGTGCCAAACCAATCTTTCTACTACGAAACCGACGACCCTGTTACCACAGACAGAGCCTACACAATCTCTCTTATAGACGAAGCAGGACTTACGTCATCTGCTACCACTGCCGCAAACAGCTACACGATTGCAGCTACAACCCTTATTGATTCCGCAGGAACTCCCCATGCCGGCGTTTCAACACCGCCAACACTGGCAGACGAAATAAAACTTGGACAAGACGAAGACTCATCTTATGCAAAGGTAAAAATAAAAGTCCCAACAACTGCAACCGGCCCTGTAACAAAGAGCATAAGCGGCGTTACCGTGGAATATACGGTTACAAATACCGCAGATTCTACTAATGTAGCCATAGGCACAACAACTTCCGACTACAACCTTAACCTTGCCCCGGGAACTTACACCATAGTTTGTACCGCCACAAAAGACGGCTATACACAAAGCGTAACAACATTCTCGGTAACAGTAATACCCACAAAAATGTATGTCAGTGCCTTAACCGGAGACGATACATTAGGAAACGGAACAAAAGAGCATCCGTATAAGACAATACACCAAGCAGACACTAAATTCCCGTTATCATCAGTAGCAACAGCAATCGGTGCCGTCAGAACAATCTACGTACTGGACGACCTTGGCGGTGAACAGAGTGACGTAACTATAACTAACACAGACTGCATCAACTGCCAGAACCATACGCTCACAGATGTTAAGCTAAGCATAGGTAATGGCTGTGTAATAAAAAATGCAACCATAGCAGGAAGCAATACCAACAAAAAAATAATCGGTGCTGACAAGGTTCTGGAAAATGTTATACTTGCACGAACTGGCTCAGACTTAATAGCTGTTACTGGCAAGACTAGTCTTAAAAACGTTAGCTCCACAAATAACAACGCCATCAGTGCAAATTCTATAATTATTAAAGGAAAAGTTACAGACCTTACATTCATGTTGGGCAATTCTAGTGTACTCACCATTGAGGCCAGTATGTCAGGCAGCAGCAACAACAAAATTGAACTTACAGCGTCTCCTATAATTGACGCTCCCTACCCTGGAACCCCGCGCGTCTTTACCACAGGCTACAGCACATACAATACGGCAAACCCGGCATCATACTTTACAAGCGACTCTTACGGCATTATAAAAGCAACAGTAACAGGTGGAACAGAAGAAGCCGCCCTTGCCGTTTCCGGTGGAAGCATCTCCGTCTACACCCCGGACGGAAAGCTTATGCTACAACCAACTCCTAATTCAATAGCATCAATTGGAGATACAACAATAACAATATCCGCAACCGGAACCCTCGAAAGCGGCACAACTGTTGATGAGTCTGATACAACAAAATTCACCGACTGGGACATAAAGGCCTATTACGAATATGACTACCGCCACGCATCTCCAACGGCAACAATAACACCTGCCGCTGTACCAACAGCCGCAAATCCGCGAACACTAAACTTCCCCGCTGGCTATCCGGCAGGAAATTACGTAATTGTTATCTTTGTAACATTCAATGGAACAAGATATTCAAGCGAAATTGTGGTTACAAAATTATAGAGGGTAAAAAGAGATGGTAAAAAAGTTTCTAAAAGTTTTCTTTTTTTCAGCTTCTCTTTTTCTTACCCTTGCGGCCTGCTCAAACATCGCGTCTGCCCCGGATGAAGCAAAGGAAAACTCAACCACAGGGGCAACCCTTTCTGGAAGACTAATCGTAAACGGAGCACTACCTTCTGCAAGTTCAGGCACACAGTCTGCAAGAACCGCCTTTCCAACAGTTCCAGAATCTTTTACCTATAGAGTAACCGCCAAAAAAGGCAGCGAAACTGTTACAGGAACGGTAAACGACTCCGATCCAGACGACATAACATACAGCATTTCGTTTCCGTCAAGCGGCAACTGGACCGTAACAGCAGAAGCCTTGTCTAGTAGCACCGTATTCCTAAGTGCCTCGGCAACCGTAGACGCAGCAAACGACAGCGGCAAAAACTTTCTGCTAAGATACCCATCAACATCCACTTCCGGAACGGGAACTGTTAATCTTAAAATAAGCTACGCGGAAACTATACCCGTTAATTCCATAGCAGCAAAAATGGTAGGATTTGACATTGCTACAGTCAGCGTAAATTACTCATCCTTTACAACTTCCGGTAGTTACAAAACATTTACATACACAAGATCGTCTGTACCCCTTGGCCCCCACAAGCTCACAGTTTATTTTAAAGACTCAAGTGGCCAAACCATCTACTACTTGGAGCAAATCGTAAATGTCTACAAAGGCTTTGAAACAAACAAATTCTACGGCGACGAACTCTACATTGACTCATCATCAGGCGAAATAAAACTAGAAGAAACTCATTTAAACACTACCGCACTCACAACCTTCTATGTTCACGGCACAAACGGCACCGCCACAGGAACAGGCAGCATCTTTAGCCCCGTAAAAACCCTAGGCCAAGCCGCAAACCTTGTAAACAACTCAACCGCAACACCAGCAGCCGGCTCCTTCAAAATTATCCTGCAAACAAACACAACGGAAAGCTCGGACATTTCGCTAACAAAAGATGTAGAAATAATAAGCGATGCCGCCGCCGGTGCAACTGATGCAACACGCACGGTAACTGGAAAAAATGGATCAGATTCGTATTCTCTTACAAGCAGTGCAACCTCAGTATTGCTTGAAAACATAGCCTTTAATTCCCTAAAAGGTTTTACAGTGCAAAGTGGTTCTTCTGTCATTATGAATACAGGAAGCTTTAGCTCCTGCTCTGCCACAGACGGTGGTGCTGTCTACGTAGCAAGCGGCGCAGAATTTCTGGGAGACACCGTTACTTTTAGTGCATGTTCTGCTACAAATTATGGTGGTGCCATTTACTCAGAAGGAGATGTATCACTAGAAACTTGCAGCATAACAGGCTGTAGCGCAGGTCACGGTGGAGCCATATTCGCAAAAAACTGCGAACTTGGATTAAACAACTGTACTATCTCTGGCAATTCATCCACATCAGAAGCTGGTGCCATCCAATTATCAGGCTCAGACACTACCCCTGCATCTTTAATAATGTACGAATGTATTATTGGTACAGAAACTCCAAGTGCCTTGGCAAGCGCCACTAAAGATGAATGCCTTGCAGCAGGAGGCAATTATTCATCTGGTGGTGGTGGTGGAATTCTTCTTGGCAACTATTCAACACTTACATCCACTAATTCAAAAATAAACGGCAACTATGCAGGTGGAGCTGGAGGCGGAATTAATGCAGGTGGAACTTCTTCTAACACTAACGTCACAGTGAAAATTACTGGTGGAGAAATATGCTATAATAGAGCCTCTTCGAATAGTGGCGGAGGATTGCAGGTTTATTCCAAAAAAGAATGTGAAAGCTATGTAGAAGGAACAAAAATTCAATATAACCACTCAAACAGTAACGGTGGTGGAATATCGGTTACAACTGGACATTATTTTACAGTAAAATCCTGCACAGAAATTTCCGGTAATACAGCCTCTGGTGCAGGAAAAGGCTGTTATGCGGCAGGAAATCTAATTCTTTCAGGCTCTACTTATATTGCAGACGGAATTTATTTGAACAAAAATGATACACCTCTTCTTTTGGAAAGTGATTTTGCGCTTTCTGGATCAGATAAAATTCCGCTTTCGTATAGAACAACAGAGTCAAATCAATTTAATACAGGTGCTGTACTCCTAAAAGGCAAGGACTCTCATTCTGTAACAGCATCACAATGTAAGGCTTTTGAACTCGCAGATAACACATTCAAAATAACGCATGATACATCAGCCTCCCCCAATACAGGCATCCTCGCAGAAGCAAGTGGAGTTGGGGCATTTAAGGTTGGTCCAAGCGAAACATATACAACTATTAAAGCTGCTTTGGATGCAATAAATTTACTAGATCCCGCATCTGTAGATGATAAATATGAAATACAAATCTGTTGTGACCTAACGCTTACAGAAGATTTGCAAATAAACACTCCAAATATAAAAATAACAAGTGATCTCGCAACGCCCCCCACAATCAACAGCACTAACTACATGATAACAGTCAATCCGGGCTCAGGAAATGATGTAGAAATAGAAAAAATAAATTTCTCCGGTCTAAAAGGTGGCATAGACATAGAAAGTGGCCAACTTACCATAAATAATAGTACAGTCATGAATGGCTCAACATACAACAGCGACTATGCAGCTGGTATAACAATTAAATCTGGTGCAACGCTAAAGTCAGATGAAGGGCTTGTTATTGACTCCTGTGACAACAATATAGATGGTGGTCATTCTGGAATTTTTAACAATGGTGGTAACATTGAATTAACAGGAACAATAATACAAAATTGTGATAATACAAATGCAGGATCTGGTGGCGGAATTTTCACTAAAAAAGGTTTGTGGGATTCAACATCAAATACAATGAAATTAGAAAATTGTATTATAACCAACAATACAGCTGGAACTGGTGGTGGAATTTATTGTTGTGGAACAGAGATAACTATTGAAGGCGGGGAAATAAGTTCAAATACAGCAACATATGGAAGTGGTGGTGGAGTATATTTATCAAATAGTGGTTCCGATGCAGGTAAATTTATAATGCAGGATAGCGCACTTATTATAAAAGACAATAAAGTAACTGCTGGTACATATGGCGGTGGAATTTATATCGAGACAGGTGAAGCAAAACTCATATTAAATTCCACTTCAAAAGACACCAATAATAATTCTTCAAGTGGCAAATTATGTTATATCTGTGATGGGGCAAAAATCCTCTCCGGCAGCAACATAAACGGTAATTCATGGCCTTCAGATGAAACTATATCATCATCTCATATAGCAAATTAATAGCCCTAATGTCAACTTTTGCAAAAACCCCCTCATCCTCCGCCATGCCGTAAGCAATCTATTTGTTTCCATAGTAGCGAGACAACTTTGAAATTATAATATCCTCAAAATTTCTCCTGCCATCAATTATTGTATGAACTATTACCTTATCGTGAGAAATTTCATAAACAATTCTATAATAACCTTGAATCAGTTCTCTGTATTTTGAAATTCCTTGTTTGTCCAATTCTGGAGCTATTCTTCCTCTTTTTGGCTGCTCTTTTAAAGACATTACATTAGATTCAAATTCAGAAATTATTTTTTCAACATAATTCTGGCTTAAAGAAAAATAATACTCCGCAATTTCATTCAAATCATCTTCCGCAAATTGAGAAACAAGAACTTCTTTAATTTCCAATGTTATATTTCCTTTTTAAATCTTCAAAAACTTTTGAAGCCTTTTTAGTTCGACCAGACTGCACATCCATTTCGGAAAACTGAATCATTTTGAGCAAATTAAATGCATTTTTCATTTCCTGATATGATTCAACATCAATCAATACAGCACGGGTCTCTCCATTTTGTGTAATAACAAGAGGTTCTTTTCTGTCATTTACAAAATTCATCATATCTGCGGCATTAGTTTTAATATATGAAATCGGTTTAATACATTCCTGAATATTTGTTACCATAATACAGCTCCAGTCTTTTTATGTTACCATATTCCGACTGCCTTTACAAGTAAATTCCTCCTAAATAACATCCCCCTCTTTCCTATACGCAAATGTTCCGCCCCAGCCTACGCCGCCATGGAGCCCCGGCAGTACCGGCCGCAGGCTGGTATGAGCGGATAGCGAAGGGCGAAACGGCGGTGACGCATAGGCATTAACAGTCGAGTTAGCCAAGAACAGAATGGTAGAGCAAAGAAAATTTTCGTCCTAAAAAGTCCCGGCCTAAAAACTTACTGCTTACGCCGCAAGGCATCCGTTCAGCTGCTTGCGGATTTGGCTTTCGTCGTAACCCTTGCCAATAAAGACAATCTGGTTCATGCGGTCGCCGTATTTTTCGTCCCAGGAAAAATATTCGTCGTCGTAGTTTTCCATTAGCTCTTTTTTGCCTTCACCATCCTGCATGGCGGCAATCCAGACGGCATATCCTGTTACAGTGGCGTTGTGTCCGGCCTGCTCAAACAATATCACTTCCTTGTCGTTGTCGCTGAACCACATGTAGCCCTTTGCGCGGATAAGTTCCTGTGGATACTTTTTTTCCATAAAGGCAAAGAATTTTTCGCGGTCAAAGGGGCGGCGCTCTTCGTAAACAAAGCTTGAGATTCCATATTCGTCGGTGCAGCTTTCGTCTGTTTCGCGGTTAAGGGTGCGCTCTACGGCGGAGGAATCCCTTACCTTTTCAAAGTCAAAGTGCTGGCCTTTTAGAATAAGGCTTGAGTCCACCTTGCCGTTCACACATTCAATTATTTCTGCTTCCGGCTGCAGCTGGCGGATTACACCTTTTACTTCTTCAACTTTTTCCGCATCCAAAAGGTCGCACTTGTTCAAGAGGATTGTGTCGCAGAATTCAATCTGGTCAATGATAAGGTTTGTTATGTCTGTGTCATCAAGGCCGTTTTGGTCCTTGCCGCTGTTGTGCCTTACCAGTGCCGAAAGGAATTCTCTGTAAATGCGGTCTGCGTCCACAACGGTAACAACAGAGCTAAGGTATGCGCTTGTTATTTCCTTTTCCTGTTCCGAATACAAAAAACCGCCCGCTATGGAAGATGGGTCGGAAATGCCGGATGCTTCTACAAAGACAGCTTCCACATCCTTGTCGGATGCAACGCGTTCAACTTGTTCAATAAATTCGTCGCGCAAGGTGCAGCAAATACAGCCGCCCTGCATTTCCACAAGCTTTGACTGCTCAACCTTTGCTCCGTTTTTTAAGAGGCGGGAGTCTACGTTTATCTTTCCCATGTCGTTTACAATCAAGGCTATTCGGCGGGTTTCCTGTTTTAAAAATTCGTTGAGCACGGTCGTCTTTCCCGAGCCCAAATATCCTGTTAAAAGGATTACTGGTTTTTGAGTTATATTTGACATTTTGTTTTTTTCCTAAAAAGAGTATCGTTATTGCACAAAACTATGTCATTCCGGACTCGATCCGGAATCTGTAAAACATACAGCCGTGACTTTTACAGACCCTGAAACAAGTTCAGGGTGACGTCTCCATGGCAACTGGTAACAGGCAATATGCCACCTCACGTCATTCCGGGCCCCGACCCGGAATCTGTAGAACATACGGCCATGACTTTTACAGACCCTGAAACCATATTCGTAGCAAGTGCGTGCGAATATGGCGTAGCAGTTCAGGGTGACGTCTCCATGGCAACAAGTATCATGATAACTGGCGACAGGCGTAAAAATTACTTCAAGGCCTGCTTCAAAACTTCAAGGTTTGCCTGCATA
Source organism: Treponema sp. UBA3662 (assembly GCA_002373205.1). Classification (GTDB taxonomy): domain Bacteria; phylum Spirochaetota; class Spirochaetia; order Treponematales; family Treponemataceae; genus Treponema_D. Next base: position 14,093 of record DFJV01000160.1, read on the forward strand.
GACTTAAGGTATGTTGCACCACCCTTAACAGCCTTTGCACCTGTTGCCTGCATTGAATCCATAACAAGTATGCCGCGGTTCTTATTCTTAGAATTTTTGTTTACCGTCTTTGCAATCTTCTGATCAGAATTTTCAATTACAAGCAGATTGTTTACGCCAAGCTGGTCGCTCTTGTTTGCAAGGAACATTACAGTTTTAAAGCTTGCCTCTGTTTCTGCAGAACATCCAACAAAAGCTGCAAAGTAGTCAAGGCCGTAGTCGTCTGTAAGATAGCGGAAGGGGAAACGGTCTGCAAACACAAGAGTCTTCTTGGAAGCAGCCTTTACTGCACTCTCGTACTGGGCATCCAAAGCGGCAAGCTGTTTGTTGTATGCCAGGCAATTTGCCTTGTAGCTTGCGGCATTTTTTGCATCCGCTTTCTGCAAAGCCACACTGATTGCAGATGTTAAAAGCTGGGCGTTGCGCAAAGAAAGCCAAACGTGCTCATCAAGTTCCTCTTCTTCCTCGTCATCATCGTGATCGTGGTCGTGGGCATCGTGATGTTCAGCGGCGTGATCATGCTCGTGCTCATGTTCGTGTTCAGCTTCCATACCCTCTTTTACTTCTTCTGCCTTTGCCCTGTCACCCATGACTTCCATCATGTTAACAACCTGAATGTTCTTGTTGCGTACGTTCTTAAGCGCATCCTTAACCCAACCGTCGCTTTCTCCGCCAACGTAAATAAAAACATCGCTCTCGGAAATCTTTACAATATCCTGAACCGACGGCTGGTAACTGTGCAAGTCCGCACCATTGGAAAGAAGCATCGTCAGGTCTGCATCGTTCTTGCCAATAACCTCTTTTGCCCAATCATAAGCAGGGAAAATTGTTGCCACAACCTTTATCTTTGAACCATTCTTTGAATTTGCCTTTGCACTTGTTTTTGCAATTGCCATTGTACCAATTCCGGCAAGTAAAATTATAGAAGCAAATGCTGCTGTAAAAATCTTTTTCATTTTTTTCTCCATAAAATCTGTGTAATCAAAATCTTTGTTTTTTTAATCTGGACCAGCCTTAAATTGCTAACCCGCTTTCCAGGGTTCCGCGGGGCCCTACCCGCTCCATTCCTCCCTTTGGTCGGAACGGGCTTGTGCCCGCCCTTCCAATCGGGGGTAGGTGCATTTTGAAAAAGCCCAAGCCCCTCCGCTGCCATGAAAATTTTGCAAAGAAAAAATTGTCAGTTGTTCTTGCGGATCTTTTTGGAAACAGGAGTTTCTTTTTGTATATTTGAATTAGAAAAGAAAAATGCAAGTGCCAAAAAAGCAAACAGAAAATGCAAAAGCAAGTATGTGTTTGGATGACTTTCTATTGAACGCAAAGTCCTTTGTGCCGTATTCAGTAAAAGGCAAACAGGGCAGTCATCTCCAGAACATTCGTGGCCAGCATGAATAAATCCAGAAAAGGCCAGTACGGTAAATGCCAAAAGGGCAAGCATAAAAATGCAAAGCTTAAAAACAGCAATCTTTTTGCAAAGACTATTCTTCATCTTTACCTTCCCTCCTGCTGCTGCATTTTTCGCAAATCCCGTAAAAAACCGTTCTTGGCGCATCAATCTTAAAGCCTTTCTTCTTAGCAAGAAAGTTCTGCATATCATAAAGTTCAGAACTGTCCAAATGAATCAAAGTGCCACATTCCTCGCATTTAAGATGAAAGTGCCCGCTCTTTTCCTTACAGCCCTTGTCCCCAACATATTCAAAACATGACGCCGAATGTTCATCAATAAAAATCTTAAGGACATCCCCTTCCCTAACCATCTTTTCTAGATAGCGGTAAACAGTAGCCGGGCTTACCCTTATATCCTTTGATTCAAAATGCGAACAAATTTCTTCCGCAGTAAAATGCTTTCCCTGCATCTGCTTTAGGTAAGAGGTCAATAATTCCTGCTGCCTTGTTTTGTATTCCGCTTTCATAAGCCCTTAATTTGAGAACGATTTTAAAATTATACCAAAGACAATTTTTTGTCAATATGAAAACGGTTCTCAAATTGTAGATGAGGGAGAAGCAACATTTAAAAGCCCATAGTCTTCGTTTATGGAATATTGCACTGGTTGGCGACTTGGTTCTTCCCCTTCATAATCAGTAAGGTTGTCCGTCCAAAGCTCGCACTGACTGATAACGGTTTTTAATGCATCTTCCTGACCTTCCGGCGGATAGCGGTATTTCTTAAGCAACCGTTTTACCAGCATCCGCATTTTGGCTCTGGCTGATTCTTTTTTCT
>DFJV01000160.1:16409-16689 GCA_002373205.1 Treponema sp. UBA3662
TCTGCCAGTCGATTGTTTTGTTTTTACGGAGAGTTTCGGTGAGTTCTTTTGTAAGGGCTACCAGGTCTTCGTTTGAATAGAAATCTTTTACAGCTTCCGGTTTTGTGAGTGCATCGTAGAAGGCAAGTTCTTCGTCTGTAAGGCCCAGCTTGTTTCCTTTCTCACTGGCAGAGAGCATTTCTTTTGCAAGCTTCAAAAGTTCCTGAATTACTTCCTCGTTTGTAAGCATTCCGTTAAGGTAGCGGTTCAAAGTCTGCTGAATGAGTTCGCTGAAGGCTTC
>DFJV01000160.1:16759-18633 GCA_002373205.1 Treponema sp. UBA3662
CTTCTGATTTTACGAGGTTTGTACGCTTGTAGACTTTTACCTGTTCTTCAATAAGTTTTTTGAGCATTTCTACGGCGAGATTTTTTTCTTTCATCTTTGAAATATTTTCGAGGAAGGTCGGGTCAAAGAGGTTTACTTTTTCGCCAACATCGGAGAAAAGATTTATTACGCCATCTGATTTAACTGACTGTTTTAGAAGTTCGTTTATACGGTCGTTGATTTCTTTGAGGGAGAATTTCTTGCCAGATGGATTATACAAAATGCGCATTACAAGAACGCGAACAGATTCAAAGAAGGCAGCTTCAAGGCGCATGTGTTCTTTTACCATTGAAGAACAAAGCGAAAGTGCCTGCTTGAGCATGAGTGCTTCTTTTATAAATGCCTGTTTTTGTTCTTCTTTATCTGGAGCTACAATAAAGTTTACTGCTCCGCTGATTGTTATACCTCGCTTTATCTTTTATGCTTTAAGTATTTTGATTTTATAACAAAGTTGTTGTATAATGCTAGCATATGAATAGGATGGGTAACATTAATTTTACATTGAATGACTATCATAGGAATGTTTCTGATGAAGATTTGATAAAAGATGTCATAAATGTGGCAGAAAAGTTGAAAACTACAACATTGACTTTGGACGAATATTCAAAAAATGGTAAATTTCATAGTAGTACTCTCACTCGAAGATTTGGAAGTTGGAAAAAGGTTCTTGAGTTAGCTCATTTGGATATTAAAAATCATAATTTTAAACTTGATTATTCTGATGCTGATCTTATTGCAGATGTTATACGAGTTAAAAGTATTTATAAAAAAGAAACAATTACAAGTAAAGAATATGATGTATATGGTAATTATCATAGTTCAACTCTAATCAATCATGGTAAACCATGGAATAAGATTTTAGAAATGGCGGGATTAAAAGTAAATCTAAATCGCAATTTTACCAATGAAGAAATGTTTGAAGAAATTGAAAGAATTTGGACTAAATTAGGACGCCAGCCAACTACTACAGATATAAAAAAAGGAATATCAAAGTATTCGCTTCAAAGTTATTCACGACGCTTTGGAGGTTGGAGAGGAACTCTGCAGGCTTTTGTAAACTATATTAATGCTAATACAGAAAATATTGAAAATGAAAAAGGGGTTTCTTTGAATAAACAGGAAAAAACTGTAGAGGATTCAAATTTTCAGCATATAACGAATAGAGATGTTAATTTAAGACTTAGATTTAAAGTTTTTCAGCGGGATAATTTTAAATGTTGTATTTGTGGTGCATCTCCTGCAAAAAATCCTGATGTTGAATTGCATGTAGACCATATTATTCCATGGTCAAAAGGTGGAGAAACTGTATTAGAAAATTTGCAAACCTTGTGTTCGAAATGTAATTTGGGAAAAAGTGATTTATTATGAAATAAACCGATATATCTTGTTGTTTTTATTTAATAGCATCAATTGCCTGCTGCAAAAGGTGAGCATAGAAAACCATAGAAAGAGATTTTCTGGAACCTTGAGTATGCCAGAATACACCGATTTTACCATCGCCGCTTACCGCAATCTTTGTACGTTCAACAGCCTTTCGAACTGCAAAATACTGATGATAACCCGCAAGAATCTTATAGGAATTAATTCCGTCATTATTAAAACAGATAAAGTTTTTGATGATATCTAGCAGGCGGTCTTTCTGGAAAATACTTTCAAAGAAAGTTGTAAAATCTGCAAAGGCTTTGGATTCCATGTTGCCGTCTTTTGTTTTCCATTCCATAAAACGGTCTTCGCCACTGGTGATGGTTCCCGCCTTACTTGTAAGCTGGTCGCTCATAACGCAGATACAGTTGTAAATGAACATGGAAGAAATTTCCTGCATGTAATTGCGAATC
>DFJV01000099.1 GCA_002373205.1 Treponema sp. UBA3662
AACCTTTGTTATGTGATTTTATTTTGCTAATTCAGTTTTATGTGTATCTGTATACCACCCATCTTCTGATTTTTGATTTTTTATTGTATAGAACAAACATAAATAATATTTTGCACGTTCTTTATATTGAGTTATTTGACCCGCAGAAAAACAGCCAATATAATTTTCTCTTCCAATTGCATTTAAATTTACCTTATCAAATACCAATTTATAACTTAATTCAAGTGATTCTTCCCATTTTCTTTGATTCTCTCTAATTACATTTTCAGATTCAGGGATAATAGAAATTAATCTTTCCATTTCTAGATACATTTGTTTTTTCCAAAGTTGTATATAATTTCCTACAAAACACTGCCATTCATAATTTGTAATCCACTTTTGCATATCAATTTCATATTGTTTATCTATTTCATTGTCATTTGGAAAAAAATCATTATTTATTACTTGAGAAAAACAAGGAAAACTAAAAAACACAAAACAAATTAAAAAAATATATTTTTTCATACATTCTCCATAAGCGCCCCAGTGCGGGCGTCCACATAACATTTTTTCTCTGTATCCACGGTAAAAAGTTTATGCTGCAAAAAGTGTCAGTGTAAACTAGACCCTAAAACTCATAATAGCAAGTTTTTACCATTCTGTCTCCGTATTTTACACAGATACCCGTAAAATCACAAAGGAGTGGCGGAATGTGTGGCAGCTGGCGTTTTTGGTGATTCCGGCTTCGAGAATAGTCTGTTTTACGGTGCGCTGTATAAGAGATTCATCCAAAAGCCTACGCCCGATTGGAGGGGCGCAAGTTGCCGCAGGCAATGGAGTGGGTAGGGCCCCACGGAACCCCGGAAAGCGGGGATAAAGATAAGGCTGACCGGACACGGAGTGCCGGGCACAGTAAAAAAGGGCATACCGTCCAAATTATTTTGCCCCAGACTGCTCTTTTATTGCAGCATTTATGTCTGTTAAACTAACTTCCGTTCGTTTTTCTTGAGATGCTAACAATTGAGAGCGGTTCAAGATGGATTCGATTTTTGCACAGCTAAAGCCTTTGAATTTATCCGCCAGTAGTTCTAAAGAACAATCGTTAGTTAGTTTTTTATCTTTTGTATACATTTTAATAAGTTCTTTGCGGGCATTCTCGTCTGGATAGGGAACAGACACTCTTGCGTCAAAGCGGCCAGGGCGTACCAAAGCTTCGTCCAAGGCAGATATGCTGTTTGTTGCGGCTAGGACAAGAACACCCTTTGTGTTTTCAAAGCCGTCCAGTTCGTTAAGCAGGGCGGTAACAATGCGGGTATTTTCTGTCTCTATTGCGCTGCCAGAATAATTGCGTCTTGTGCCTATGCCGTCAAATTCATCAATAAAAACAATGCAGGGGGCAAAACGGCGGGCCTTTCGGAACAAGAGCTTTACCTTCATAGGTCCAATAGCCATGAACATGCTTTCAAAATCTGTAGCCTTTGCAGGAATAAAGTTTACCCTTGCTTCACCGGCCAAAGCTTTTGCAAAAAGAGTCTTTCCGTTGCCAGGTTCACCTTCAAGAAGGATGCCCTTTGGCATACGGATACCCCTCTTTGCGTATTCGGCAGGATGGTTCATTATGTCCATAACCTGCGTCATGTCTTTTTTTAGGTTATCCATTCCGACCACATCCGAAAACTTTACGCCAGTCTTATGCACAACCTTAAAGGTATTCGGCGAGATAAACTTCCTAAAGACAAAAATTATTGCGCCAAAGAATATTATATAGAAGAAAATATCAAGAATTATAGAAACTATCTCCAGGCCGTCCTTTTGAACTGTCACCTTTACGTCGTTCTGCAAAAGGAATTCTTTTAGAAGGGGAGACTCTGGGTTTTCCGTAGTAAAAGTGTTATCTGTACCCTTCTTTTTATAGCTAAGGCTGTCACCGTTTATGGTAACAGATTCCAATTCCCCGCTTTTAACTTCCGCATAAAAAGCAGAATAAGGCTCCACATTAGCGTTGCCAAAAAACATGGAATTCAATCTGTCACCAAAGAAAAGGTAACAGATTAACCCTATGCAAAAGAATCCCGTAAGAAAAGTATAAATCTTTCTAAGTGTCTGTCTCTTCAAAATCCCCTCCAAGGCAAATAACAAAGCAGGCCCGAAACAGGCAGCCCGCATAACCAGCAGTCGCATTGCGCAAGATTCAAATCCTCAAATCCACCGCAAAAGCCCAGCAGAATCATTGCAGCACAAACATTGCAGCACAAACATTGCAGCACAAACATTGCAGCACAAACATTGCAGCACAAACATTGCAACACAAACATTGCAACACAAGCAGGCCGCAACAATCAGCCCAACGCCACATCCAAAACCATCATCAGCATAAATCCAACCGCAAAGCCAAGCGTGCCCCCGTTGGAATGTTCACCGGAAGACGCCTCTGGAATAAGCTCCTCCACGACAACGTAAAGCATTGCACCCGCCGCAAAGCTAAGCAGGTATGGCAAAAATGGAACAACAAGACCTGTAAGCAGCAAAGTAACGAAAGCCGCCAAAGGTTCCACAATTCCGCTCAGGGCTCCGAATGCAAAAGACTTTAGCTTGGAGGTGCCCAGCCCGCGAAGTGGCATGGAAACAACCGCACCTTCCGGAAAGTTCTGGATAGCAATTCCAAGCGAAAGCGCAAATGCTCCGGCAAGGCTTATCCCGGAATTCCCTGCAAGTAGCCCTGCAAACACAACGCCAACCGCCATTCCCTCTGGAATATTGTGCAAAGTCACCGCAAGGCAAAGCATCGTAGTTTCCCTCAGCTTTACATGCAAACCTTCAGGCTTTTCTGAATTCATGTGCAAGTGGGGAATAATTATATCCAGCAGAAATAGGAAGGCCATTCCCAAGCCCACTCCAATCACTGCGGGAAGAAATGCCAGCCGCCCCAAATCCGCAGAAGATTCTATGGAAGGAATTATAAGCGACCAAACGCTAGCCGCAACCATGACTCCGCTTGCAAATCCAAGAAGAAGCTTTTGCAGCTTTTCGTTTATATGCTGCCCCATAAAAAAAACGCAGGCCGAGCCCAAAACAGTTCCCAAAAAAGGAATCATAAGTCCGTAAAAGATATGCATACTTTTAGTATAATGAATTTTTTTTCCATCAGCAACTTTTTGTTTTTAGGGACAGATTAACCCCTAATAAAACTGCGGTTTAGCCGCCTAAATTTGTAGTTTTGTTTCATTCAACAAACGGTAATGCTATTATAGTATTTCATCAATGAACCATAGTATGAGTACAGATTCAGCAATTTGTGAACAACAAAAATCAGATTTACTAAAAACGGTTGCTGCAAATTTAAAAGCTTTTCGCAACAACTCATCTTTGACACAAGAGCAGCTTGCAGAAAGAACCAGCCTAAGTACGGAAACTATAGGCAATCTGGAAAACGCAAAGTCTTGGTTCAGCCTGGATTCGATTGTAAAAATTTCTTCGGCACTCAACATAAAACCCTACCAGCTTTTGCTCAATTCTTCAAACGACGAAGTTGTCCCCATTGACTTGGTAAGCAGCTACATGGGAGGATTCAAAGATTTTGTAAAATCTGGCGGAGCTTCTTACGGCATAAAAAATTCCAGCAGAAAATAGTTTATTCTTTTTCTGGACGGTACTTTTTTCTGTTCTACCAAACATTTTTTTGCTAAAATCGGGAATCCATGCCTATGCGTCACCGCCCTTCCACCCTTCGCTAACGCTCATTGCCGCTGCGCGTCAACTCCGGGGTTCCACGGCGGCGTACATCGCCTCAAAAAATCTCTCCCTGGCTAGATATTCCTTGGCAAGAAACAAAAAAACCGTTCCCTGAGCCCGTCGAAGGGAACATTTACAAAAAATTATTTGTTAAACAGAGGGGTACTCCCCAAAGCCGTGCCGGGAAAGGGAGGGGTATAAGGGCACTCCCTTGATAAATTTATAGACAACAAACATTTTTTTCTATATAATAATGCGAACTGAAATTAAGAGGGAATCATGCCTAAAGTAGAAGTCAACGAAAAACTGTTTTTTAATCTTGTTGGAAAAAAGTATAACTGTGATGATCTTTTTGAAAAAAAGCTCACTCACGCAAAAGCCGAACTGGACGAAAAGCCCAATCCTGCAGATCCGGAAGATCAGCGCGTAATCAAAATCGAGCTTAACGACACAAACCGCCCGGACTTGTGGTCAACCGGTGGTATTGCACGCTGCCTGCGCGAGTACGAAGGAGCAAAACATTCCGACTACAGCAAATTCCTTTCTTCAAAAGGCAACATAAAAGACACAAAGGATTATAAAATCATTGTTGACGAAGGTCTAAAAGACATCCGCCCCTTCCAGGTTGCATTCATAATAAGCGGTTCTGGTTTGGACGAAGCAATGTTCAAGGACATTATCCAGACTCAGGAAAAGCTCTGCTGGAACTTTGGCCGCAAGCGCAAGAGTATTGCAATGGGTGTTTACCGTGCCGACGCTCTCAAGTGGCCTCTTCATTATGTTGCAGCAGACCCGGACAAGGAATCATTCGTAGCCCTGCAGTGCGACAAGAGCATGTCTTTGCGCCAGATTTGCAATGAGCATCCAAAGGGAAAAGATTTTGGCTACATCATCAAGGACTTTGCAAAGTATCCTCTTATCAAAGACGACAAGGGCGAAGTTTTGAGCATGCCCCCGGTAATCAACAGTGCAACCCTTGGCCAGGTGGAAGTTGGCGACAAAAACGTTCTTGTTGAGCTTACCGGAACAGACATGGAAAGCCTTATGCTTGCCGCAAACATTGTTGCCTGCGACTTCTTTGATGCGGGCTACAGCATTCAGCCGGTAAAGGTCTGCCACCCCTACGAAACGCTTTTTGGCAAGGACGTGGTTGCCCCATATTACTTCCAGCCAACAACAGACGCAAGGCTTAGCGCAATCAACAAAAAGCTTGGCTGCGACCTTAAAAAAGAAGATGTTATCGCTGCCCTTGAGCGCATGGGCAACAGCGTTACTTCAAAAGACAAAGACGGTGACGTTGTATTTACTGTTTCTCCAGCACCCTACCGCAACGACTTCCTCCACGAAGTAGACGTTATCGAAGACGTTATGATTGGCCAGGACATTGACTTCTTTAAGCCGGAATCACCCAACGACTTTACGATTGGCCGCCTGCTTCCCATTACCCTCTACAGCCGCAAGGTAAAGAACATAATGGCCGGTATGGGCTACCAGGAAATGATTTTCAACTACCTGGGTTCCAAGAAAACTTACATCGACAACATGGGCATAGACGGCAAGGACGTAATCGAAATTGCAAACCCAATGAGCGAAAACTACCAGTTCATCCGCCCGTCAATTATTGCCTCACTTTTCGAAGCAGAAAGCCAGAGTGGAAATGCAGTCTACCCCCACAAAATATTTGAAGTGGGAAAGATTGCCTATATTGAACCATCCGAAAACACAGGCACAAAGACTATCCAGAGCCTTGGCTTTTTGACTGCCGCCAACAACGCAAACTTTAACGATGCCGCAAGCGAAGTAAGCACCCTCCTCTACTACCTTGACCACAAGTACGAGGTTAAGGAAGCCGATGACCCCCGCTTTATCCCAGGCCGCCAGGCTGCAATCATGGTGAACGGAAAGCAGGCAGGTATCTTTGGAGAAATCCACCCGCAGGTTCTTGAAAACTGGCAGGTTACGGTTCCTTGCGTAGCAGGAGAAATTGACCTTGAATACCTTATGGCAACAGAGCCAAAGGAACACAACGTAGAAGCAGCAGCCCCATCTTCCAAGCAGCCTTCTCCAAAGCAGAACACAAGCCAGCCAAAGGCAGCAGCAAAAGATGAAGGTCCAAAGCTTGCAGAAAACCAGGCAGAACACTTCAACAAGTACATTGAACTTAAAGTAGCAAAAATCCTTAGCGTAGAAAACAACCCTCAGGGAGAAAAGCTTTACATTGAACACATGGACGACGGCAGCGGAACAGAGCGCATTGTTCAGTCAGGATTGCGCGACTACCTTAAGCCAGAAGAGCTTATTGGCCAGCACGTAATCATTGCGGCAAACCTTGCTCCACGCAAGATGCGCGGTGTGGAAAGCCACGGAATGCTTCTTGCAGCCGACTATATGGAAGACGGAAAGGAAAAGGTAGAACTGCTAACCGCTCCTTGGGCAAAACCAGGAACACCGGTTGTTCTTGAAGGTGCCGATCCAGCCGCAGAAAAACCTGCAAAAATCGACATCGACAAGTTCTGCAAGGTGGAAATAAAGATTCAAGGCAAAACAGCCAAGATTGCTGGAATAAGCCTTTGCGCAGACGGTAAGCCGCTTACAACGCAAAAGTCGGATGACTGCATAGTAGAGTAAAAGTTGAGCGCAGTAAAAGCGGGGTTTTTAGAATCGCACTTTTTACTGCGCTTTATAATTTATACAATTGTTTACGGAGGGGGAAAAGATGCCTTTTATTGACTCAAAAATCACAGTTCCTGTTAGCCAGGAAAAAAAGGAATCCATCAAGGCAAAGCTCGGAAAAGCTGTTTTCATTTTGCACAAGCCGGAATCTTACCTTATGGTTGGTATTGACGACAATTACGACCTTTGGTTTGCCGGCAAAAAATTGGAAAAAGGAGCATTTGTTTCCGTTAGCGTATTTGGAGACATTTCATCTTCTGACAGCGGAAAGATGACAGAGGCAATCTGCTCAATACTAAATGAAGAGCTTGGAATCCCGGGCGACAAGGTTTACGTAAAATACTTGGGCACCAACAACTGGGGCTGGAACGGCAGCAATTTCTAAAACAAAAATTGCCGGGTGAATTCTTTTTTTTGCAAAAGAAGGCCCGGCAATCTACAATTTACCATTCAACAAACTTAAATACTATGAAAGAAACAAATTCCTCTGGTAACAAAACATTACCCAAAAAACTTATAATCTTTTCAATTCTTCTGGCACTACTTTTATTTTCAAAGTTCCTGCTGCCAAAGTTTCAGCAGACCAACCAGACCCAAGGGCAGCCACTTGTAACTAGCACAATACAGCAGGACTTAGCAAATGAAGAAATACCTGCAATAACAGAAACTGTACCCCAATCTGTACCTGACTTAACTGTACCCGAAGCAGACAGTAACAACTGTCCCCAAGAATTTGAAGAAGACACAAGTTCTTCGCTAAATACGCCAAACAATTCGCTGAACGAAGATGGCATTTACACATCAAAAGAAGACGTTGCCCTTTATATCCACCTGTACAAGCATTTGCCAGACAACTTTATTACAAAGAAAGAAGCCCAAGGTGTAAACCTAAAGGCAGGAAACAAGTGCATCGGTGGGGACAAATTCCACAACCGGGAAGGCATTCTTCCCAAGGCAAAGGGACGCACCTACACCGAATGTGACATAGATACGCTGGGTAAATCTAGCCGCGGTGCCAAACGAATTGTATTTTCGAATGATGGCTTAGTTTATTACACAGGCGACCACTACCAAACGTTCGTTCTTTTATACGGAGAAGAAAAGTGAGTGAAATACGAGGGCTTGCAGAAAATTCAGCGGAAAAAGAATTCCAGGCTGATTCTTTTACAATTGACTTGATTGGAATAGAAACAAAGGCCGGGCTACACAAGCTGCTTGCCTCTGTTTTAAAATTCCCCGAATACTACGGAAACAATTTGGACGCTCTATTCGACATTCTGTGCGACGAACATCCTTTTTGGGACATAACATTCACTTCTTGCCAAAAGGCCGCAGAAAATCTTGGAAGCGAATATTTTGAATCCTTCAAGCAAACCTTTACAGATGCAGCAGAGGAGACGTCTTTGGTAAAGGTTCAGTTTTTATAAGATATACCGAAGCAAAAACAAATTATCGTACAGCGAATAAAGCCTACCCCCGATTGGAAGGGCCGCGAAGCGGTTGCCACCAGGCAATGGAGGCGAAAGCCGGAACCCTGGAAAGCGGGTTAGCAAATAGAGTATGGTCCAGAGAAAAAATTTTCAAAAGACTTAATATGACTACCACTTTTTGACAAGAACCGGTATTATGGTTTCATGGCACATAAGGGGTATTTTTTATATCCTATGGATGTTGCACCCTACGGGTATCGCTTATTTTAGTCTGTACCAAACAACATGACTGGCTGCGAAGTCTCCCCGGTACAACGAAAGCCGTAAGAAAGTTTTTCTTGCGGTATTTTTTTTGCCTGCATTTACTTTTAACTGTTTGCCCAATCGTAAAAATAATGCTATGCTAACAGGACGATGAAAGGGCAGATTCAAAAAATCAATTACCAGAAGCAGCTGGACGAAATTCTTAAGAGTATAAATCCTCAGGAAAAAAAGCCGACGCTACTTTTGCATGCCTGCTGTGGTCCCTGCTCTTCTTATGTTATAGAGTATCTTTCATCTTATTTTGACATTACGATTTTTTATTATAACCCGAACATTTATCCTCAAAAAGAATACGAGCGGCGTTTGAATGAATTGAAAGATTTTATTCCCCGCTTTGAGCCGGCCGTAAAAAACAAGGTTAAGATTGTAGTTTCTACTTATGAGCCAAAGGATTTTTTTGAGGCAACAAATGTCTTGAATGAAGTGGAGCTTCAGCAGGAAGCAGAGAAAGGAATCCGCTGCAGGCGCTGTTATGAATTCAGGATGAAAAAGGCCTATGCCTATGCAGCTGAAAACAAGTTTGACTGGTTTTGCACAACGCTTTCCATTAGTCCTTTCAAGGATTCCTTGATGATAAATGAAATTGGTACCGAGCTTGAGGAAGAAAATTCGGTGCGCTTCCTTACTTCTGATTTTAAAAAGAAGGGCGGTTTTTTAAGGAGCCTGGAACTTAGCAGGGAATACGGCCTTTACCGGCAGGATTATTGCGGCTGCCTTTATTCAAAGATTAATACTGAAAAAGCTAGGCTTGAAAACCAATCCAAGTAACATTAACTTTGCGAACCGTCACGCCGAACTTGATTGGGTCAAACTCAGAATGACGTAAAGGGTATGGCTTTAGAAATACAATCTATACAAATTAATAGTAATTGATTAAAGGCATGTTCTTTACGATACTGAAATCATGACAGAAGAAAATTTGATTCATGACAAGGCAGAAAGTATTAGGGACGTAATCCGCTATCTTAGGCGCTTTAAGAATGCACTGGTTATTATCTACATTGATGACAAGCTTCTTGATTCTCCGCTTTTTACAAACCACATAAAAGACATTTGCAGAATCCATGAAGCCGGGCTCAAAGTTATTGTTGTTCCCGGAGCGAACAAAAGGATAAATGAAATTCTTGAAAAATCGGGAATTGAATGGTCCTTCCACAAGGATTACCGCATAACTAAGCCGGAAGCCATGCCCCTGATTAAGATGGCCGCTTTTGATGTTTCCAACCAGATTATGACGGCTCTTGCTGGGGAAAAAACAAACGCGGTTATTGGAAACTGGGTGCGCGCCAGGGGAAAAGGCATAATCGACGGTTTTGACTATGGCACTACCGGAGAAATTGACAAGCTGCAGGTTGATGCTATTGAAAACATTCTTGCCAACGGTTTTGTTCCTATTTTTCCATGTATTGGTTGGAGCCTTGCCGGAAAGCCCTACAACATTTCTTCTATTCAGTTGGCAGAGCAAATTGCTGTTCACCTAAAAGCGGACAAGCTTTTTTATCTTATACCAGGTGCTTCTATTTCTGCGGAAAGTTTTAAGGTGCCAGATGGAATTGGTACTTCTCCTGAGGGAAATATTCCAGCAATGAACCTTGAAGAGGTTGATGAATTCCTAAAAGCCAATAAAATTCCAACTAATAAACAATCGGTAAATTCAAATTCTGAGACTGCCGAACATTCGGTAGTTTCTTCTGTTCCAGAGAATGTTTCACGTGAAAAGATTTTCTTGTTGCTTCAACTTGCAAAGGAAGCATGTAACTCTGGTGTTACCCGTGTTCATATTCTTAACGGTTCTTTGGACGGAACCATTCCATGTGAAATATTCAGCGATCTTGGTTCAGGGACAATGATTTATTACAACAATTATGGTGGAATCCGAGCCATGACCCGTGACGATATTCCTGGCGTTCTTAATGTTATGAAGCCTTTTATTTCTGCCGGGATTCTGCTTCCTCGCACAAGGGCAGGTCTTTTGGAAGAGTTTCAGCACTACATTGTTTACGAACTGGATGGAGCCATTCGCGCCTGTGCATCCCTTATTCCATACGATGACGGTCAAATGGAGATTGCAGGTGTGGCAGTTAACAAGACTTTCTCCCACGTGGGCATAGGACCAAAGCTTGTAAAATATCTTGTAAAGCAGGCGGTTAAGCTTAACGCAAAGAGTGTTTTTCTGCTTACAACGCAAACCGCAGACTGGTTTGAAAACCTTGGCTTTTATGCAGATGATATTTCTACCCTTCCAGAAGCACGCAAAGCAAAATGGACTTCTTCCAGAGGGTCAAAGGTTTTGCGCTATGATTTGAATTCTGTTTCACGTGAAACAGAATAAACAAAACTGCAAGGGTGTGATTTGTTTTTATAACAGATTACGCTCTTGCAACTTCTTCCACCAGTAATTCTGTTTTGCCCTACCCCACTTCCATAATGTCTAAAAGCCAATTTTGAATACACTAGAACCAGCTTAGATGCCGAAATAAACTTGGCATAACGGTAGTTTTTTAAAGAGGCAATTTCAAAACCCTATTTTTTTTCATGCTGAATTTATTTTAGCATCTAACTTCATAGATTCAGAATTAAGTTCAGAATGACACTTTTGGAATAGGCTTCATTATTAACTGTTTAACTACTATCTATTGAAAAGAATTTTGCCTTAACAACGTCTTATAGTAATTTTTTTTGTTTCACGTGAAACAAGTAATAGTAAACCATTGAATTTATGTCATCCTGAACTTGACTCATAATCTCAAATTACGATATCGAATAATGAATAATTGCTATTCTAAACTTGGTTGTAGGCAAGCAAATTTAGCACATATTCTACAGATTCCGAATCAAGTTCGGAATGACGGGCTCTTTATGTTATGGGCATCGAAGTATATGCAAATAAACAGTTCTTGATTGATGTTAAAAGCATCATCGGAGTAGACTGATAATATCAAAATTGAACCTGTTAAACATGTTTCACGTGAAACAGATAAATATTATGTTGAAAGCCGTAATTTTATTTTTCGCACATGCACCGTTATTTTCATGACCATAGAAAAAATCGTTGCGAATGACGTAAGAAAAGTTAAACACAAAGCTTGTTTGTTTTTAACGATGGAGCTGTCAAAAAAGTTTAAGTCACAGTGTCATTCCGAACTGCTACGCCACATTCGCACGCACTTGCTACGAATGTGGATTCGGAATCTATGCACTGCATATGGTGTAGATGCTGAAATTGATTGCAAGCAACCGCGTTCAGCATGACATGGCTTTCAGGACAGCCCCATGACATAAGGGTCTACAGCACGATGATAAAATTTTCGAAAGCCAACATTCAGTCTATAAAAAATTTTGCTGCCGTGTTTTTGCTTTTAAAAGATTACCGTGTCTAGCCCGGTAATAACAAAGAGTATTTAACGACTATTTATTGAAAAAAAGTTTTTTGTTTCACGTGAAACCGGTAAGGGTAAAACATTAACTTTATGTCATTCTAAACGCGATTGCAGGTAAGCAAATTTAGTGTCTATTCAACAGATTCCGAAACAAGTTCGGAATGACAATTTTTTTTATATCCAATACACCTGTTCAACATGGCTGCTCTTTTTTATGTTAATGGCATTGAATATTCTAAATTGAATTGCAGGAAATCAAATTTAAAACCTATTCTACAGATTCCGAAACAAGTTCGGAATGACATTCTTTTATATTCAGCATACCTATTTGGCATGACGGTTTCTTTATGTTACAGGCACTGTTTGTTTCACGTGGAACAAAATTCTCCCCAAATTATCCACAGGGCAAAAAATTCTGAAAAATTCAAACAAATTCATAAATTCTTATAATTAAAGAATTTACAAATTCAAAAAATTCTTTGAATTCAAAAGGGAAAGTTTTCCAAAAGTTATCCACAGGCTGGGAATTTTATGGGATAAAATCTAAGAAAATATGGTTATTTTTATTCTTTATTCTATAATATACACTATATATAGTGTAAAGCATATAGAGCCTACGCCCGATTGTAGGGGCGAGTTGCTTGCAACTCGTTGCCGCAGGCAATGGAGGGGTTTATCCCCGGAACCCCGGAAAGCGGGGACTACAGATAAATTTGACCGGTTCCGAAGGACCGGGCACAGTAAAAGCTGGCATGCCGTCCAAGAAAGTAATAAAAAAAAGCTGAACAGATAAAATTTTCTGTTCAGCCTATAAAATTATGCTTTATAACAGTTATTTTCTTATAATATAAGTAA
>DFJV01000054.1 GCA_002373205.1 Treponema sp. UBA3662
GGTACTGTATAACCGTTCCAGCGGGCATTGTTTGAAAGTTCCCAGTGTCCTTTTTTATCTGCACCGATACGTTTTATTATGCCATATCCCCATTATACCACAAAATCGAAGAAATTAAAAGTTTGCAAAAAAAGGCTTGTGTAAAAGACGCGCAAGGGATTGGAGCCGCGCCGGAGGCGTTCCCGGTGGGTGAATTGTTAGGGGTGTTTTTAGTGATGATTAAAATGGCACTGCGGGCAGGATGAAAAGTTTTTAGGAACAACCACCGGGAATGGAGCGCGTAAGACGCGGAACGGCGGAAAGCCCGGTTTTTGCGGAAGCAAAAATGCGCCCATAAAAAAAAGCCCTGCAACAAATGCGTTACAGGGCATTGCGATAAAGTTTATGTTATTACAAACCGTACGTGGCTATAAAGACACCGGCTGCAATTGCGGTTCCGATAACGCCAGAAACGTTGGGACCCATTGCATTCATCAGGAGGAAGTTTGAAGGATCAAATTCCTGGCCAACCTTGTTTGCAACGCGGGCTGCCATAGGAACGGCAGAAACACCGGCTGAACCGATAAGCGGATTGATTTTCTTTCCCTTCGGGAGGAAGAGGTTCATGATTTTTGCCATGCACAAACCGCCAGCTGTAGCCACAGCGAATGCCACAAGTCCAAGAAGGATGATTCCGGCAGACTCTGGGCGGATGATGTTTTCAGGAGTCATCTGGCTTCCGACGCCAAGAGAAAGCAAAATGGATACGATGTTCATAAGTTCGTTTTCCATTGTCTTTGAAAGGCGCTGTACACAACCTGCTTCGTGTACAAAGTTACCGAATGCAAGCATACCGATAAGAGGTGCTGCTGGTGGCAAAAGAAGGATTGTAAGAATAAGGAGCATAATCGGGAAAAGCACACGCTCTGTCTTGCTTACAGGGCGAAGCTGATCCATGTGAATCAGGCGTTCCTTCTTTGTGGTAAGAAGCTTCATAATTGGTGGCTGAATCATTGGAACAAGTGCCATGTACGAATATGCGGCAACTGCGATTACCGCCATAAGCTCTGGTGCGAGTTTACCGGAAACGTAAATAGAAGTCGGACCGTCTGCACCACCGATGATTGCGATTGCACAAGCCTGCATGATGTTGTAGTTGAGACCAAAGATGTCCATTATAGCAACGCCAAAGAGCGTAAAGAATACGCCGAACTGTGCGGCACCGCCAAGGATTGCAGTCTTTGGGTTAGCGATAAGCGGGCCAAAGTCCGTCATTGCACCAATGCCCATAAAGATGAGCATGGGGAAGAATTCGTTTCCAACACCAGCCTTGTAGATGATTGCAAGCATACCGTCGGGAAGGTTTCCCATACCAGCACCCGGAATGTTTACAAGAATCGTACCGAATCCAATCGGGATAAGGAGAAGCGGTTCAAATCCCTTTGCAACTGCAAGGTATACAATAAGGAAGCCGACCGCAATCATGATTACGTACTGCCAGCCTGGCTTTGCGGGAGAGTTTGCAAGTTCTGCCTCGCCAGCCTTCTTTTTTGCTTCAGCTTCCAAAGCCTTTCTTTGGGACTCTGCCCTTTCCTCTGCGGTTTCCTGATGAATCATCTTGTAGATACCGGTGGACTTTCCAATGTTCCTGATGAACTGTGTTACGGAAATGTCCTTTGAACCGTGCCAGTCTTCCGTACCTACGATTACCCTTTCAAGACCTTCGCTATTTGTGGCCGCAGCAGCACTGCCGTCACTTGCCAAAGCCTTTGTGCCAAAAGAAACAACTCCAGCGGCAAAAAGCATGACAAGCATGATAAGGAATATTTTCTTGCTATACTGAACTTTTGAATTCATATCTTTCTCCAGTCCTTAGTTGATTTCTGCTACGGGCTGACCGTTTGCAACCTGGCTGCCAACAGTAGAAAGGAAGTGAACCTTACCGTCTGCGCCAGCCTTAATTTCAAGCTCCATCTTCATGGACTCAATGATGATGATGTTGTCCGTTGCCTTTACTGTAGCGCCTTCTGAAACGCATGTGCGGAGGAGTACGCCTGCAACAGGGGCATTTACCTTCTTTCCATTTCCGGAAGCAGGTGCCGGGGCACTAGCCTGGGCAGCTGGTGCAGCAGCAGGTGCCGGTGCAGCAACAGGAGCCGGAGCAGCCTTTACCACGCCGCCGATTGTAGCAAGAACCTGTCCGTTTGTAATCTGGGTTCCAGTTGGAACTGTATATGTGATTGTTCCGTCTTCAGTAGCCTTTACTTCAAGCTCCATCTTCATGGACTCAACGATGATTACAGTCTGTCCCTTAGAAACCTTTGTGCCGTTTGCAAAGCACTGCTTAAGCAAAGTACCCGCAACAGGAGCCTTAACGTCAACACCGCCAACTGCCACTGGAGCTGAAGCTGCAGCCGCAGGAGCTGAACCTGCCGCACCAAATGCAACCGTATAAGGTGTTCCGTTTACAGAAATATTTCCCTTTCCGTCTGAAGTAACAGAATAAGAAGTGCTGTTTACTGTGATTGTGTAAGAGCCGCCCTTTGAAGAAGATTCAGAAGCAGGAGCTGCAACCTTGCCGAATGTTTCCTTTGCGTCTACAGGACCATTTGCGCGGTTCTTAAAGAATCCAGGAGCAACCTTGGGGAACATAGCATAAGTCAATACGTCTTCTTCTGAACCGTTACCGCCGTTTGCCTTAGCTTCTGCAACCATCTTGTCCCATTCAGGCTCAATCTTGTCTGCTGGACGGCATGTAAGAACTTCATCCATCTTGTTCTGTTCAAGAGCCTTCTTTACCAAGTCCTTGTTTGGTTCAGCAGGAAGCTTTCCGTACTTTCCAACAAGAAGGTCGCGGAATTCCTGCGTCATGTTGTTGTATCGGCCAAAGAGTACGTTGAATACAGCCTGTGTTCCAACAATCTGGCTTGTAGGTGTTACAAGAGGAACATAGCCTACGTCCTTGTGAACAAGTGAAAGTTCCTTAAGAACGTCGTCCATTTTGTCTGCCTTACCCTGCTGCTTAAGCTGGCTTTCCAAGTTGGAGAGCATACCGCCCGGAACCTGGGATGTAAGGATGCGTGTATCTGCACCAAGGAATTTGGACTCAAGAGAAGCGTAGTGTGTGCGAACTTCGCGGAAGTAAGCGGCAATTTCAAGAAGGGCCTTTGTGTCAAGGCCAGTGTCGTATTCAGTGCCCTTGAGCATTTCTACAACAGTTTCTGTAGGGCTGTGGCTTGTACCCATACCCATGGAAGAAATTGCGGTGTCAAGAACGTCTGCACCTGCTTCTGCAGCCTTAAGCTCTGTGGCAACAGAAAGGCCTGTCGTTGAGTGTGTGTGGATTTCTACAGGAAGGTCGCAAGCCTTCTTTACAGCCTTTACAAGGTCGTATGCAACATAAGGCTTGAGCAAACCGGACATATCCTTAATACAGATTGAATCTGCACCAAATTCTGCATAAGTCTTTGCAAGCTCTGCATATTTTTCTATTGTATGGTAAGGGGTTACGGCATAAGAAATTGCCATCTGAACATGCTTGCCGGTCT
The DNA here is from genome assembly GCA_002373205.1 of Treponema sp. UBA3662. GTDB lineage: Bacteria > Spirochaetota > Spirochaetia > Treponematales > Treponemataceae > Treponema_D. Next base: position 3,528 of record DFJV01000054.1, read on the forward strand.
TTTTAGCGGCCTTTGTAGCGCGTTCAAGGTTGCGTGGGTCGTTGCAGGCATCAAAAATGCGGAAAACGTCAATGCCGTTCTTTGCACAGGCTTCAACAAACTTGTCTACAACATCGTCTGCATAGTGGCGGTATCCCAAAAGGTTCTGTCCGCGCAAGAGCATCATAATCTTATTATTAGGCAAAGCGGCGTGGAGCTTGCGCAAGCGTTCCCACGGATCTTCGTTCAAAAAGCGGATACAGCTGTCGTATGTAGCTCCACCCCAGCCTTCAACTGCCCAGTAACCAATCTTGTCAATCATGGGGCATGCGGGGAGCATATCTGCCGTAGTCATGCGTGTAGCGTGCAGTGACTGATGGGCATCGCGTAAAACCAATTCGGAAATTCCAACCTTAGACATAAAAACCTCTCTATAATTTACGGAAATCTTCCATATATAATATTTTCTTGTTAAGCGAGTAAAAAAGCGGCTAAATTTTAGGCTTCTTTCTCATGGATGGCAGCGGCAATTGCTGCAACAAGGGCACCATTGTCTGCCTGGGAAGCTGCGGGGGCAATGCCAGAGGCGGCAGAAGCGGCAGAAGCAGCAGGCGGTTCAGCCTTGTCCCAACCAAAAAGATAAATCACGCCGTGAAGCAGATTCATTGCTCCGATCATTATAATCAGAAACGCAAAAACCACACACATTCCGAGCAAAGTCAAAATTCCGCTCTGCTCCAGCATCTGGGCGATAGTCATAAGTCCTCCAAAAGAAAAAACGAAAAATTCGGTTGCATACCACTATAAAGAATTTTTTGGGATTATACAATAGATGTTCTTTAATTTGGAGCCACTTTTATGGTTAAACTGTGCCCGGCACTCCGTGACCGGTCAAACTCCGCGGCATTTTATCCTGTAAAACAAGTAGCGCCACGGACGGCGCGTCATTAGTTGGCAAACGAAACTGGCAAGTTTTCGCCAGAAAACTTGCGGGATAAAATGCCACGGAGGTGGTTTATCCCGCTTTCCAGGGTTCCGCTTTCGCTCCAGCCTCCTCACTTCGTTGCGGTGGCCGGCTACGCCGCCCTTCCAATCGGGGCTAGGCTCTATTTGTATTCGCTGACCACAAAAAGGCCATTTTTAACTAATTTATGCTTGCATATTCAAAAAGCAAATATAAGTCTATGCAGTCCTTGCCATAAATGCACAAAGAACCGTCCTTGTTTGCCTCGTCAACATATCCGTCCACACTTTTCCCTTCCTTACTGCTTCCAAAAAAGAAAAGCCTCTCCCCCAAGCGCGACTCCTTGAATTCTATAAAAAAAGTGGCTTCCGGCTCAATTTCCTTGCATTCGCAGGCAAAAGCATCCTTATCAGACGCATGGTAAAGCAAAAGAAGGTTTTCTTTTATCTCTATAAAATACCTGCACTTAAAATCATTCGAAAAGTCCCCAAACAAATCATCTTCGCTTTTTAAAACCTTGTCACCGCACTTCTCTATAACAAGCGAAGGTAAAATTCTATATGCTTTTCCACCCACATGCTTCGTGCTTAGAACTTTTACCGATTCAATGGATGATTAAAATCTAAGGAAACGCTGAATAAAGGCTATATTTTTTCTTGTGCGGCCGCGTTAAGGATTGAAGGGGCCCGCCGCAGGCGGGTTGCGGAACGGAGTGGAGCAATGGAGGCGAAGGCCGGTTCTCGCAACGAAGTTTCAAGCGACCCCGGAAAGCCTGACCCCGCGCATGCGGGGGAACGCCCAGAGAATCTTCCAGGTACGCCCAGAGAATGCTTAGCAGAATTGAAATTTGACGAGGGATTTTTTATAATCATTTTATGCAGAAGATTTTTTTTGATTCAAGGATACTGGACAAGGCGGCAAGGGATGCTTTTGGACTTACGGAAGACATAATGATGGAAAACGCGGCCATGGCTTTGGAAAAGGAAGTGGCTGCAGAAGAAAATGTCCTTATCGCTACAGGGAGCGGAAACAACGGCGGTGACGGCTGGGCTCTTGCGCGGAGGATTTGCGCGGCTGGTAAAAAGCTTACGGTTCTTGAAGCCCTGGAGGCAAAGAGCGAAGCCTGTCTTTTGCAAAAGGAGAGGGCGCTTAAATGCGGGGTGAATGTTGTAAATGCAAAGGATGCGGAAAATTTTCTGAATGAAAATGGCAATGGCTTTGGCTGCGCGGTAGACTGCGTGTTTGGAAGCGGCTTTCACGGTGAGTTTACGGATGAAATAAAATGCCTGATGAAAAAGCTTAATGCACTTGAATGCAAGAAGATTGCCTGCGACATACCGTCTGGCCTTGACTCTTACGGAAATGCGGCGGAAGATTTTTTTATGGCGGACACTACGGTTACGATGGGGGCCTTAAAGCTTGCCCTTTTTAGCAGCACGGCAAAGGATGCTTGCGGAAAAATTGTAGTGGCAGGCCTTGGCATTGACCGGGAATTGTTTGAAAGCGGAACAGAAGAGATTGCCATGCTTCTTGAAGAAAGCGACCTTAGCCTTCCCCACAGGAAAAAGCAGAACGTAAACAAGGGAACTTTTGGGCACACAGCTATTGTTGCAGGCGAAAAAACAGGGGCAGCCCTTATTGCGGCAAATGCGGCACTGCGTTTTGGTTCTGGGCTTGTTACGCTTGTGGCAAAGGATGCGGCAAAAAATGCGGACAAAAAAAACATTTCCTGCGAGCTTATGGCGGCAGAAGACTTTCCTGCAAACACATCTGCTGTAGGGCTTGGAATGGGGCTTGGCAGAAGTGAAGAAGACAGTGCGGCTTACCTTGACTTTCTTGAAAAAAATGAGGATATTCCCTGCCTGCTTGATGCGGACGTTTTTTATTCGCCAAGGATAAAGGACTTTCTAAAAAAAAGGAGTGCTTCCTGCAAAAAGGCCAGCGTAGTTCTTACCCCGCACCCCAAGGAATTTTCTGTGCTGCTTGAAAACTGCGGTCTTGGGAAATATTCAACTGGGGAAGTTTGTGCAAATGCCTTTGAGCTTGCAAAAAAATTCTGCGCTTGCTTTCCCGGGGCAGTTCTTTTGCTAAAGGGGGCTGTGGTTCTTATTGCGCTTACGGAAAACGGAAAGGTATGCGTGTATGCCAATCCACACGGAAGCAATGCCCTTGCAAAGGGTGGAAGCGGAGACGTTCTTTCTGGACTTGTGGCTTCACTTTTGGCACAGGGCTGGAGCGCAAAAGAAAGCGCAGTAAACGCATCTCTTGCCCACGCACTTGCATCGCGCCTTGCACCATGCGACTATGCTCTTACACCGCTTGAGCTTATACAGCATGTCTGTGAACTATAATAATAGGGAAGAATCTTTGCATAAAAAAGCACGGCAGGGATTTGGGGTAAAAATTGCCTCCTTTCAATTTTTACCCCGCAAGTTTCCTTACGAAAACTTGCAAAGTTTTTACCATAACAAAATAACGCGCCCTCCTTGGCGCTATGGTAAAACCTTTAGCTCCAGCAGGCACGGCAGGGATTGGAGGGGCGCGGAGCGTTGCCGTAAGGCAATGGAGGCGAAAGCCGGAACCCCGGAAAGCCCACAAAAAAATGGTAAGATGTTCTTTTCCCAAGCATTTGTAAAAAACAAAAGTGCCGCAAGAAAGAGATAAAAATATTTACAAAAAATTGTATGCCGAAGAAGAAATACCAGTCACACTGTATAGATGCTGAAACAAGTTCAGCATGACAGTTCAGCATGACGAATTCTGTATGACGGGGCTGCATGGCGGTTAGGCATGACGAGTTCAGCATGACGGGGCTGCTTGACTGTTTGGCATTATTCGTTAGGCTAACGGCCCAGCTTTTTGTCTTCTTCGTTGGCGCGGGCAAATTCACCGGCGGCTTCTGCGGCAACTGCTTCGTCCGGCGAGTGCAGGTAATCGCATTCTGGGTTGATGCAGCTCTTGTAGCTTCCGTTCTTTTTGTCGAACTTTTCTACCAGCGGCCACTTGCACTTGGGGCAGTAAACGTCGATGGGCTTAAAATGCGTGATGAACCCGCACTTGGGGTAATTTGTGCAACCGTAGAATTCTTTTCCGCGTCCCTTTGTCTTTCTGGCAACTATGTCCCCGGTGCAGCCTGGCATTGGGCATTTTGCAAGCGGTATGCTTTTTGTGCTGTGACATTCGGGGAAGCCTGAACATGCGAGGAAGTAGCCGAAGCGGCCAAGTTTTTTTACCATGGGCTTTCCGCACTTTTCGCAGATGCGGTCGGTTGTTTCGTCCAAGGAACCCTTTAGGCTTTCCTGGCTTTCCATAACCTGGTCAACGCGGTTTTTGAAGGGCTGGAAAAAGCCACCAATCATGTTGTTCCAGACCAGAGTGTTCTGCTCTACCTTGTCCAAGTCGTTTTCTACGTCCGAAGTGAATTTTTCGTTTATAACTTCCGGGAAGGATTCAACCAGTATGCGGCAGATGATTTTTCCAAGCTGGGTTGGAACAAGCTGCTTGTTTATGCGGGTTACGTAATAGCGGTCAAGGAGTACGGAGATGATAGGCGCGTATGTTGAAGGGCGGCCTATTCCCTTTTCTTCCAGGGTCTTTACAATAGAAGCGTCCGTGTAGCGGGCAGGCCCCTGGGTAAAGTGCTGCTCAGGGTAGAATTTTTGCGTGGCAAGTTTTTCGCCCACTTTTAGGGAAGGAAGGTTTCCAGTAACTTCTTCTTTTGATGAAAGGGTCTTGATTACATTGTAGAAGCCCTTTTCGCTAAGACGGCTTGCGCTTACGCGGAAGAGTGCATCACCGGCCGTAATATCTACGCTTGTTGTCTTGGACTTTGCGTTGTTCATCTGGCTTGAGACAAAGCGTTCCCAGATGATTGAATAAAGGCGCAGCTGGTCGTGGGTAAGGTATTCCTTTACACTTTCCGGCGTATATTTTACGTAGGTGGGGCGGATTGCTTCGTGGGCATCCTGGGCCCCCTTTCCTACCGAGTATTCAATTTTTTCTGGCGGCAGTTCTGCGGGGAAATTCTTTCCAATCCATTCCCGAACGTCGTCAATTGCTGTCTGAGAAATGCGGACAGAGTCTGTACGCATGTAGGTAATAAGACCAACGCGGGTTGAGCCAATCTGAATGCCTTCGTAAAGCTGCTGGGCAACCTGCATTGTCTTTCTAGAAGTAAAGCCCAGGCGGTTTGCCGCTGCCTGCTGCATTTTGCTTGTGGTAAATGGAGCCTTTGGCCTAACGGTCTTTTCGCTTTCCTTTATGTCGGTAACAAGGCAGTCGCTGTTCTGGATTACGCTTATTATGCTCTGAACTTCTTTTTCGCTCTTAAGCTCCGGCTTTGAACCCTTGTACTGAACAAGCTGGGCTGTAAATTTCGTCTTACCCTTTAAGAAGTCTGCGTCAAGGGTCCAGTATTCTTCCGGGATGAAATTTGAAACTTCTTCTTCGCGGTCGCAGATAAGGCGGAGGGCTACAGACTGAACGCGTCCTGCACTTAGTCCGTTCTTTACCTTTTTCCAAAGAAGCGGGCTTAGGTTGTAGCCAACAAGGCGGTCAAGCACGCGGCGGGCCTTTTGGGCGTTAACCTTTGCCTCGTCGATTGTGCCGGGATGCTTTACGGCTTCCTTTATGGCAACAGGCGTAATTTCGTTAAAGACAATGCGCTTGATTGGTGCGGCAGTCTTTTCCGCAAGCGAATTGTAGAGGTGCCAGGCTATTGCTTCCCCTTCGCGGTCGTTATCAGATGCAAGCAGAACTTCGTCGGAATTCTTTGCGTCTTTTTGCAATTCCTTTAGGAGCTTTGCCCTTCCGCGCACCGTTATGTATTCGGGCTGGAAATCGTTTGCTATGTCTATTGCAAGGCGGCTTTTTGGCAGGTCAATCAAATGCCCCATCGAAGCCTTTACCGTATAGGACGGCCCAAGGTAATGCTCTATGGTCTTTGCCTTAGCGGGAGACTCCACTATGACAAGCGTTTTCTTTGACTTTTTCTTAGCAGCTTTCACAGCCATTTGTACACCTCAAAACCAGCCCTTGCTAAAAAAGTTCAAGCTGTTCTTTTTTTATAGTATGAGATCCGGGTTCTGACCCCAAGACCTTTACGAATTCTTCAAAATTCTGAACCACGCAAGCTCCGTCTTCTACATAAGACTCGCATGTTCTGGCAGCCTTTGCAGAAAAAGCCCCTCCCCCACGGCTAAGCAGGGATTTCTTTGCCGCCTCACTTATGCGCACCGCATCCGGGCAAAAGCAGCTTTTGTGAAAGACAAGCTCGCGTCCGTAGTCAAGGGCAAAGTCTGCTGTAATCAGGGCACCGCTGTTGGGTGGAGCCTGCACAACAAGCGTTCCTTGGCAAAGGGCCGCAATTATCCTGTTCCTCTGCACAAAGCGCCACTTCTCCGCAGGAACTCCGGGAGCGTATTCGCTTACAATGCAACCGCCACCCTTTAGGATGGAAGCTGCAAGCCTTTTGTTTGCGCCCGGAACTATAGTGTCTATTCCGCAGGGAAGCACCGCAACAGTAGGGGCAAGTCCAAGCTTACCTTCATCCAGAAGCGAAACTGCACCCCTGTGGGCAAAGGAATCAATTCCGTCCGCAAGACCGCTTACCACAGTCCAGCCCGACGCGCAAACCTGCCTTGCAAATTCAAATGCAGCCTCTGCACTTTCACGGCAAACGCGCCTTGTTCCCACAACGGAAAGGCAGCGTTCTTTTAATACGGCCAAGTTTCCGCGGTAAAACAAAACGTAGGGAGGGTCAAAAGTTTCTGCCAAAAGCGGCGGATAGTCCTTTTCCCCATAGACAAGGCAAGCAATTCCAAGTGCATCCATTATTTTAAGACTACGTTCAGCAAGTGCCGTAATCCACTTTCCCTTCCATTCAGAGCGGACAGCCCTGCCTATTATAGAAGAAAGCTCTTCTATAGACATTATCGCAAGGTGCTCCAACGTGTCAATATTCTTTCTTAAAAGAATCTTTTCCCTTAGCGTAAGGAAATCAATAGAAGCTATTGCAAGATTTAAAACATCCACCTATTAAAGTTAATTATTTGCATACTGAGCGTCAAGCACAATCTTTTTGTTGTTCTGCGCGTCTGCAACCTTCTCTTTGCTTGGTGCAAGCTCTATAATCTTGTCGTAAAGGGCAATAGCCTTGTCGTATTCAGCGTTAAGGTAGTAGGCCCTTGCAAGAACGAACATTCCGTTGGTGTCCTTGGTCTGGGTCTGGAGGAAGCGCTCCATGTAGGGAATGGCCTTGGCACTGTCTTCCGTAAGCTCAAAAGTGTAAAGAACGCCAATTCCGTACAAAGCGCGGTAATAGTCCGGGTTTATGTTCAAAGCCTGGGTGTATGCAGCCTCGCTCATGCGAAGGTATTCCTCTTTTTTCTCTGAATCAATCGTGCCGGCAACATTTGCAAGGTCAAATGCCTGTCCGTGGGCAACATAAACGGCACAAACTGCAATATAATAGTAAAGGTTTGCGTTGTCGGGATAGAAAGTGAGGGCCTTCTTAAAAGACTCCATGGCCTGTCCGTACATCTTTTCGTCAAGGTAGCGGGTTCCAAGCATCTTGTACCAAATACCTTCCTGGGCTTCTGTAGTAACAAGGTCAAGGGCACGCCTTTCGTACTTGCTGAGGGCTTCCTTAAGCTCTTCTTTTGTATTGGGATGGGCAACCCCTTCCTCCATCTTCTGCATTCTTTTAATTGAATTGTATGAAGGTGAACAGGATGCAAAAAAAACTGATGCCATTCCCAAAACTGCTATCTTTGACACTAATGAAAATTTCATTTTTTCCTCCAAAGGTTTCTTTTTTATCGACATAAAAGCGCCTATATCTAAATTTCATTTTTTTTGGAGCTAGTCTCTTGGACGGAACCTTTAACCGCTCTACCATCCGCTTGTCGGCTAACTCGACAGAAAGTGCCTTTGCGCCACCGCCCTTGCGGGGTTCCGCGGGACCCTACCCGCTCCATTGCTCCGCAACCCGCTTGCGCGGGCCCCTCCACGGCGGCGTAGGCTGGTTCATCCCCTTTTTCCAGACCTATTTTTCCTTGCCATGGCCCGGGAAATATCCTGCATGGTAATCCCTAAGCTGACCGTCATCCACATGGGTGTAAATCTGCGTAGTCGCAAGATCAGAATGCCCCAAAAGCTCCTGGACAGAACGCAAGTCTGCCCCGCCTGCCAAAAGATGGGTTGCAAATGAATGCCTTAAAGTGTGCACTTTTGCAGTTACCCCGCTCTTTGCCTCCATGGCCTGAAAATTCTTCCATATACCCTTGCGGGAAAGCGGCTTTCCCCGAGAATTTACAAAGACCTCCGCAACCTGGGCATTCCCAACAAGCTGAGGCCTTGCTTCGTAAAGCCATTTTAAAAGCCATTCCTTGGCGGCAGCCCCAAAGGGCACAATTCTTTCCTTGTCGCCCTTGCCACGGACAATTATTATCCCTTCCTCAAAATGCACGTTTGCAACAAGAAGGGAAGAAGCCTCGCTTATGCGAAGACCGCAGCTGTATATTAGCTCGTAAAGGGCACGGTCACGCACCCCAACTGGCTTTTTTGTGTCTATGGAAGCAAGAAGGGCATCTACCTGCTCTACAGAAAGGACGGATGGCAGGGCACGGGCAGTTTTTGGCTTGTCCAGTTCCAGCGCAAAGTTCTCGCTCCAAATCATGCGCCTCCTTAAAAAGGCACCAAATGCCCTTAGCGCAGAAATGTCCTTTGCAACCGTAAGTTCCGAGCAGGAATTTTCCCTCCTGCTTACAAGGAAGAAAAAGAGCTTTTTTACGTCAAATTCATTCAGGGGATAGTTCTTTTCTTCCGCCCACTTAATGAATTCCTGGCAGCTTAGCAGATAGGTTTCCGCAGTAAGCTTTGCATGGCGCTCCACAAGAATCATGTCGTTGTAGAATTCGCCAAGCAGGGCCTTGTTCTCCTTAGAAATTGCAGAATCCGGAGAAACAGACACTTTTTCTTCCATGCTAAACCAATTGCCCTAAACTAATTGTCTGTAAGGTCTATTGACTTTGACAAGCCGTTAAGGTTTCTCCATACAGCCGGCTGCTTAAGGTCATCGCTTCTTCTGCTAAAATTTGCAGGAGGCTCTATTCCCGAACGGTCATGCTCTACTGCGCGGCGAAGCTTTTCGCTAAGGCTGGAAGTCGTAGAAACCTCTTTATCGTAAGATTTTGCCGGGGAATCTTCGGCAGCTTTCTCCAGGTTGCTAAAAAGGCCGGCACCAACGCTCGTATGCTTTACAGCCATCTCTACTTCTTCTTCCTGCTCTTCTTCCTCTTCATCTTCATCAGAGGAATTCAGGTTGATTGCAGCCTTGCCGGTCATCATGCGCTCAAATGTTCCGTAGTCGATTATGTTTGAATTTTCAGCAGCCTGCTCCCTGGAATCAGAAGAACCGTTGCCGTTCTTTTCAAAACCTGTGGCAATAACTGTTACGGAAACCTTGTCGCCCATATCTGGATCAAAGACCTGTCCCCAGAAGAGGTTGCAGTCCTTGTCTGCAGAAGCACTTATGTTTTCTATAATTTCGTTAACTTCTATCATGGAAAGGTTTTCCGGGCCTGTAATGTTAACAAGGATATTGCTTGCACCGTCTATGTGCCTGTCTGCCAGCATAGGATTGCTGATTGCCCTCTGGGCAGCGTCAACTGCACGGTTTTCACCCTCGCCTATTCCAACGCCAAGGATTGCTTCTCCCTGGTTCTTAAGAACTGAGCGGACGTCCGCAAAGTCAATGTTGATGTCTCCAGGCTTTGTGATTATTTCGGAAATTCCCTGTACGCCCTGGCAAAGAACGTCGTCTGCCAAGCGGAAGGCCTGGCGGAAATTCATCTTTTTGTCTACGATTTTCATTATCTGCTCATTGGGAATTACAATAAGGCTGTCCACGTTTTCGCGGAGCTTCTTAAGTCCCTCCTGGGCATTCTTCATTCTCTTTGAGCGTTCAAATTCAAAAGGAGTGGTAACAACGGCTATTGTAAGGGCACCCTGCTGGCGGGCAAGGGATGCAACTACCGGTGCGGAACCAGTTCCTGTGCCACCACCCATTCCAGCGGTAATGATTACCATGTTTGCGCCCTTTACGACGTTTGTAATCATGTCGGAATCTTCCTGAGCGGCGCTTTCGCCAACAGAAGGTTCTCCTCCTGCACCAAGGCCTCCGGTAAGCTCCTGACCAATGGCAAGACGCTTCTGTGCCCTGGAAACATTCAGAGCCTGGACATCAGTATTTAGTACAATGAATTCAACATCACTTACACCGGCATCTATCATGCGGTTAACGGCACTTGAGCCACCTCCGCCGCAGCCGATAATCTTTATAACAGTTGGACTTGGCGCTTTTAGTGTGGAACTTTCATCGTTCACCACAGACAATTCAATCATATTTCCTCCCGACCCATTTTTAAATGCAAAACCTTTCAGTCCTGCAAAGCTGCCGCACTAAAATCCCCATCCCGTGCGGTTAAGCCTATTTATTCAAAATTAGCAGAATTTTGCAAATTCCGCAAGCATTTTGCATACGACTAGAATTTTTTTTTCAAAAAACTCTTTGTGCCGCTTTTAGCACTTCCATGGCTACTACTGATTCAATCAGAAGCCCATCTTTTTCCAAAAACTCTTTGCGCCATTTTTTAGGCCGCCAAAAACATCTTTCTTGTCTTCATGCCTTGAATTGCTCTTCTTGGAAGGCTTTTCCGCTTCAGCACCGCTCTTGTTGGCAAGAACAAGTCCAACGGCGGTGGCAAAGTCTGGCTGGCGGTAGGCATTCCTTCCGAGTGGACCGCAGTCAAGATCACCAAGGTTTGGGGCCTCCCCCTTTCTTACGGCAGTTGTGCGCCACACGCTCTGGGCAAGCTCCACAATTCCGTACATAAGGGCACCGCCACCCGTAAGGACAATGCTTCCGTTAAGGCTTGTAAGACCGGAATGCTTTCTTACGCTGTCCTTTATCATGGAAAAAATTTCGTCCATGCGCGACTGTATTATCTGGCAGAGTTCAAAGCGGGAAGTTTCCTCAGGCGGACGTGAGCCAACACCCGGAATTGTAACGGTCTCGTCTTCTTCGCTTTCGTCTATCCAGCAGCATCCGTACTTTATCTTTATGTCTTCTGCAACGTCAAAAGGAATGCCCTTTACCTGGGCAATATCGTTTGTTACGTACCAGCCGCCAACAGGAATTGAAACCGTGTAGACAGGGGCACTGTCGTAAATGACCATAACGTCCGTAGTACCGCCACCCAAATCAATAAGGATTGAACCAAGCTCCATGTCTTCGCGGGGCAAGGTGGCAACAGCGGCGGCAAGCGTCTTTAGGGTACGGCCACCTCTCTGGTAGCCCAAGTGCATGATTGTGTCGTCAATTTTTTTGCAGGCCGTAATAGAAGCCATTACTATGTGGACTTTTACTTCCAGACGCACGCCTTCTGTGCCGATCAAGTCCTTGATATGCTCATTTTTATATGAAATTCCGTCCACAATCCATTCACGGGGAATAGTGTGGAGTTTCTGCTTTTCCAAGGGATAGTTGATTGCCTCTGCCGCATCGATTGCGCGCTTTTTGGCATTCTCGCCAACATCCATCCTTCTGTTGCGGGAAGACGGGTCTATTCCAATCTGTCCGCTGGAATTGATGCTGGAAACCTGGGAACCGCCTATTGAAACGTAGACATAAGAAACGTCAACGCCAGCCATCTGTTCCGCAGCGCCCAGGGCTTCCTTAACACATGCCTCGACTGCACTAGAATTTATGATGACACCGTTGTTCACACCCTTTGAAGGGGATTTTGCGACTCCAATGATTCTTATATTGTTGTCAAAGTCCAGCTCGCCTATAGCTACCCTTATAAATGCAGATCCTATGTCAAGCCCGACGATTATGCCGCTCAAATCAGCCTCCAATGCTCCTTGTACGGTAAGAAACAGATCCGTACCTTAAGTCTATTTCCCCCGCATTCGGCTCAAGCGAATTTACAACATCCAACGCAACCATCATATACTTTAATGAATCTTCGTTCAAGACGCGGTCCGTAAGCACCCTTATGTGGGTGTGGACAGGATAAAGAACAAGCTCATAGTTGCCGTATTCCTTCGTTACCACCTGAATCTCGGAAACCGCCGCAAAATATTTCTGCGGAAGGCTGCGGATATAGTCAATCTGTTCCATCAGCGAACGGTACTTTGAAGGAAGGCGGGAACCTTCAGAAAGATTCTCCAGAGGCAACCCCGTAATGAGGGGAATGTTGCTGTCTTTTGCTATATACCCTGCATTAGAATAAAATAATACTCCGTTTTTGTCAATTTGAACAGTCTTGCATCCGTCTGCGGTCTCTACAATTGTCTTCGCTACCGCCTCACGCTCGATTACGCGGATGTCCACGCGGTCAGGGAAGTGCTTGTAAACGGAAACTTTTTCAATTCCGCTTATAGAGCTAAGGACGTTAACAGCCTTGTTGGTGTCAAACTGCATCCAGGTAAGCGTGTTTATCTGCTGGATTTTTTCCCTGGCAGCATCCTCGCTTATGTTCTTAAAGCCAGAAAAAGAAATCTTCGCGGGCACAAGCGAAGGTATTACAAAAGTATAAAGCACAGCTTCTATAAGAAGAAGTATGCAAAGAATCAACACGATGATTTTTAAAACCTTAACTTTCTTGTCCGCCATAACATTTTCTTTTGCGGATTCTTTCTTATGCACACTAAAAGAACCGCTGTTGTTAAAATAAGATCCTGTAAACAATGCCTCTGTATAGACGCTGTCCCTTCCCTCTCTCGCTCTACTCATAATTTGTTACTTCCACTCCGTTAAAACTTTCAAATCTTGTATCATCTTTTTCTCTTGAACTTTTTTGGTAGGACTCAAAGTCTGAGTCTTCGTCGTCTCCGTCCTCGCTGTGAGAAGCGTTAAGGATGAAGCCGCACATGCAGAGCGTTACCACAAGGGATGAACCGCCGGAAGAAAAGAAGGGCTGGGGAATTCCTGTGGTTGGAAGAGCCCCGCACACGACGGCTACATTCAAAAGCGACTGCAGTACAATCATTGCAGTGCAGCCAAAAGCCCCGTAGCTTGCAAAGCGGTTGGGACAATTAAGGGCAATGTAAAATCCCCTCCATGCAAAGAAGACAAGCAGGGCAATATAGGCAAAAACACCCACAAACCCCATGGCAGCTGCCCAGCCTGCAAAGATGTAGTCAGACTGAACTTCCGGTATGCGGCTAACGTTCACAAGACCTGTTCCAAGTCCAGCTCCCCACATGCCACCGGAAATTATTGCCCTTTCCGATGCAAACTGCTGGTAGCCTTCGTTCATCATGTATTCATCCGGCTTAAGGAAGGAAATAATTCTCATAAGGCGGTAGGGCTCTATTACAATCATAAGAATTGCGGCTGGAATTGCAAGCAGCACAAGGGGGCCAAACCAAGTCATTCTTGCACCGCTAACAAAAAACATAAGGCATCCCACCATAAAGACAAAAAGCCCGGTGGAAAAGTCCCTCTGGAGGAATATCACTATTACAAAGGCAAAAAGGCCTACTAGCGGATAAAGGAAATTCTTCTGCTCAACGTCGCCCTGTCCAAGATAGCGGTTAAAAAGATTTGCAAGATAGAGCACAACTGCAAACTTTGCAAATTCAGAAGGCTGGAACCTTCCAAGATAGGGAATGCGTATCCAGCGGGAAGCTCCGTTCCTCTGGTAGCCAAAGAAAGGAACCAGTGCAAAAAGGCAGAGGATAAAAATGGCAGTTACGAATATGCCCAGGTGTTTTCTTAGAAACCTTAGCGGCACTACGGCAAACAAAGCCATGCTGGCAAAACCAAACACCGACCAGGCAAGCTGCCTTACCACAAAATAATACTTTTTGTTAAAAAGGCGCTCGGCAGTATCCGGAGTGCATACAAAAAGAGTGAACATGCCAAGTCCCCAAAGCAATAGTACGGAAACTATAAAAACAGCGTCATTCTTTTTTTGAACCTCTCCAGAACGTCCCGGAAAAAACCTAAAGTCAGACATCACATGCTCCCATTCCCTGTCAAAACGGAAGTAACCCGCTCCATTTCCATGCCACGGCTGCCCTTTACGAGAACCACGGCCTTACCGCCATGGGCAGAGGCAAATTCAAGCACATCCTTTCCAGCTTTTTCCATTACGCCGGAATCAGCACCGTCCTTTTCGTTGCCCGCAAAATATTCTATCTTTACGCCAAGATTTTTCTCTTTTGCTATTTCAAGCGCCTTTGAATAAGCGGCATTCATCTCGTTGCCAATAAAAATAACCAGGGAAGAACCGCTTTTTGCAGCCTGGGCTCCAGTCTTTTCGTGTTCCTTGGCAGAATCATCCCCAAGTTCCTTCATGTCTCCAAGAACAAGAACCTTTGGCTCTTCCTCGCTGCCACCGTCCGCATTTTTTATTGAAGAAATGAATTCCACGGCTTTTTCCATAGAATCCGGATTTGCGTTGTAGCAGTCCTGGACAACCGTAAGACCGGAAAAATCTCCGCTTCCCCTAAGCACCTGGGTACGGCCAAAGACGCTCTTTACCGAATTGATTCCTTCCGCAATACCTTCTGCACCAATTCCAAGAAGCTTTGCAAGGGCAATGGCACCAAGGGCATCGCTGTAGTTGTATTTTCCGGGCAGGGCAAGAACGGCCTTCTTTCCGCCAATGCTAAGCTCCGTTCCGCCAAGGCCAAGGTCGCGAACAAATTCCACCTTGCAGGGATCATCCTCTTCCTGAATGGCATCCGGCCCGTAGAAGACCACGTTTCCGTCCACCTGGGAGGCAAGAAAGTCTGCAAAGTCATCGCTCTTGGGAATAAAGGCTGTTCCAAAACCGTTAAAATGGGAGAAAACCTTTGACTTTTCCTCGGCAATCCTCTGCCTGCTTCCAAGAATTCCTATGTGGGCAGTTCCAATGTTGGTCACTATTGCAAAGCGTGGCTTTAGGACCGCCGCAATTTCTCCAATCTCGTCCCAGCGGTTCATTCCCATCTCAAAGATTCCGGCTGTATGCTCACTGCGGATTTTAAAAACAGAAAGCGGAAGCCCTGTCTCGCTGTTAAGGTTTCCTTCGTTTGTGATTACGTTGTACTTTTGCCTCAATATTGAAGCCGCAATTTCCTTGGTAGTAGTCTTTCCGGATGAACCCGTTACGCCAATCTTTATAAGGTCCGGGAATTTTTCAACATAGCGCCCTGCAATCTTCTGCAAAGCCGTAAGTGTGTTCTGAACCCCAATAAAATATACATTTGGAGCCTTTAAAGAAATCTCCGTAAAGAATGAAGGGTCTGCTTCGTAATTCTTAAGGCATATAAGAACAGCACTTGCCCCCTTTTCTACTGCCTGGGGAATGTACTTGTGGCCGTCCTGCTTTTCGCCAATGAGGGGAACAAAAAGACTTCCCTGCACAACACTGCGGCTGTCAGTCTGCACGGAGGTAAAGCAAAAGTCGCCACCTCCAAGAAGGTGTATGCCGTCAGCTGAGGAAATTACGTCTTCCAGAACAAGAAGGCTTTTCTTGTCGTTATTGTCGTTGCCACTCATTTTTTCTTAACGTCCTTCATCTCTACTCTAATTATTTCTTCCGACTGGGCCTGCCTCATGCCAAGCTCCTCTTCGGCTATCTTTTCTATCCTGTCCGTACCCGAAAGTACGCTTATGTCCGTAATAAGCTTTTTGTTCTGCTCAACAAGGTCCGCCTGCTTTTTTTCAAGGTCCAGAACCTGCTGCTTTAAGTCCGCATATTTTCTTGCCTGAATTGCGTCCAGGATGAGCATTCCCGGTATGCAAAGGGCCACCAGGCACAAAAAAACAATCTTAACGACGGCCAAAGTCCTGCCCATTACAAAGCCTCCACCCCGTAAAGCCTTTCCTTTCCGGCATCACGGATTTTTCTAACCACACGCAGCTTAGCGCTTCTTGACGGTGAATTGGCCTTAACCTCTTCCTCGCTAGGCTCTACCGGCTTGCGTGTCAAAAGTTCAGCACAAGGGCTTCCCCCGCAAGTACAAAAAGGAGCTTCCGGAGGACAAACGCACTGTTTTGCCAGGTTGCGGAAATAATTCTTTACAATCTTATCTTCCAGTGAATGGAATGTGATTACTCCCATTTTTCCGCCGGCATTGAGAGTGTTGAATGCGTTGTGAATCGCCTCCGGAAGCCGTTTTAGTTCGCTGTTTACGCAAATGCGCAAAGCCTGGAACGTCCTGGTAGCCGGATGTATGGCTCCGTGGCGGTATTTAGCCGGAACACAACCATAAATCAGGTCTGCCAGGACTTTTGTTGAAGAAATCCTCCCGATTTTACGTTCTTCAACTATAGCGGCTGCAATTCTACGGGAGAATTTTTCGTCTGAATATAGATAAATCATGTTTGCCAGTTGATCTTCCGGCATTGAATTTACTATATCTTCAGCACTTTCTCCAGCAGACGGATTAAGCCGCATATCAAGTTTTTCATCATGACGAAAGGAAAATCCCCTCCCACTCCGTTCATAGTGAAAAACACTAATACCTAAATCAAACAAAATAAGGTCGGGATGCCTCTCAAGCGGATAGTCAGCGTAAAATTCGTTGAACCAGCCGTTGTAAAAAGACATCCTTTCCCCAAAAGGGGCTAGGCGTTCGCGGGCACGGCCTTGTATCTGTGCGTCTGCGTCCACGCCTGTTATGCTGAGTGAGGGATATTTTGAAAGAAAGTTGAACGAATGCCCACCCTCTCCAAGCGTTGAGTCAATCATGAACGCATCTTTTTCAAAGCTTTCGCCCAAAGGAGAAAGGTATTCAAGAGATTCATTGAGCAACACTGGCGTATGGACAATTTCCACTTTTTTAACCCCGCACCGCACCCCCATGTTAGCGGAAAAGCCTTGGGCAGTCCGCAAAACAAGCAAAATACGGTTAGGCCGCACAAACCGCACATTGGCGGAGGCACGGCATCATAATAAGATGTCGCCAAAAGAAGCAGCAGCTTCTTCCAGTTCACTTTCGGTCTGGAGGTTATACCTTGAATAAGTCTCGGAATCCCACAATTCCATAAACTTACCCATTGCAAGGATGGCGCATTCACCGCCGCTCTTTAGCGAGGCATAATCCCTAAGACTCTGCGGGATAGAAAGTCGGCCTGATTTGTCAAATTCGACTTGCTGTGCGGGCGCTATAAAGTGCCGCATAATCTTGCGCTTTTGAGGATCAAACACTGAAGCCTGACCCATTATCTTGGAATTCAGGCTTTCCCATTCTTCTGTCGTAAAAAGCATGAGACAGTGGTCAAGGCCCTGCGTAACGACGAGTTCATTCTTCTGCAATACATTGCGCAACTTGGCCGGAAAACTAATCCTGCCCTTTTCGTCGAGAGTATTGCGAAAGTCACCGCTAAGCATTTCCATTTCCACTGCTCACCACTTTTTCCCACTAATTCCCACTTAACTAACATTTTATCCCGAAATTTTTTAATGTCAACCAAAAAAAATGCCGATATTACAGTTTTTCTTTTGCCGCCTGCAATTTTTACACTTAATATTTATAGTATATTTTTAAATAGCGTACTTATAGTGGACAGTCTTTATGACCACCACAAGTATTTTTATCTGGACGGCACCCCCTTTCCATTACAAGCGCTAAAAAAAAGAACATCCGCCCATCGTCTTACGCCGTTTCGCCCTTCGCTAACGCTCATTGCCGCAAGCGGCAACTAAAGGGGCTCCATGGCGGCCTCATTTCATCTGCCTACTTCTTGAAGAAGCTGAAAATTTTGTTTATATTGCAAAAAGACCATGATAAACACCTTAAATGAATCGCACCTTCACAAGACGCTAAAGACCCTCTATTCCCTAGAAAACGAAGGCTGCCAGACGGAAGCCAAGGCCGGAAAGTACATAGCGGACATACTTACAAAAGAAGGAAACGTTATAGAAATACAGACCGGAAGCCTGGCCCACCTGGCGGCAAAAATAATGTATTTTTTTGAGCAAAAGCGCACTGTAACCGTGGTCTACCCCCTGGTAACCCAAAAATACATTCAGACGGAAGATGGGCAGGGAAAAATAATCCGCAAAAGAAAAAGCCCGGTAAAAAAGAACATATATTCAGTCTTTAGGGAACTAACGTCTCTTTGCCCCTTTCTTCTAAAGAGGAATTTCTACCTGCACGTAGTTGAAGTAAGCGTAACGGAAAAGAGAACTGCCACAAAAGAAAAGGTCCAGTCTGCAAACGGAAGGCGGCACTTCCTAAGGGACTGGATAAAAACAGGCAAAAACCTTGACTCAATAGAAAAAAAACACGTCTTCCACGGAAAAAAGAGCTACACGGAGCTTCTTCCAAAGAATTTGAAGGGGGAATTTACCGTAACAGACCTTTACAATGCGGTAAAGCTTACGGAAAGCGGCGTAAAAAGGAACGAGATAAGCCTTATGGTCTGGGTGCTATGCAAGCTGGAACTTATAGAGTTTACAGAAAAGAAAGGCAGGACAAACTACTACAAAAAGAAATAGCCCACCGAACACGGTTGGTGCTTCGCAGCGTAGCTTCCAGCGGCTTGTCGAACCACGGTTGGTGCTTCGCAGCGGAGCTTCCAGCGGTCCTTCGACAGGCCCAGGAACCTCCAAACAAAAAAAACAGCCCCATAGCAAAGCTACAGGGCCATCCACATAAATATATTATGATGAAACCGGGCACTTGTCCGTACCCCAGAAGGGGTCTGCATCCCGCACAAAAAGCGCGGGATTAAGAAGCAGAAAACCTGCTATTACCAAGCGTCGCTCATGTCGTCTTCGTCTCTGTTTTCCATGTCGTACAAGTCTGTAACTGCACGAAGGTCATCAAAGTAGACGTAGTATGAACCGCGGGCTTCCATCGGGTTACAGTCAATGCGGAATCCTACAACGCGGAGACCAGGCTTGTCACCGTGGTATGCGCTCTGCTGGATAATTCCGTGCTCTGAATCTGGTGAAGGAGGAATTGCAGCCGTAATCTTTTTCCATCCGCTGAATTCGAGTGAACCCATCCAGATTTCAAAGTTGTGGCCAAAGTAATCCTGAACCAAGAGCCAAAGCTGGTGACCCATGTTGCGACCGCAAACCCAAACAGAAACAGTCTTTGTTACGCCTTCGATTGCGATTGGGCGGGCAGCTGTTACGAAGAAAGAGTTTACACCGCGGCGGAAGAATTCAGTCTTTACACCGAATACCTTTGTATCAGTCATTTCCTGGCTGTTTGCATCGTTCAACGGCTCTTTTGCAAGAGGGCTACCGTCAAAGAGGCGACCAGAAATAACACCGTAGTCAGAAGAGATGTGTACGTTCCATGCACCTTCGCGCTCAAAGCGGTCAACGCTTACTTCGCGGAGTGCCTGGCGTGCACTGTCGTTACCAATAGCAGATGCATCTGGTTCGGCAACACTTACTGATCCGGACTGTGCAAATGCAGCACCGGCAAAAAGAACTGCCGCTGCAAGAATTGTCAAATGTAATTTTTTCATATTAATTCACCGCCTTTCTTATTTTGCCTTAGCAGCTTCTTCTTTTTCAAATGCATCTTTGAGCTCATAACCGTCGTAGATGTTAGACAATGTGTTTGTCGTATACTTGAGCTGGTCAAAGAAGATAACGTAGTTATCAACAGCTGCAGTTACATCTGTGCGGATTCTGAATCCAACGAATGTCATGTCTGGACGGCCAGAGCGGATATATGAGTGCTGGCGGATCCATGTAGGAATGTTAAGAACGATGTTCCTCCATCCCTGGAAGTGGAGGCTTCCTGCCTTAAGCACATGAACGCGGCCGTCTGCATCGCGGACGAGAACTTCAAGCTTGTAGTTGTAGTTTGCACCCCATACCCAGAAGTCCATCTGAGTTACTGTTCCTACGAAAGGAATTTCATGAAGGTTGCCTTCTGCATCCTGGGGGAAAACTTCAAACCAGTTGTCACCCTTGCGGTCAAATGCAATCTTTGTGCCAAGAACGAGACCCTCGGGATCTCCTTCCTTGTGGTATGCGCGCAAAGAATTCGGCATTGCTTCGAATGTTTTTACGATGGGATAACCTTCAGCTACAAAACGGCTGGCTCTAGCACCCCATGACCAATCCTGTTGTTCATCGAAATTATCGATAACAATTGTCTCTACAGCCTTTGCACTTGGTTGAGCAACTGCAGGAAGGCAGAATGCAAGCGCAAGAAGGCCGCCTAAAATGACTACGCCCTTTTTCATTCAAATCTCCTTGAATTTAAGCTTTCCCTGTTTTTTAAAAATACATGGAAGTAACTTTCTTTAAATATCGGCATGAAAGGCCCGAAAGTTTAGCGTTTTCTTTTTCCCGAAGACGCTAGCCAACCCTTCATGTAGTTTATTATATTTCGATAATTGCTCTTTGTCAAACGTTTTAATAAATGGGATTCCAAATTTTTTAAGGTATTGTAAACACAAGGCTTTTTTTTCTTCTCTGGAGCACACTTTATGGTAAAACTGTGCCCGGCACTCCGTGACCGGTCAGAACCATGCAATTTTTACCTTGTAAACAATAGCGCCATGGACGGCGCGTCGTTTGTTAGCTAAAAAAAACGGGCAAGTTTTCGCCAGAAAACTTGCGGGTAAAAATTGCATGGAAGTAATTTTTACCCGCTTTCCAGGGTTCCGGCTTTTGCCTCCATTGCCTGCGGCAACCGCTGCGCGGCCCTTCCAATCGGGGCTAGGCTCTGTTTGCAAAAGTCCGTAACAATTCGAGTTTTGAACCAGACCTGTCATTGTCGGGCTCGACGTGAGCAATCTTTCAAAGCGGATTATCGGGTCTAGTCCGATAATGACACATTTATGGTAAAACTGTAGGGCTGTCCAAAAAGCTCAGAAACCGTTATATTATTAGGTCCAATTTCGAGTTTCCGTCGTGCAGCAGAAAAATTGGCGGAAGCGATTTTTGACCCGAAAAAAATTCTGCACAAGCGTAGCGCGGAAGCCTTTTTTCGGGGCAAAAACCGCTGGGAGCCAATTTTTCTGCTGCAAATATAAAACTCGAAGTTTGCCCTATTATAGTAAACAAGGCATTTCGACAGGCTCAATGACCATACTAACTAGGCTCAATACCGCACAAACAGGCTTAATAGCCGTACATATCAAATATTTGGTAGAGCAAACAAAGGCACGGCAGGGATTGGAGGGGCGCGGAACGCGTTGCCAAAGGCAATGGAGCCGAGAGGCGGAACCCCGCAAAGCCCCTGGCAAAAAAAAGCGCCGCAAGAAAAAAGTGAGAATTTGCAAGGCAAGACTCCCTTTGCACCCCCAAAATTCCCCCAAAAAGCCTTGAATTTTTACTTGAAAAGTCTTATTCTTGTTACTGAAATCTATGTCAATAGATGAAAACCGATTTTTCAATCAGGAGCAATTATGGTAAGTTACAAAGAACTTGGCCTGGTGAACACAAAAGATATGTTCGCAAAAGCAATGAAAGGCGGATATGCCATCCCGGCATTCAACTTTAACAACATGGAGCAGATGCAGGCTATCATCATGGCTTGTGTTGAGGTAAAGTCACCTGTTATCCTTCAGGTTTCAAAGGGTGCTCGCGCTTATGCAAACGCAAACATCCTCCGCAACATGGCCCGCGGTGCAGTTGAATATGCACACGAGCTTGGCTGCGACATTCCGATCGTTCTCCACCTTGACCACGGTCCAAACTTTGAGGTTGCAAAGGACTGCATCGACAACGGTTTCTCTTCCGTAATGATCGACGGTTCTGCCCTTCCCTACGACGAGAACGTTGCCCTTACAAAGAAGGTTGTTGAATACGCCCACAAATACGACGTTACTGTAGAAGCTGAGCTTGGTGTTCTTGGCGGTGTTGAAGATGACGTTGCCGCAGAAGAAAGCAAGTACACAAAGCCTGAGGAAGTTATTGACTTTACTTCTAAGACTGGCTGCGACTCTCTTGCAATTTCCATCGGTACTTCACATGGCCGCTGCAAGTTTACACCTGCACAGTGTAAACGCACACCGGACGGAGTTCTTATTCCTCCGCCACTGGCATTCGACGTTCTTGAAGCCATCGAAAAGAAGCTTCCTGGATTCCCGATTGTTCTCCACGGTTCTTCATCCGTACCTGTAGAATATGTAAAGATTATCGAGCAGTACGGTGGAAAGATTCCGGATTCTGTTGGTATTCCGGAAGAACAGCTCCGCAAGGCAGCAAAATCTGCTGTTTGCAAGATTAACATTGACTCTGACGGCCGCCTTGCTATGACAGCAGCTATCCGCCGCCACCTTGCAGAAAACCCAGGCGACTTTGACCCACGCCAGTACCTTACTCCTGCCCGCGAAGAGCTTAAGAAGATGTACATGCACAAGTGCGTTAACGTTCTTGGTTCTGCAGGACACGCATTGGACTAGGATTCTAAAGTCAGCATGACTTAAACCAAGGCACGGCTCTAACAAGGGCCGTGTTTTTTTTTGCTAAATTGACTGTGAAGTTGGCTGCTAACAGATGCTGCTTTGCGCAAGATGCATTTTTTCTGCTAACAGGCGCTGCTTTGCGCAAGATACATTTTTTCTGCTAACAGGCGCCACCCTGCGCAAGATACAGTGCATTTGCTAACACGCCAGCCCAGCCGACACAGCAAACAGGCGATGATTTGCAGACGGCACGTGCCCCTGTTTGCTTGCCCTCAGCTGCAACCGCAAACACGCGCCACTTTGCAAAAAGTAACATGCCCCGCTTACTTGCCCCCAGCTGCCACCGCAAACAAGCACCTCTCCGCAAAAGACGCACAGCTTTGCAACTAACCCACACATGCCACCGCAAACAGGCGCTGCTTTGCAAAAAGCAACATGCCACCGCCAACTCACCCACACCGGCCACCGCAAGCACCCGCCGCCCTGCAAAAGAAGCAAGCCCCTGCTTACTTGCCCAAACCCGCCACCGCTAACAAGCGCCGCTTTGCAA
>DFJV01000012.1 GCA_002373205.1 Treponema sp. UBA3662
GTCGGAGGCGAAAGCCGTAGCCCTGGAAAGCGGGTTAGCAAATAGAGTGTGGTCCAGAAAAAAAGAAAAAGAATAAAATGATTTTAGAAGAGTTCCAGCTGGCCGTTTTCTTGGGAGAAGAGGCTTTCCTGAGTTTGTTTTTCGATGTCCTTTTGTACGGGGCGGGTGTCTTTTATTATGCGCTTGAAGAGTTCCATGCAGACGCGGGCATCGTCGTGGGCGCGGTGGGCTTCCAGAACTTTTATGTTCAAGAGGCTTGCCAGGTTCTGAAGCTTGTACTGGCCTTCGAGTCCGTTTTTGTTAAGGTTGGGGTAGGCCCAGCGGGAAAGCGGCAGTGTGTCTATGACCGTGTTTTTTAGCGCGTCCATGTTCATGCGCTCAAGCTGGGCGTTTATGAAGTACATGTCGAAGGGGGCGTTGTGGGCGATTAGGATTACATCGTCGTTTGAAAGCCAGCGGAGGAATTCAAATGTGACCGTTGCGGCGTCGCTTTGGTTTTCCAGCATTTCCGGCGTGATGTGTGTTAGGTTTTGAAGGAAGGGGGTGAGTGGAACGGGCGGTTTTATTAGGGAAGAAAATGGCTCCCCAATAATTCCGTCCCTGTTGAATTTTACGGCTCCTATTTCCATAAGGTGGTCGGTTGCCGCATGCAGGCCAGTAGTCTCGGTGTCAAAGGCTGCAAAAATCTTGCCGGAATAAAATTCCCGCGCAAGACTTCTGTAGTTCCTAAAAATCTTAAGGCCACGGCCGTGCATTTCTTTTAGCCTTTATTTTGCGGCATCGAGGACTGCGTTGATTTCTGCTGAAATCTTTGCAATTTCTTCTGTTGCGCTCTTCTTGGCTTCTTCGAGGGCTGCGTCTGTTTTTGCAGAAACTGGAACCGCACAGTTGATGTAGAACTTGATTTTTGGTTCCGTTCCGCTTGGACGTGCGCTAACGATTGTTCCGTCTTCCAGGAAGAACTGGAGTACGTTGCTCTTTGGCCAAGGGAGGTTTGCCTTTGCGGCAGGATTTGCCGGGTCAAATTCAATTGACTGCTGTACGTCGCGGATTTTGCAGACTTTTTTTCCGCCCAAGGTCTGTAAGCCTTCCGTGCGGAGCTTGGTCATGATTCCTGTCATTATTGCAGGGCCCTTTACTCCGGGGAAGTACTTGCTTATTGCTCCGTCCTGGAAGTAGCCGTTTTCCTTGTACATGTCGTTCATGCGTTCAAGCAGGCTCTTTCCCTTGCTTGCCCAGTAGAGAGTCATTTCTGCGCACATTGCTGCTGCGGAGATTCCGTCCTTGTCGCGGCATTCTGTTTCCACAAGGTAGCCGTAGCTTTCTTCAAGGCCAAAGACGTAATGTTCCTTGCCTGTCTTTTCCATCTGGCCTTCATCGAATGCAATCCACTTGAATCCTGTAAGGCATTCCTTTACCTTTACGCCGTAGTTCTTTGCAACTGCGTCTACAAAGGGGCTTGTTACGATTGAGCGGATGAGTACCGGGTTTTCTGGCATCTTGCCCAGTTCCTTCTTGCTAAGGAGAACGTAGTCTGCAAGCAGGGCACCCATCTGGTTTCCTGTAACGAGGACATAGTTTCCGTCCTTGTCCGGGAATGCAGTTCCAAAGCGGTCTGCGTCTGGGTCTGTTGCCATAACAACGTCTGCCTTTTCCTTCTTTGCAAGCTCAACTGCCATTTTGAGTGCCGGTGCTTCTTCCGGGTTTGGCTTTTCTACAGTTGGGAAGTCTCCGTTTCCTTCGCGCTGTTCGGGTACGGTGATTACGTTAAGGCCAAGGTCGCCAAGAACCTTTTCTACGTGCATTGCTCCTGTTCCGTGGAGAGGCGTGTAGACAACCTTTACGCTGGAAGCCTTTTCTTTTATAAGGGCCGGGCGGTAGAGGTTTGCCTTTATCATTGCCTGGAACTTGTCGTCAATTTCCTTGTCGATGAGTACGATTTTTCCAGACTTGATTCCTTCTTCGCGGGAGATAAGCTTTGCTTCTTTTACTGCGTTAACTTCGTCGATGATTCCCTTGTCGTGGGGTTCAACAACCTGAGCTCCGTCTGCCCAGTATGCCTTGTAGCCGTTGTACTGGGGAGGGTTGTGGCTTGCCGTTACTACAACGCCGGTCTGGCAGCCAAGGGTGCGGATTGCATAGGAAAGTTCCGGGGTGGGGCGGAGTCCTGTAAAAAGATACGCCTTGATTCCGTTTGCCGCAAATACGCGTGCTGTTATGTCGCTGAACTTGTCGTGGTTGTGGCGGCTGTCGTAGGCGATGCATGCGCTAAGAGTGCCTTCTTTTGCCTCTTTGGGGAAGGCCTTGATTATGTAGTTTGCAAGACCCTGCGTTGCCTTTGAGATGTTGAGTGTGTTCATGCGGTTTGTTCCGCCGCCCATTACACCGCGGAGGCCGCCTGTGCCAAATTCAAGGCTCTGGTAGAAGCGGTCTTCAAGTTCCGCCATTGCTTCCTTTGAATCTTTCTTTGCAACAAGGTCTTCAACTTCCTTGCGGAAAGCTTCGTCCTTTTCTTCTGCAATGTACTGTGCCGCTCTTTCGAGTATCTCTTTTTCTTCCATATTATTACTCCTAAAATGTTACCCTTAATTTGTTTGTTTTTAGGGCAAACTTCGAGTTTTATATTTGCAGCAGAAAAATTGGCTCCCAGCGGTTTTTGCCCCGAAAAAAGGCTTCCGCGCTATCCCTTCGGGCACGCCGAACGCACTTGCTACGACGTGTGTGCAGAATTTTTTTCGGTTCAAAAATCGCTTCCGCCAATTTTTATACTGTAACACGGAAACTCAAAATTGCACCTTTTAGTTATTCAGCTCCGTCCGCCTTTTTAAGCAGCGTAGTCTCCCAGCGCAAAAGCGAGCGTTCTGCAGCTTCGTCTCCGCCCATAACGTCGCACATTATGCGGAAAACTGGCTCTGTGCCGCTTGGCCTCATCCAGATGAATGCCCTTGGATTTCCGTCTTCGTCCAGGAAGCGTATCTTTAGGCCGCCGTTGCCGTTTGCCCAGTCGGAAGCATTCTTAACTTCCTTGGTTCCGTTGGTAATGTCTGCCTCGTAGCCGGTAAAGCCGTAAATGGCATTAAGCTCGTCTGCATGCTTGCTCCAGTCTTCGGTAAAGACTGCCTGGAAGCGTTTTTTAAGCAATGACTTGTCCTGTGTCTTAACGTCAAGAACCGCCCTGCTTTCGCTAACGCCTGTGGTTGCAAAGCGGGGAAGGGTGGAAAGCACGTCGCTAAGCATAAAGTCGTCCTTGTAGCGGTAGGACATTCCGGCCTTCTCGCACCAGATGTGGAAAAGCCCTTTGCAGAACTTGCCGTCGCTTCTCCTGTAGTCGCGTATGGTAAGCATCTTGAGCACAGCAAAGAGTGTTGCCACCGGGTCGCGCACGCTGGAAGGATATGTAATGTTTCCACCGTTGCTGCCCTCGCCAAGAATGCGCACGTCGTAGCCTTCGTCCCTCTTCTGGCGGGCAAGGTTCACCACGTTTGCTTCCCCAACTTCCGCGCGGAAAATCTCGTAGCCAAAGCTTTCGCAAATCTGGTCAATGCGCATGGATGTGGGGCCGTTTACTACAACCGCATGCTTTCCAAAGGTTGCCTGCGTCCTCCACAAAAGCCCCTGTTCGTTAAGCGTCTCCTTCTTCCATTCCTCAAAGGCAAGCTCAGAAGCAACGCTAAGCGCAAAAATCTCCTGTGCCGTAATTGGGCGGGCTGTCTGTGCGTCCTCGTCAAAGAATACAATGTTGCCCCTGTCACCGTCGCAGTCCGGCATGTAGCCAATAAGAATGTTGTTGTTGCCGTCAGCATGAAGGTCATTTATTACGTCTGCAAGACGCGTCATGTTCTCTGGCTCAGGAATAATCTCGTGCATTATAAGACCCGGTGTGTCGTTAAAAGGCAAGAATTCAAGGCCGCACTGGGGAATAAAGGTCTTGTCTATGGAAACCGAGCGTGCAGAACCGTTCATGTCGCATACGATGGAAGCTGGGGTTTCCCTAAGACCTTCCTTGATTGCCTCAAAAACAGCGTCCTGGCCCTTCTTGTTAAAGATGCCGGTAATAACCCCGCGGATGAATTTGTCGTAAGCTTCAACCGCACGAAGCTTGTGGAAGGAAGAATTTGCATACACCTGCTTAAGGTGGTGAAGGTTTGCCCCATCAATAAGAAGGTTAGCCCTTTCCTCCGCATCCGAAGCCTTGCACTTCTCCCGGAAAATGTCTGCAAGAGCGTTGGTCTCCTTGCCTTCAAGAACCCCGCCCTTGTTAAGCCCAAATTTTATTCCGTTCCAGCCGATTGGATTGTGGCTGGCCGAAATGTAAAGGAAACCGTCAAGCTCCTTTGAATAAGCCATAATTTCCGGGGCAGATGCAACCTCTACAAAGTGGACGTAAATCCTCTTTTGCAGGAAAACCCTTATGATAACATCCGCCATTTCCTTGCCGGTAGGACGGGTATCCGTGCCAAGAGCCACGTGGGGCTCATCATTTTTAACCTTTGAAAGCACATAATCCGCAAAAGTCTCTGCAATAAGAGCGCAAAGCAAGCGGTTAGTTTCTCCTATATCAGAATCCTTGTCTTCCGCACCGCCGCTCTTAGCAAAAACCTTGCGCCAACCGGATGCAGAAAGTATCATATCATTTTGAATCATGCTACTATTATAGCGACAATTCTCTATATTTTCAACAAAAAAGCCCTCATTTGCATGGTCATTTAGGCGGTCATTTAGGCCCAAATAGCCTTAATTTGGCATTTTCCTTCTATAATATCCTTCTTTTGGAGCATATTTCATGGTTTTACCGCCTGTTCAAACCGCCAACAGCATTTTTCCCCTATTAGTTTAACAAGCAGCGCCAAGGTTCACGCAGCAAAGCTTCCAGCGGGGCGCGTCATCTCTTTGCGGTCAGAAAACTTGCGGGAAAAAATGCTAGGAGGTCCTTTTTTACCCGCTTTTCAGGGTTCCGCTATCGCTCCAGCCTCCTCACTTCGTTGCGGTGGCCGGCTGCGCCGCCCTTCCAATCGGGGCTAGGCTTTCTTGCGCTAACAGTCCCTTTTCTAGTGCCATTAACATACCGAACTTGTCATGCCGAACTTGTCATGCCGAACTTGTCATGCCGAAGTTGATTCGGCATCTCTCGTCAATACTGCAATTTGAGGTTCTGATTCAAGCTCCGAAGGACGTAAATTTAATGTCATTAGAAATTTTTAAAAAAAATCACACCCCCCTGACACTATATGTCATTACCTCCGCCATAAGATAGGGTTATACAGGAAGAAATCCTGACTTTATAAAAGGAGTAAATCTATGAAAAAAAGACCAATAAGCGCAACATTCGCCTTTATTCTTTCAGCCCTTATGTTTTTCCCCCTTACTGGATGCAGTTCCGGTGCAGGCGGTGGCTCTTCCGGCGAAGACTATGAAGAAAGCCCGGTAACTTCAACTCCTGCCGGTGGAACAGAAAGCACCACCCCAGAAGGTGAAAACACAGAAACACAAACCACAAGCCCAGAAAACCCAGAGACCCCAGAAAATCCAGAAAGCACGGACCCCGTATACTACACCGTAACCTTCGTGTCAAACTGCAGCTCAGTCCCGCTTCCCCAAAAAATAAAAAGCGGCGGCAAGGCATCAAAACCGTCTGGCTTTAGCAAATATGGCTACGTATTCGCCGGCTGGTATACGGACAGCAATTTTACCGCAAGCTTCAATTTTGCAACCCCAATCGTAAAAGATACAAAGCTCTATGGAAAATGGAACAAACTGCACACAGTAACATTCGTAACAAACGGCGGCAGTTCTGTATCAGCCCAAACCGTGGAAAACGGAAAGACCGCAACTAAACCAGAAAGCCCAACAAACGGAAGCTTCGAATTCCTTGGATGGTACGCGGACAGCGAATTTGCAACCGAATTTGACTTTGCATCCCCCATATCAAAAGACACAAAAGTCTATGCAAAATGGCATGAGCTCTACTTGGTAAAATTCATCACCAACAACGACATTGTGGTTGAAGACCTTATTGTAGAAAAAGGAAGCACCATCCAAAAGCCCAGCACCCTAAAACGCACCCACTACAAGCTTGACGGCTGGTTCTCGGATGCAGAGCGCACCATCACCTTTGATTTTTCCACACCTATCCAAAAAGACACAACCCTGTATGCAAAATGGACCCTTTCGACAACCTTTGGGGGTACTTACAGAGTAGGAGTCGGTTCAAACATCAGGGATTTCTTCATGTGCGACCATGAGGTTACCCAGGGCGAGTACGAAAAATACTGCACTTACAAGGGCAATAAGCCAAACGACACCTACGGCAAGGGGGAAAACTATCCCGTCTACTATGTAAGCTGGTTTGATGCTCTTGCTTACTGCAACAAAAGAAGCATTGCGGAAGGTTTAAAACCTTGCTATACGGTAAGCGGTACAACGGATCCTGATAAGTGGGGAAATACCAATTACCAAAGCGTCAGGGATACCGTAACTTGCGACTTTACTGCGAGGGGATACCGCCTCCCCACTGATAAAGAATGGGAAGTGGTCGCCACATGTGGTCAGGACTATAAATTTGCCGGCAGCAATGACATCAAGAAAGTCGGCTGGTACAAATACAACAGCAACGGCAAGACCCACGAAGTTGAATGGAAGATTCCTAACGGATACGGAAAGTACGACATGACCGGAAACGTAGCGGAATGGTGCTGGGACTGGTGGGACGACGTTGTGAACGTTAATGCTTCTTCGCACACGTCAAAAGTTACCAGGGGAGGCTCATGGGATAGCGGTGAATACCCCATTACCTTGCGAGGCAGCGTTCTTCCAACCGAGCGTCGGAACAACATCGGTTTCCGTGTAGTGCGCAATTACTACTGATTTTTGTAATTCTTTTTTGGAGCGGCTTGCCTTTTTTTAGCGCCGCCCCAACCGCCAACAGCATTTTTCCCCTATTGCTTTTACAAGCAGCGCCAAGGATGGCGCGTCGTCTCTTAGCGGTCAGAGTAGGGCAAGTTTTCGCCAGAAAACTTGCGGGTTAAAAATGCCAGGGAGGGCATTTTTAACCCGCTTTCCAGGGTTCCGCTTTCGCTCCAGCCTCCTCACTTCGTTGCGGTGGCCGGCTGCGCCGCCCTTCCAATCGGGGCTAGGCTTTCTTGCGCTAAAGAAAGCAAAGACAAAAATCTTATTGTGTGATACAATCGTAGATGTAATAGATAAAGCAAAAATAAAGGACACCCCCAGATGACTAAAAAGACAGCTTCCAAAGATAAGACCAAGCAAACAAAAATGAACACATGGCGCATAATGGAAATTGACCAAATACTTCAAAGCGGGGAATGGCATACCGCAAAGGAACTTTCCATGCGTGTGGGAAACCGCGGCCCTAACGGAAAGCCAGAATTCAGCCAGCGTACAATCATGCGCGACCTTGAATACATGCGCGACACCATGGGTGCTCCAATCGAGGGTGGCCCCAACGGCTACCGCTACACCGAAAAGAATTTTTTCATCAAAAGCATTCCCCTTACAGAAGGAGAGGCCTTTTCCATTGCTGTAATAAACCCTCTGCTGGAACAGTACAGGAATACTCCAATAGAAAACCAGCTCCGTTCAATATTCGAAAAAATAACCAACTGCCTGCCAGAAAAAATTACGGTGGACACATCATTCCTAAATCCGCGCATAACCTTCATACCGGACAGGGGCGAACTAATCAACAACGACTTTTTTACAATAGTGTTCGACTCATTAAAATCCTGCAGGACACTTTCATTTGAATACCGCCCCCTCCAAAAGTCAACCTTCATGCAAAGGAAAATTGACCCCTACCACATCGTATGCCAAAGGGGAAACTGGTACGTAATAGGCCTCTGCCACGACAAGGGCGACATCCGCATCTTTTCACTTGGAAGAATGAAAAAGCTTTCCCTAACAAAAAAGACTTTCCGCATTCCCCCAGACTTCAAACCCACCGACTACTTTGACGCAGAAATGGGCGTATGGTTTTCTGACCGCCAACCCATAACCGTAGAAATCCTTGTAGACAAAGAAATCGGAACCTACGCCGCCAACCGAATCTGGCACAGCGAACAAATTGTCCAAGAACGCAAAGACGGCAGCGTCTACGTAAAATTCCAAACAACCCAAAAGCAAGAAGTCCTCCGCTGGATTCTAGGCCAGGGCCACACAGTAAAAGTTCTTTCCCCAAAGGAACTGGCAGACGATGTTAGGACCGAGGTAGAAAAAGTCCAGAAATTATATAAGGAATAAGAAGAATGATGCTTACATTAATATTGCTTGTAATTTCTGTGCTTTTAATATTCGTGATAATTAGCCTTGAAGGTAAACTCAAAGATGGCAGAAGAAAAATTGCAGGCCGGAAAAAGACAGCTTTCATCAGGTATAAATCAACTGAATGCCGGTAAAAGCAAATTGGCGCTTGGAGAAGCTGTTAAAGTAATACTTATTTTAATTATATATTATATAAAAGCTAGGAGGATTTAGTTATTATGTTTAATTTAAAAGAATTCTATGTTTATACAGTAAAGAATGGTAAACTAAAGACGTATTATAATAAAGGTAATAAACCAATATCCTCAAAGAAACAGCAAAAAATGATAAATGAATTTTATGATGATGTACGTGAGTTAGAAAGAGAAAGAGAAAAATATCTTAAAAGAAATGCTGATAAAATTAATCTTCATAAACAATTAGTTCATGAAGAAAATATGTTTATATGTAAATTTATAGGAGTTATTGTAGCTTTAATTGTAGTAATTAAATTACTTTTGAAATTAATATTTTAGATTATAGATTTAAAGAAGAACGTAAAACGTTCTTCTATTTATTTTTTTCCGACGACAACCCTATATACTTAAGATGAGGTATCTATTATGAAAATGATTAAAACAGTAGATAATAAGATAACTAAATACACAGATGTTGACAAGATGCAACAAATATACTTAACTGATTCTGGAGAAATAGAATTTGTTTCTACTGATTATGAGAACAAACAAGTTCCATTAGAAGATATATACAATTTATATGATTCTCTTATGTCTGATATAGCAAAATATAATTCTCAATTTATACTTTGTGCCGTATGTGTTATTTGGGCAATAGTAAGAATCGTAAAGAGTGTAATAGCTTGATTATTAATGAGCATTTCAATGCACCAGATAATTGCCGTGTAAATCATATTGCATTTCATTTTATCCGCTTTTCCATAAAAAACGATGCAAAAATCAAAACAAAAAACTCCCATGACATTATTTGTCAACACCCCCGCCGTATAATCATATTATAATAGCGAGGTGCTTGCATGAGATACTTAAAAGAAATCAAAGATGATGTCTACGAAAAGAAATTGATTGCGCTTTACAAAGGCATACCGGTGCGATTGTACATGTGCAACCTAAAAAATGTTTACAGCAAGTCAAAATATTTTATGGAACAAAAATGGGATTCCCCGTGCTTTGTTCATCCTTGCACAAATTTTTTTGACACCGTTAAAGAGTATTCCATAATAATTGCCTACGATGAAAATTTCAAAAAAATGAGCGAAAAGGCTCAGAATATTTTGATCTATCACGAACTGGGGCATGTTCTGCAAAAAGATCCCGACAAGCGTAAACTGTCGGACGAGCTTGCCGCAGACAAATTTGCCATGGACAAAATTGGAAAAATTTCCAAAAAGCAGGCACGCCTTATGGCCGAATGGATTTGCCACTACGGAAAAAGGGGCTATGAAAATTCCTACAAAGAATTCATTGCACGCTTCACATAAAATCCGGAATTCAAAAAGACAAGGTCTGTTTCTGAATGCCCAGTTTTATAACCGTATACTTAGGGGGCGTATAAAAATATGAAAGTCCAGAGGCAATCTTAAAAATAGTTGTTATGTGTAAGGTGATTTGTCGTGCTGGTTAACATAAAGACTTTATTTTACGGAGGGGGCACTATGCGTTATCTAAAAGAAATTCAGGAATACATTATAGAAAAAGACTTTGTTGCATATTGGGATGGCAAACCTATATATCTGTACAAGTGCGACTTAAAAAATGCCTACAAACATTCTGAATACTTTAAGGAGCGCAAACTTACATCTCCCTGCTTTGTGCATACAGTAATGAGCATTTTCAATAGGATTAAGGAATATGCCATATTCATCGCTTATGACGAGAACTATAGAAAGTTGAGCGAAAAATCCAAAGAGTTTTTGTTAGCCCATGAACTTGGTCATATCGTTAATCAAAATCCATGTACCCATGAATTATCAGACGAAGGGCCTGCAGATAAATATGCCTTGGATCACGTGGAAAAGCCTAGCAGGAGCGAGATAAAAAAAATGGCCGAATGGATTTCTCACTATGGAAGACGCTGCTATGAAAACACTTACAAAGAATTTGTTGACCGCTTCATAAACAGAGCCTTTCTGGATGGCAAGCATGGCTATATTCCGGTGAGTGTATTTGGCAGTTAAAAAAGTCTCACTTCCTATCCAACTTCCTTCCCATCCATTTGTAATAGACAAAGCACAAAATAATTCCAAACACGGTGGCGCTTGGGGCTGCGGCACCGATTCCTGTTAGGCTTGCGTTTTCGCGGATGCTCATGAAGTAGGAAATTGGCAGGCGCAGAAGGAAGGTTTGCAAAAGGCCCTGGATCATTACGAAAAGGCTTTTTGAGTGTCCGTTGAAATAGCCCAGGTAGCTGAACAGGATGCAGGTTATGATGACTTCTGGGGAAAATCCCCTAAGGAATTCAAAGGCCCTCCTGATTACAGCGGGGTCTTCTGTAAAGAGAGAGGCAAGGCTGTCGCCAAAGAAGAAAATTGCCAGCATGACAGGAAGTCCAATTGTGGCCCCAATTCCTTGGCCAATAAGCAGTCCGCTTCTTGCTCGCTTTTCGTTTCCCGCACCAACGTTCTGTGCAACAAAGGGAGCCATGCTCTGCATTATGCAGAGTGGAAGCATCATAGTGAATCCCTGTATTTTCTGTGCAACACCATAGCCAGATGATGCGTCAAGGCCAAGTCGGTTTACAAAGGCGCAGAGGGCAAGAAAGCTAAAGTTTGTCAAAACTCCCTGTACCGTTAGTGGAAGCCCCAGCTTTACGAACTTGTTGATTTCGCTTCCAAAATTCAAGTACCTTCTTTCTATTTTAAATGGTATGGAACGCTTTTTTATGATTGCGAGCGACAGCACTACGCTTACCGCCTGTGCCACAACTGTTGCAATGGCTGCACCCACAACATTCATTTTAAAGACTGCAACCAAAAGCAAGTCTCCTATTACGTTCACCGCGCACGCTATTGCCACAAAGATGAGAGGTGTGTTTGAGTCACCCATTCCGCGGAGCATGGCGCTTATAAAATTGTAGAAGGTGATGAAAATAAATCCCGCACCGCAAATCCTTATGTAAAGAACCGTAAGTTCAAGAGATTCCTCTGGAGTCTGCATGATGATTGCAAGAGGCCGCGCAAGAGGTACGATAAGAACCGTAAGTACCAGAGAAATTGTAAGAAAAAATACAACAGCATTTGAAAGCAGCTTGTTCACCAGCTCAAACTGTTTGCCACCAATGTAATTTCCCAGCAGAACCGTTACACCCATCGTTATTGAGTTTAAAAGCATGGTAAAAAGGTTCATAATATTTCCGCCAACCGCAACTCCGCTTATTCCAGCCGTTGTCCCAAAGCGCCCAACAATAAGCATGTCCACCGCACCGTAAAGCGACTGCAGCACGAGCGAAAGAAGGATTGGCAGCATAAAGGCCACCATCTTTCCCGCAATGCTTCCCTGCGTAAAATCCTGCTTTCCCTTTATTTTTATATCTGAAGTTCTTTCCATGCGCGAAGTATAGCACAAAAAAATATTTTGTAAAACAGCCGGGCCTTTTGTAGTTTGCACGTTTGAAGTTTGCACCTTGTGTTTACAAAATGGAAGGAAAAAGTTATACTTTAAATATGAAACTAAAGACTCTAGTTTTAATCACAGTCCTTGTTTTTTCCTCAGGTTTTCTTTTTGCAGAAGAAGTTGATGCCTGCGTTTCCCTGAACCTTAATTTGTATGCCTTTAAGGTTGATGATTCTTGCATTGATGAAGATGACGATCCTAGCGGCATTAACGTGGATATAAATGCTGCTTTTGATATGACTCCCTATTCTTATATTGGCGGAAATATTGGGCTGCCCTTCTGGTTATGGGACTTTTTAACAACGGACAGTGAAACGTATGAAAAGAAGGATATAACTGTAAATCCTTCAGACAAGATTTTTACCTTTTCGCTTACTTCTGGCCTTGATTATAACTTTTTGGATGTTATCCGGCTTGAAGCGTATGTTGAGGCTGGCTTTATTTCCAACAGCTGGGCTGGCGGAGCGGGGGCAAGTGCTTCTTTGTTTCTTATAGGAGCGGGAGATAGCACCGGCTTTGGCCTGAGGGTTGACTGCGGCTACTACTACGGCTATTCCGTAGAAATTCACGAATGGGTTCCTTTCCAGAAATTTGCCCTTGGGCTTGTATTTAGGTCGGCATTTTAATGTGTGCGCCGCCTGCCTTTATTGCGGTGCAATTATTATTTTAAAGGCTCCTGCAATAGCGGAATCCAAAATAAAAATGGGGAATGTAGGGGTGGCTGTTGTTAAAG
>DFJV01000175.1 GCA_002373205.1 Treponema sp. UBA3662
CTTACTATTGTTCCGGTTATTAACAAGATAGACCTTGCTTCTGCGGACATAGAAAGCGTTAAGAAGCAGATAGACCACGACCTTGGCCTTGATTCTGCCGATGCCCAGCTTGTTAGCGCAAAGACCGGGCAGGGAATTGACGACCTTATGGAAGCCATTGTTACAAAGTTCCCGCCGCCAGAGGGAGACGTAAACGCACCCCTTACCGCCCTTATTTTTGACTGCCACTATGACGAATACAGGGGCGTTATTGTTCACATCCGCGTAATGGACGGAAGGGTAAAGGCAGGGGACACAATCCGCCTTATGAGCAGCGGGGCAGAGTACAAGGTAGAGCAGGTTGGTCTTTTTAAAATCAAGTACGAGGAAACTTCTGCGCTTGAGGCTGGAGACGTAGGATATATTATTGCTGGCATGAAGACTGTTGCAGACGTGCGCGTTGGCGATACTGTAACTTCTGCTACAAATCCTGCAAAAGAGCCGCTTCCCGGTTTTAAGGAAGTAAAGCCTGTAGTATTCTCTTCCATTTATCCTATTGATTCAAATGATTATGAAGAGCTTAAGGAAAGCATGGAAAAGCTAAAGCTCAACGATGCTTCCCTTGTTTACGAAAAGGACAATTCGCTTGCCCTTGGAAACGGATTCCGCTGCGGCTTCTTGGGCTTGCTTCATCTGGAGATTGTGCAGGAACGTCTAGAGCGTGACTTTGATCAGGTTGTTATTTTTACGGCTCCTAGCGTAAAGTACCGGGTAAAGCCTGCAGGCCGCGACGAAATTTTTGTGGACAACCCGGCTGACTATCCAGAGGGAAAGATTGAAGCTTCCCAGGAACCTTACATTAAGGCTTCCATAATCACTCCTTCTGAATTCCTTGGAAGCATTATGGAGCTTTGCCGCCTTAAGCGTGGTGAGCAGACAAATATGCAATACCTAGACGAAAAGCGTGTTGAGCTTACCTACCACATGCCTCTTGCAGAAATCCTCTTTGACTTTTACGACAAGCTAAAGTCTTACAGCCGCGGTTACGCAAGCTTTGACTACGAGATTACAGACTACCGCCCAACGGATCTTATAAAGATAGACATACTCATAAACGGAAAGCCTGTTGATGCCCTTGCCCAGCTCTGCTTCCGTCCCAATGCTGTTGAACATGCAAAGGTTGTGTGCGAGCGCCTTAAGGGAGAAATTACCCGCCAGCAGTTTAAGATTGCAATTCAGGGTGCAATTGGAAGCCAGATTATTGCCCGCGAAACCGTTAACCCTGTACGTAAGGACGTTCTTGCAAAGTGCTACGGCGGTGACGTTACCCGTAAGCGTAAGCTTTTGGAAAAGCAGAAGGCCGGAAAGAAGCGTATGCTTATGGCAGGAAACGTGGAACTTCCCCAGAGCGCATTCCTTGCAGTTCTTAAAGAAAAGGAAGACTAGGAATAAATATAAGAGTCACCCTGAACGGTTTGTAAGCGTGAGGTCCCTGGATCAGTCGAAGGGTGGTCCCTGAGCCAGTCGAAGGGTGGTCCCTGAGCTTGTCGAAGGGTCGAACCATGTTTCAGTGGCTGTACTTCTTAACATATACAGATTCCGAATCACACTTTGTAGCAAGTGTGTGCAAAGTGGCGTAGCGTTCGGAATGACGGTTTATTGCTGGTCTTTTAGTATTTTTAGGAAGCTGTCTATTTCTGCCCTGACTCTTTTTAAGAAGGGGGTAGAAGTGCTTGCCCTGTTGCCGTCCGGAAAGTGCAGGAAGAGGTATTCCCTTGGCGAAAGTATGCCCTGTATTTGTCCGCTAAGGGTAGTGCCGTCTTTTTTGTATTCAGAATTTTCTCCCTTTACAAGCAAATCTTTAAGCTGTGTAAGCGCATCTTTTTCTTCTTTTAGGTAGCAGGAAATAAGCTGCTTTGATTTTTTTCCTTCTTCAAAGTCTATTTGAATTTGCCCCGCCGAAGAATTTTTGTTTTGCAGGGATGCCACAGTCCAAACGGATGTTGCCGTGCATTTTTTTAGGTGCAGGTCTATGCCGCATTCCCCAATGTCGTAGAGGTTCTTTTGTCCGCCAAAGACTGCCGCAAAGTTTATAGCGTAACTTTCCATAATTGGGGATGAATACATTTTGCTTTCGTCCTTGCTTTGAACGGGAAATGCCGGGGGAAGCAGGGATGCAGAATAGTTTGCCGCGCCGTTTTTTCTTGTGCAGTTTGCAAGAAGCCGCTTTGATGCCGCAACGTTTTTTGCATGTGTCCTTCCCGCTGAATATGAAAAGTCCATTCCGCTAACAAAAACGCTTGTTGCAATGCTCTGCCTTATTACAAGTGCAAGGTAAACAGCCGTAAGCCCAACAGAGCCGAGAGGCGGTATAAGGTTTTGGATGATACCCTTTTCTTTTATTGAATCAAGGTATTGGCACTTTGCATATTCTGATGCAAACCAGATTCTCTTTTTAAATAGGCGTGCAACCTGGGGGCGGGAACAAAGGTCTGCAAAAAGGATGATTTGCTCAAAGTCATCTTTTGTAAAGCTTGCGTATGATTCCTGAATTGCAAACTGGCTTTCCACTGCAACGATTGCGTCTGGTCTTATTCCCCGCGCAAGAAGTGCCTGGGCTGCGGCATCCACTGCAATTGTAAAGTAGCGGCCGTCTTTTATTTCTTTTATGAGCGGAAAGTTTTCTTTTGCAAAGGTTTTGTCCAAGCTTTCTCCAGCACCAAATACGATTATTGGTTTGGAAACCATTCCCGCTGCTTTCTGCAAAAATGTGTCTGATGCAGATTCATCTGTACCAACCAAGGACAGGTTCTTGAATATGTTGTGGGAAAAAAGCCTTCCCATTTTTACGATGGTGATTCTGTTTTTCCAGTAGGAAGCAACCATCTGTTCTGCCGCGTTGCAGATGGATGTGTACCATTCCGCGTTGAACTGGGTTCCTGCGCTAAAGTCAAGCCTTAGTACGCGGCGGAAACTTCCAGTGGAAATTTTTTCGTTAAGGAATGCTTCAAATTCGTCTAGCTGGTCTGAAAAATAAAAATGAATCTTTTCCGCGTCTTTTTTTTGCCACAGCTTTTCTTTTGCAAGGCCGTAAAGATTTCTGTCTGCCTCTATTGCGCACACTTCTGTCTTTGCGTCTTCACCGCCATCTTTGCAGGCTGCGTCCAATGCACTTAGCAATTCTTCTGTGCCGTAGCAAAGGCATGGGGAGCATATTATTACGATTGTGCCGGGTAAAAATTTTGTGCTTTGAATAAGGGAAAGTACAGAGCGCGTGGGATTGTATTTTGAATAAAGATAGCGCCCTTTGTAGCGGATTGTTTCTGGAGAGCCGTTGCCGGAAGAAGCCTCTGTTAGAATTTCCTCTTCGCGGCTGCTTTCCAAGGGGAGAAGGGGTTTGTTTGCCCCAACTCCCTTTTGATTTTGTGAGTTCAAGTAAAACCTGCTAGTTCTGTTCGTCGCCAGAGATGAAGTACTTGAAGTATGTTGTCATAAAGTCGTCTACAACACCGTCAAATCTTTTAAGGTTTGTCTGTGAGCAAGACTGGTCTGTCTGTGCAACGTTGGAGTCAAAGTTTGCGAGGTCTGCCGGAGCATCCTTCTGAACTCCAGTGCAGCGTGCCACGATTACGTTTGAAGCAAGAACGAATGGTTCGCTCATTTCGTCTTTCTTAAGCTTGAACATCTTTTCAAGTACGGCTTCGTTTGTAGAAAGGCCTGCAAGTTCTGCGACATCGGAAGGTGTTGTGTTGTAGAATGGAGAGTTTCCGTAGTTAACAGGGAAGGCTGCAACGTCTGCCTTTGTAATGGAGAACTTTTCGCATGCAGCGTCAAAAGAAGAAAGCTTTGCTTCGGAGATGAATGCCTTTGCGCGTTCAGAATAGAAGTTTTCGATGTAGCCCTTTTCTGAAGACTTTAGGTATTCAAGGACTGTGTTTACGGTTGCTTCGTCTGTAAAGTCTGCTGCCTTGGCGTCAGAGTCTACGCGGAAGATTGTCCATCCGCTTTTTGTCTGTACAGGGTCAGAAACTGCACCCTTTGCGAGTGCCACAGTTTTTTCTGCGTCTTCTGCATTCTGGATTATGTTCAAGAGGCCGTAGTAATATGGAACAGAAAGCTTTCCGTCTGTGCCTGTGTAGTACTTTGTTGACTTTTCGCTGATTGCGTCGTCGAAGGTAACTTCGTTGTTCTTAATCTGCTTGCTAAGGGCCTTTATTTCGTCTTCACCGTCAAGTGTTACGGCAGAAATGTCAAGCTTTCTGAATTTGTCCGGGTTTGCCTTTCCGTACTTTGCTGCTTCTTCTGCGGGGAAGTCATTTGTGCTGAAGGCTGCAAGGTCGAATGAGCGCTTTGTGCTGTCCATTGCGGCAATAAATGATTTTTCCTTTGATGAAGCCTTAAGGCCGTACATTGGGTTGCCGGAAACTTTTGTGTCTGAACCCATAACGTCGTCGTTGTAGCGCATGAAAGCCAGGTTTGTGGCGGCTGTCTTGCGGAGTTCAGCTTTTGCGGCATCGTCTGTCTGGTTGTAGAGCTTTTCTGAGTACTTGCCGTTTTCGTCAAAGAAGCGGGGCAGGATTGCGCGGTTAACGGCATCCTTTGACGCGCTCCAGTTTGCCTTTTCCACAGCGGCAGAATATACCATTGAGCGGAGGGTTCCTTCAAATGCGCCTGTAAAAATTGAATAGTATGTGTTCTGGTTCAAGTCCTGGCCGTATGCCTTGTAAAGTTCAGCCATGTAGGAAACGCGGTCTGCAAATTCAGTGCCGGCCTTGTATTCGATTTTCTGTCCTTTGTAGGAACCGAAAACCGGTGTTCTGCCTGCATGTGAAAGCGATTCAAACAGTATGCTTCCGCCAGCAGGAATAAATACGATTGCTGAAATTACCAGGATAATTACGGCTCCTATTTTTGCGCCGTCTTTTTTTGTTTTTTTAGGAGTTGTGATTTCTTCTTCCATAAAGGGAATCCTTCTTTTAAAAATATTCTTGATGAAATGCCTGTCCGACTGTAGCGGCAGGACATAAAGTAATACGATTTTATCATTGTATATATTGAGTGTCAACAGTGCAAAAAGTTTTTGCGAAAAAAAAATAAAAAATTTTAAAAAGTCTATTGACACAAATTATGCGTTGTGCTATATTCATAATCACACGGGGGCTTAGCGAAGCTGGTTATCGCGCTGGCCTGTCACGCCGGAGACCACGGGTTCGAGCCCCGTAGCTCCCGTATAAATGCCCACTTATTCAAGTGGGTATTTTTTTTGTCTGCTGAATTGCAGGCATCATTTTTTATCTACATCTTTTCGGGTAATAGCG
This sequence comes from Treponema sp. UBA3662, assembly GCA_002373205.1. Taxonomy (GTDB): domain Bacteria; phylum Spirochaetota; class Spirochaetia; order Treponematales; family Treponemataceae; genus Treponema_D. The sequence goes on from DFJV01000175.1 coordinate 5,298, forward strand.
CAGCTGGTAGCGCGCTACGTTCGGGACGTAGAGGTCCCCGGTTCGAATCCGGGTTACCCGACTTTGCAAAGCCTACGGTTTTTCCGCAGGCCTTTTTTATTTTCCGGGTAAGCATTGTTATGCTCACTCCCGCGCTGGGGTGCATTCCGAAATAGCAGAGGATGAAAATGATTTGTAAAAAATGTGGAAGGGTGTTGTTGTCAACAGATATCTACTGTCCTGACTGCAATGAGCCTAATACTGAATGGACGTCAGAATCAAATGTTGATCAAGCTGAGTTTATACCTTCTGCTGAAGATTTGAATTTAGCTGCTTATGTTAGTGGAGATGCATTATCCAAAGATTTTGAATCGGGAGCATTTCTTAGTATGAAAGATTCTATGCTAGATTTTAATAAGGGCAAAGTATCTTCCTGGAACTGGTGGGCTTTCTTTCTTTCTCCGTTTTATCTTGTTTATAGAAAAAATTATGTACTTACAATAATAGCGCTTGTCTTGGCTACTGTTCTTGCAATTTTAGATAAAAGTAAAGCGTTGAAACTGATTTGTCCTATTTTGCAGGGAGTGTTTTGTAATTATTTTATGTGTCAGCGTTATGCAGATAAACTTAAAAAAGCACAAAAAAAATATCCAGATAATTTAGAAATGCAAAGAGAATACTTAGCTATAAAAGGAGGGAAAAATATAGTTCTCACAGTAATCTTAGTGGTACTATCTGTTTTTTGTACAATTCTTGCTTTAAGCAGAGTTTGATAATGTCTGGTTCTTAAAAATAAAGCATAACAAAGTTTCAATGCCGACATGCAATCAATCTGCGTGCGGTTTTTACAGTTGTTATGCGGACGCCCCACAAGGGCGCGGGGTTTAAGTAAGAAAATGTTACTAACATATGGAAATATAAGAAAATCAAGAATCTTAAAGTATATGTATTGTGAAGACATAGATGACGATTTATATTTCAAGGAACTTGAAGAATACGAAAAAAGTATTCCTTATAAACAATTTTTATCAATCAGAGAATTTTTACATGATGCAAATATAGAAATAAAAAAGGATAAAGATGATATTTCAATTTATGCTTTTCCTAGAAACGAAACAAAGTGTTATAATATAATTTTCAAAAATGCAAAAATTGTGTCATTAAATTGTGTAAAAAGAAATGGCCATATTTCTCGAATAAACAGGGATTATAAACCTTTACAATATGGTTATGAAGAATTTTATGAAGATAATGAAAAAAACTATATTTCAATAATTGTATTTGGGAAAAAGATAAGAAAAGGAATTTATTATCCTTTCATTACGATTGAATTTGAAAATATTGAAATAATATAAGGTATATTTCTTCTGCAAATCAAGCTTGCTGAAAATTGGAGACAAAATTGAAAAGAATTTTTCCTAAGGAAAGGGTGATTTTAGGTTTGCTTGGGATAGCCGCCTTATTGTTCTTTTTGTTTACTATCTTTAATTCAGGATTTTCTTTGGATGCAGGTTCTGTTATGCTGCTCTTTCTTTTTGCCCTTGGACTTGTAATTTGCGTCAATCTAATTACGGCTCATACTGCATATAATTCAGAAAGGCTTCTTGTCTGGTCTTTCTTTTATAGAAAGAAAATTTACTTTGATAAAATTACGCAAATCTGTAGGACTTGGCAAGGGTCTGGAAAAAGTCTTCGCTTAAAATGGTATGTTCTGTACATGGATAAAAATAAAGTGGCAAAGGCAAAGCTGTACCTTCCGGATGATTTTGATTCAGAAAGTGTGGAAAAATTAGCAGGCGCAATAAAAGCTGTAAATGATAAATTTGTTTTTTTACTTGGCACGGGAAGGGAATAATGGATGATGGCACATTTTGTAAAAAAACTTGACCTTTTGACTTAGTAAGCAAGCATTGGTTGCTAGACTTATGCAATTGGCGGGGACGCTGAGGACTTTTTGCAAATGAGTGTGCTTCTACACATTCCCGGGGAAGACATAGTCCAATTTTTGCCTGGCAAGTTCTGCGAGGCTGTAGATTTTGCTTACCGGGGTTGGGGAGCAGTCCTGCATTTTGAACCGTGGGAAAAAGCGCGTTATGTGGAGGGGGATTTTTTTATTGCTGCGGGTTTCTACGGTGTGAATCCAGCTGCTTAGTTTTAGCATTTCTTCTTCGCCGTCGTTTTTGTTTGGGATAATTAGCGTGGTTAGTTCAACGTGGCAAGTTTCTGCTGCGCTTTCTATGAAGGCCTTTGTCATTTCCAGGTTGCCGCCTGCAAAGTCAGTGTAGAATTCATTTGAAAAAGATTTTAGGTCTATGTTCATTGCGTCTATAAAGCAGGATATTTCTTTAAGGACTTTTAGCGATGCAGTTCCGTTTGTAACAAGTACGTTTTCCAGTCCTGCCTGCTTGGAGAGCTTTGCGGTGTCCCTTACGAATTCATAGCCAACAAGCGGCTCGTTGTAGGTAAATGCCAATCCTATGTTGCCGCTGCTTTTTAATTTTATTGCTTTGCCTACAATTTCTTCCGGGGAAAATTGTTCTGCATATTTTTCGTGCTCAAGGATTTTTTCTGACCAAGAGATGTCGCTGTTCTGGCAGAAGGGGCAGCGGAGGTTGCATCCGTAAGAGCCAAGCGAAAGTATCCTTGTTCCCGGTCTGAACATTTTTAGCGGCTTTTTTTCTATGGGGTCAAGGGCGGCAGCGGTTATTCTTCCGTAATTGGAAGCTTCTATTTTTCCCTTCCTGCATGTCCTTGCTCCGCAGAAGCCTTTCTTTCCTTCCTCTATTTTGCATTTCCTAAAGCACACTTCGCAAACCGGCATGGCAACCCCCTTTAAATGCTTTTAATTGCTTTTAGTAATGGCGCACTACTTGGAAGCGGAAGAGTTCAAGGCTGCTCTTTGGGGGGATGCCTCCCTTTCTCATTGCTATGGAAATTTGGTCTTCCACAGTGTCCACTCCGTCTAGGTCTGGAAGAAGGAGTCCACGCCTAAATCCGCTTTGTACGATTACGCCGTATTTTTTTACGTCAAGCTGGTCCTTGCTTTCTATTTTTTCCGGCTGGCCAAGAACGTCCACGCTTATGTCCAGCCACTTGAGTTCATCTTCCTGAACAGGTTCAAAGCGGGGGTCCTGAGAAACAGCGCTTACTGCATTGCAGATTATTTCTTCTGCAAGATTTTTTCGGGTGGGCAGTATTGTTCCTATGCAGCCACGGAGTGCCCCAAATTTGTGGATGGAAACAAAGGCCCCGGAGCTTGAGCTAAGCATGTCTTGTGGAATCCATTCCGGCACTTCCATGGTCTTTTTGTTTTTTACGTAGTATTCAGCGGAAGCCCTTGCAAGCTTTACGTAAGAATCTGACTTGTCTTTTTTTTCTTGAATGGACTTTGCTTCTGCATCCAACTGCTGGCTTAGGAAATGCCTTGATTCATCTTTGCTTACGGGAAGAAAGGAGCATATTCCGTAGCCAACACCGGTTACGTCTTCGTGGGAGTATTGCCTTGCATCCACTTTTGTTCCGTCAAGGGCACCTGCCATTATAACAAAAGACTTGTGTCCGCATTCGGCTGCCTTGTCCCTAAAGCTTTCGTCAAAGTCAAAGAGTTTTCCAAACTGTGCCTTTGAGCAGACTTCCATTATCCTTTTGTCGTATTCAGGGCCTTCTTCTGCAAAGCCGTAGGGGCCGTAGCTCTGAAGCTTGTGGGACAAGTCTCCGCTTGCAACATAGACTGTTCTGCGGTCAAGTTCTTCCACTGCATTTTTTATTATGGTGCCAAACTCGTAGTGCTTTAAAAGATCCATTCCAGAAAGACCTGTGCGCACAAGCTTAAAGTCTTTGTATTTCTTTTGGATAAAGTAGAGGGGAACCATTGTGCCGTGGTCAAGTTCCGCCTTCTTTTGGCCAAGGCATCCTGCAGGAAAATTTTTGGAGCTGCATTTGTCTTCTATAAGTTCAACAAGCTCTGTGTCGTAGTCCACGTCAAATTCTACTTGGGGTGCATTGAACTGGGCAAATGAACCGTGGGCATTCTTTCCGGGAGAAATGTGGAAGTAGTCAGAATAGGATATGCTGTGAGGGCTAGAGATGATTATGGTCTCCGGCTTTAGCGCGGCAATTTCTTCTGCAACCTTTTCGTAGGCACGGATTGTTTTTTCTACCTGACTTTCGCTTCCCCTTCCAACTTCTGGAACTATCATGGGCGGATGCGGCACCATAAAAGCGGCTATGACTGGCATTTTTACCCCCTTGAACTGCTTTACTTTTTATTATGGGGCATAGGGGCTATTTGTCAAGCCTGTTCATGGAAATCAGTTTTGGGCTTCACTACCAGCAAAATCTGTCTGAAAATCCATGGTGCGGCGGTAATAGGACTTTAGCTCCCTTCGGTCGCTCCGCGCAAATGGATTTTCAGCCATATTTTGCTTCCCGTTACGCCCAAACCTGATTTTCATGAAGCTTATCTTAGTCTTTAAAGCCAAGTGCTGCGGAAAGCCCCGAACTTTCTATGTTGGAGACCGAGACTTTGAAGAGTAGCTGCAAAACCTTTCCGACTGTGTTTCTTGTCTGGGGGCTTAACCTGCTGTATGACTTGAACATGGTCTTTGCGGACGAAAATATGTTGCTGCTAAGTTCAGAGTTGGTTCTTGCCTTTGTTGAATTTAGCACGCTGAATATTGCCTCAATGAAAACTTCCCTTTCTTCCGTAGGAATTTCCTGAATCCACTGGTTTACGGTAGACGCTATGAATTTGCTTTGCTCCGTGGTGTCTTCTTTTCTTACGAAGTTTAGTGCCTGGGTGTGCCAGCTGAATGGGTCGTGCTGGTAAAGGCCCTCGTTGTCGCTTTCTACGGTGGTGTAGACCGAGTCGTGGCAGAAGAGCATTCCTATTATAGAAAGCTGTGGAAAGTAAGAGCGGATTTTTTCCCTTATGCCAAGATATTCCTCCGTCCTAAAAAAGCCTTCGCTAAAGCCCGGACCGTCGTTGTTGTAGACGGTGAAAAGCCTGTTCTGGATTTTTTTGCCGGCATTTACGGCTGCGTAGATTGCAAGGTTTCCCCCTTTGGAATGTCCTGCAATGCTTATCCTTCCTGCAAAGAAAGACGCGGCTTTTTCCAGGTACTCAAGGGCATCCTTTTGGGCAGGCACTGTTTCCTTGTAGCCCAGGTTAAAGTCTTCCTTCCAGCCTACGATTGTGTCGTCGGTTCCCCGGTAAACTATGCAGACAGACGGGTTCTTTTTTCCGGCCTTTCTTATGCGGAATGTTGCAGCTGCAAACTGCTCTTCTTTTTGCAGGTCTATCTTGTTAACAAAACCGCTTGCCTCTATCCTTCCGAAGCGGTTTGAATTTGCCGCTTTTATAAAGAGGTCAAATGTTTCCCTGTTGATTAGGGCTCCAGTGTCACTGCGGTCTTCCACATCCGGTGCTGCAGAAAAGCTTTGGGCAATCTGCCTTAGCGTAACTCCCTTTTTGCAAAATTCAGATGGGATTAGCCCTTCAAAGTTAAGGTAGGTTATTTGGCAGAGTATTACCGCGTCTATTTCGTTGAATGGGGATGCCGTAAAATCTATGTCTCCCCTCCAGTCGATGTAGTCTATTATGTTTGCCAAGTTAGCCTCCTTTTGCAGCAAAAAAAAGCGCGGCAGGCACTGGAGGGGCGGCGGGGCTTGTCCCCGGCGTTGCAACGCAATGGAGGGGGTAGGGGCCCCCAGCTTTCGCAACGAAGTTTCAAGCGAACCCCGCAAGCGCCACATACAGGACCTAAGCGGTAAGCATAAAAAGCTCCGCTGGCAAATGCAGCTGCCGCACAAAAATCATTTATTTGCCACAAAAACCATTT
>DFJV01000044.1 GCA_002373205.1 Treponema sp. UBA3662
CGCTTATTTCCCTATCTGATTTTTAATCTTCACTTAATACCAGTAAGCCCAATTTTACTATTTCGTTAACCGATGCAGAAAATCTTCCCCAAGGAAACAAAGCAATTCCTGTGGATTCAAAATATGCAGGAGACCAAGGCTATGCCCTGGAAAAAGAAACTTATGCAAGATGCACCGTAGTAATTCCGGATTTTGAAAAGACCGTCTTTGATTTTTTTGATGAATTTTTTAAAGACGAAAATGGTTTGGAAAAAGTTTTTGGAACAACGCTGCCTGTTTTGCAAAGTAACGACATAATGATTGGAAACTTGGAGTGAGCCGTAACCGAATCAAGAAAAAGAATCTATAAATCCTATACCTTTAAGTTTCACAAGGAAGTGCTTCCTGCGTTAAAAAAAGCGGGATTCAATTATTTTATGCAGACAAACAACCACTGCTACGATTACGGTGAAGAAGGCTTTAAAGACACCCTTGCCGCTCTAAAAGAATACGGCATACCAACTTCTGGTGCAGGCTACACCGCTGAAGAGGCAAAAAAATTCTATCATACTACCGTAAACGGAACAAACTTTGCTATTATAAGCTGCGGAGCTTTTCCAATAGAAAGGACAGGATTCAACGGAGAAAAAACTGCTACTGCAACAGATACAAGGGCAGGAATCCTTTGGCAAAACGAGGAACTTTTTGAGAACATAAAAAAAGAAAAAGCTTCAGGAAATTTTGTAATCGTTAATGTTCATGGAGGTTTTGAGTACAGACGCAAACCCCATCAATTGCAGCGCGACCTTTACGAAAAATTCGTTGATTGCGGGGCAGACCTTGTTTTTGGAAGCCACCCCCATGTAATTCAGCCAACAGAATGGTACAAGGGAAAACTCATTGTCTATTCGCTGGGGAACTTCATTTTTAACGGAGAGTCTGAGTTTGCGGTCTACGGAGCCTTGGATTCTGAGATAGTAAGGGTTGGCCTTGTTAACGGAAAAATTGTCTACACAGAAATCTATCCTACAAGACACAATGAAACTTCGGTAAGGCTTAGATAGCAAACAAGGCAGGAGTATGGAAGATTTATTCTTTTTATGCTATCCTTATCAAATGTTTCATTTTGGATTTTCCTACGTTGGACTTGTTTTTCTTTGCATGCTTCTTATTCCGAATTTTATTTGGACAAAGAAAAAGCCTTTGGGCTACGAAGAAGCATCTCTAAAAGAAAATAAATTTTTGCTTGCCCTTGAGCGCATTGGCGAAGTTCTGGTTAGCGTGCTGCTTCTGATTTTTAAGGATTTTAACATAGACCTGAACAGGCTTTCTGCCCTTCCGCTCCTTGTGCTTGCATTCGTTTTGATGATTTGCTACGAGTTCTACTGGATACGCTATTTTATATGAAAAAATAAATGCACCCCGCAAAGACTTTTTTGAAGTTAAGGGATGCGGGCATACTCCACAAGGGGACAAACCCTTGGAAGTTGCAAAAATTATAAAAGATATAGGGTTATAAATGTTGGATAAAAAAAATCAAAGTGTCTTTTCAATCGTTTTTATAATATATCTTGTTTGCTTTGCATTCAGGATTTTTGAATATTTTGTTTTGCGCACAGACAGAACCTGGGTTGGAGAAGCAGTTGTCCATAAGCTGGTTGGAATTCTTGTGCTTTTTATTTCTGCAGGAATCTTGCACTTTAGCGCAGCAGAAATTGGTTTTTCAAAAGAAGGGGCTCTTGCCAATTTGGGTAAGGGACTTGCATTTGGACTATGTACCTTTGCCGTAGCCTATACGGTAGAATGTCTTATAATTAATTCTCTTGGAAATTTTGATTCCCTAAAGCTTTATGTAAGCACATACGCAATAGACAAAAATCTTGGCTACAATACCAGCCTTTTGTTTTTTGTAATCTGCATTGCGGGGAATATAATAAATGTCCTAATGGAAGAAGGCGTCTTCCGTGGACTATTTAACAAAATTCTTAGTCAAAAGTACAGCTTTATACTTTCTGCGTTAATAGCATCCGCTTTGTTTGGCTTTTGGCACATTGTTGGTCCAGTAAGAAATTTCTTGGACGGAGAAAGCAGCATGGCTGGAACGGTTGCAAACTCGGCAATGCTGGTTTTTACGTCTACGCTTGTGGGCTTTAAGTTTGCCATGCTTACAAAAATGACCGGCAGCATTTTTATGGGAATGGGAGACCATTTTGTGAACAACACGATTGTTAACATTTTGCATGTCGTGTCAAAAAATGGTGCTGACCAAATGATGGCACTGCGCGTGGCGATTGCACAGTCGCTTTCTTTTATACTGGTCTTGATATGGTTTGCAATAAGCCTTAACCGCACTAGTATAACGAATATAAAATAACTGGTCATTCCGAACGCTACGCCACGACCATACGCACTTGCTTTGGTCGTGTGTTTCGGAATCTATAGATGTTAGCGGTTGGTGAGCCTGTCGAACCACGGATTGATGGTGGAACACACACTGAATCCACATTCGCAGCAGTTCAGGATTACAGTTAATTGATATTTGCCATACTAGGAGAACAAAATGAATATCTATGTTGACTTTGATGACTGCATTTGTGAAACGGCAAGGGCTTTTTCTAAATATGCAGAGGAACTTTTTGGAATAGATGTGCCCTATGAAAAAATTCGCTATTTTAATCTGCAAAAATCTTTTTCGCTTACGGACGAACAATATGACCAAATGATGATAAAGGGGCATGAGCCTGAAATGATTCTTTCTTACGAGGAAACACCGGGCGCTTGCGATGTTATAAAAAGCTGGATAGAAA
>DFJV01000022.1 GCA_002373205.1 Treponema sp. UBA3662
ATTACGCCAAGGTCTTCTGCAATAATTGGAAGGGTTCCAAGGCGCTTTTTTATCTCGTCAAACAAGTCTTTGCCGGGGCCTTTTATCCATTCACCCTTGATTGCATTTGGCGCACCGTAAGGAATCTGCCAGTATGCTTCAAAGCCGCGGAAATGATCAATGCGGATAACGTCTACAAGGCGGAGCATGTTCTTTATGCGGTCAACCCACCAGCTATAGTTATCTTTTTTCATGGCATCCCAGTCGTAGAGCGGATTTCCCCAGAGCTGGCCTGTTGCACTAAAGTAATCCGGGGGAACTCCGGCGCATGTCTTTTGCAAGAGAGTCTCGGAATCCATCTGGAAGAATTTCTGGTTTGCCCAAACGTCGGCAGAGTCACCCGCAACAAAAATGGGGATGTCGCCAATGATTTTTATTCCAAGAGAGTTAACGTATTTTTTTAGGGAAGACCACTGCTGGTCAAAGAAGAACTGGATAACCTTTATTTGTTCTACGTCGTCCGTATGCTCTGCATCCCAGCGGCTTACTGCTGAGGCATCGTGTTCTGCAAGCTCGCGGGGCCACCAGCGGTTCCACATGGAGGCAACGCCTTCTACGCCTTCATTCTTTGCCTTTGCGTCATAAAAGTTCTTGATGCTGGTGTAGTCTGCGTAATTGTTTAACCAAGAAGACTGGTCGTTTTTAAATGCCTCGTATTTTACGCGGTCTTCATTACTGCAATTCTTTAAAAAGTATGCGGCGCACTTTGCAAGAACCGGCATCTTCCACCATACGACGGAACCAAAGTCAACGTTGCCCTGGCTCTTTATGTAGTCTGGCGGAAGAACCTCGTCCTTGCTTGCCCATCCGCGCTTAACAAGGTCATCAAAATCAATAAGAAGGGGATTTCCCGCAAAAGTTGAAAAACTCTGGTAGGGGCTGTCCCCGTATCCGGTAGGTCCAAGCGGCAAAACCTGCCAGTAGGACTGGTTTGCATTTTTTAGCCAGTCGGCAAACTTGTATGCACTTTCACCAAGGGTTCCAATCCCTGGAGTGCCGGGTAAAGAAGTAACGTGAAGCAGAATACCGCTTTTTCTTTTGTTCATATATTTCTCCTAATTAAATCTTCACCCGGCAATTTTATTTATTCTGTCGGGCGCTTCTTAAAAGACTTGCTTTCAATAATTGCCTGACCTTCACCAACGCTCTGCTCCATCATTGCGCGTACCTTAAGAGGAAGGCCGAACAATGTAATAAAGCCCTGGGCATCCTTGTGGTCATAGAGGTCGCCAGTCTTAAATGAGGCGATGCTCTCGTTGTAGAGGCTGTACTTGGAAGCAGAACCTGCACCGCGGATTGCACCCTTGTAGAGGTGAACCTTTGCCCAACCAGTAACAGTCTCTTCCGTCTTGTCCACAAAGGCCATAATGGAATCAAACAAAGTAGTGAACCACTTTCCGTCGTAGATAAGCTCTGCCGCCTTAATTGAAAGGTGCTGCTTAAAGTGGTATGTGTCGCGGTCAAGGCAGATGTGATCCATCATGCGGTGTGCAAAGTAAAGGATTGCTCCACCTGGTGTCTCGTAAACACCGCGGCTCTTCATGCCAACGCAGCGGTTTTCGCAAATGTCAACAAGGCCAATTCCGTTCCTTCCGCCAATCTTGTTAAGCTCTGTAACAAGCTCAAGACCGTCCATCTTCTTTCCGTTAAGTGCAACTGGAATACCTTTTTCAAAGTCAATCTGAACGTATTCGCCAGCATCTGGAGCTTCCTCGGGAACAACTGTGTTCTTAAGCATGTGCTTGTAGTTAGGTTCGTTCTCTGTCTTTTCAAGCTCAAGACCTTCGTGGCTAAGGTGCCAGATGTTTTCGTCGCGGCTGTATGACTGGTCGTGCTTCATTGGAACTTCAAGACCGCGCTTTTCAAGGTAGGCAATCTCTGCCTCGCGGCTGTCCATATCCCATTTTGGGTCACGCCAAGCGGCAATAACCTTGATGTCTGGAGCAAATGCCTTGATTGCAAGTTCAAAGCGAACCTGGTCGTTACCCTTTCCTGTAGCGCCGTGGCAGATTGCAACAGCCTTTTCCTGGCGGGCATATTCAACCAAAATCTTTCCAATAAGAGGACGAGCTGTAGAAGTACCCAAAAGATACTCGTCTTCGTAAACTGCGTTTGCCTTAAGGGCTGCCCAGCAGTATTCTTCAATATATTCCTTTCTTGCGTCAACAACGTAGCAGGCCGAAGCACCAGTCTTGAGCGCACGGCTCTTGATTGCTGCCCAGTCATCGCCCTGACCCAAGTCGATGCAGACGGCAATTACGTCGTAGTCATAATTTTCTTTTAACCAAGGAATGATAACCGTAGTATCAAGTCCGCCTGAATAAGCCAAAACAACTTTGTCTTTTGCCATAGTTGACCTCTGTAAATGTAAGTTTATACATCCGTTATACAGTTTATTTCATAAATATACAAGTACCTGTTTTGCATCTTACATATCACAGAAATTAGTTTTGGGCTCCACTACCATCAAAATCTGTCTGAAAATCCATGGTGCGCGGTAATAGGACTTCGCTCACTTTGTTCGCTCCGCGCAAATGGATTTTCAGCCATATTTTGCTTCCCGTTACGCCCAAAACTAATTTCCGTTTCTTTTCATAAGAGAAAACAGATTTCTAAGCTTGTATATTGGCGGCACTTGCCATTAGCTACAAGTGACTTGCAACACGATTATAGAATAACACATCGGAAACGTTTCCACAAATATTTTTATATTTTTAGGTGTAAAATCAGATTTTCAGCCAAGAAAAAGATACAATTCTACCATTTAACCCAGGCAGCCTGAACGGTAAAGAGCTTCTGCCTTTCTTCCAGGGAGAGACTTTGAGGAAGGGATGACGTCTGGCGGCGGAAGGAGCCAAATTTGTAGTTGCCGTCGGGATTTTTTTTGCAGCAGGTGCAGTCGGAGCTTATGACTATGTTTTCCTGGGGAACTCCTATTTTTTTTAATGCCTCAAGGTTTGCCTTGGCCATGGAGAGAGCATACTTTCCGGCATTATCACCTTGACGGATGGGGCTTACGCAGTCGGGGGTAAAGTTTTGGGCAAAAAAGGAAGAACGGTCTTCTTCTATAAAATAGCAGCAGTCGTGGATGTGGGGAGCCATTATTACGCAGAAGTCCTCCACCCTTGCGCCGTATTTTTCTTGGGCAAGCATAATGGCATCACAGGCAATTCCTGTTCCCTTCCAGCCAGAATGAAGGGCACCAAAGACTTTGCTAACAGGGTCGTAGATAAGAATAGGCATACAGTCTGCAGCCGTTATCACCGGGATGATTTTTTTGTTAAGGGTAATTATTCCGTCCCCCTGCAAGCCCTTAACTTCATCGGCATCTTCAATTGCATAAACCGTGTGGGAATGGATAAGTTCCACTGCGGCAATCGTCTTGTCTGGAGATGAAAGTTCATTCAAAAAAGAGGTGCGGTTGGGGTTTTCCTCGTTCCACCTAAAGCGCATGGATCCGTTTTTTAAAAGAGTCATGCCTGCCACCGGGGAATCTGGCACTACTTTTCCTCCCCGGCAAAAGTTCAATGCAAGAAATTCTTCCTTCAATTTACTTTTCCTGCGTTAAACCTGGGTAGAATCAAGCGGCTCCATTTCCTGAACAACTTCGTAGGAATGCTGGATACCGTTGCGGGCCTGTGCAAGCCTTTCGCGGAATTTCTTGTTGTCGTGACCTGCAATCTTTGCAATGTTTGTAAGCGGGCCGTAGTAAGGGGTAACCTTTTCGCCAAGCATTCCGCCTATCAAGTCCACCATGCTGCGGCAAGCCTTTCCAAAGCCATTCACAATCTCTCGGGCAGAATCTTCAACGCTTTCCATAAGTGAAGCAAGTTCCTGCAGCTCAACCTTTCCCAAGTGCTCAACTCCATCGTAGGAGCCAAAGCGAAGTCCAAATTCTCCGCCGGCAGAAAGCTGGTTTGCAAACACATCCAGCTTGTCTTTAACGGTAGAAAATAGGTTGAAGGTATCTGTGTACTCAAGGCGGTTTTGCCTAAGTGCAAACTCACCCTCCACGGCGGCTGTGTCCAGCGGTGGAAGATAAAGCTTGTAGACGTTCTTCATAAAGCCGTTTATAAAGCCAATAGTCAAATCGTAGTGGAAAGAGATGGAAGTATTTGCAAACTTAGCCCAAGGCCTGAACGGGAACATGGGGAAATCTGCCATCTCAAAGTAGCCCTTAATCTTTTCCTTAATCTTTTCCTTTTTGTAGTCGCGGTTCCACTGCTCCCACCTCTGGTCAAACAGGGACTTCCACTTTGCCCTGTACCTGATAAGCCAGTCTTCTCCGCCACCATAAGCTTCCGGGAAGTAGAGGGAATTTTCAAAGACAACCTTTGCAAGATTGTACATAGGAACCGTCTGGGCAAAAGTCTTTATGGCAGAAAATTCACCTGTCGCACTGTTAACAAAGTCTGTGCCTGCCTGAGCCACCTGGTCAAGGGATTCAAAGCCAGAAACCAGCCCCCTGTGCTCGTTGAACATGTAAAGTGTCTGGATAAGTTCATCCGTGATGGGAACGTAGTTGCACATGACGCGCGCAAATTCCGGGAAGTCGGCCTTTATCTGCGCATAGAGGGTTTCTTTTGTGTTGGTTTCCGACTTGTAGAAGCGAGAAATCATCTTTCCAAATGGAATCTTAACGAACTGCTTTAGCCATTCAACGCAGCGCACACAGGCATAGACCTCGTTTTTCTTCTGCATTGGAATTTCGTCAAGGATGGCCTCCATCTTTGCAATAAGGGAAGCACGCATTTCCTTGGTAATGATTTTCTGGAAGGAATACATGTAGGGGTCGGAAGCCTTTTCTATGTTAACACCCACGTTTGGCATTATGATGTAGCCCAAGAGGATATAGAATGATTCCGGATCTTCTTCATAGGCCTGAATGGAAGGAAGAAAGAAGTCCGCACTTTTCTTTAGCTGGACAAGCTTTTCGTAGAAGCCCTGGATAAGAGCCTTGCGCTTGTGGTCAATAAGCCCCGGATACTCTTTTTCTATGCCCTTTGCAATTTGATTCACAAGGAATTTATTGAATACGTCATCTATTGATGAATTTGTAATTGTAGCGAGCAGCCAAAGGAATATCTGCCTAAAAAAAGACTGCTTCTTGAACTGGGAATTCAGGTCGCTTTCCGAATCGCCGTCGCCCGAAGCCTGATCTGGCCCGTTAAGCTGGCCCTGGCCAACAGAACGCCCTTTCTTCATTTTATTCAGCATCTGCTCACGCTCAGAAGTGCTTATTCCAACAACGAGATTATCAAACGTGGAATTTGTATTCGCTTTTTTTGCCATTACTCTTCCTTTTTTATATTAGCTTCAACTCCAGTTTTGCATAAGCCCGATAATGACATGGTTCTTGCCAAAAAACGGACGCACAACACCAAAATTAAGAAATTTTCTCGCTTAGTATATCGGCATATATTGTAGCAGACTTTTTGCATTTTGGTGATTTTTTTTACGGATTTTTTTTATACTTTTTTTTGAAAAATTCTTTGTTTTTATATTGACATTTTTTTTCACTTAGTATATAAATATCACTATCCATTCATTCCCCGATTGTGTAATGGTAGCACCTCAGATTCTGGTTCTGATTGTGGGGGTTCGAATCCTCCTTGGG
>DFJV01000150.1 GCA_002373205.1 Treponema sp. UBA3662
TGTAGGGGCGGCGCAGCCGTTGCCGTCAGGCAATGGAGCGGGAAGGGACCCGCGGAACCCCGGAAAGCCCGACCCGCCTTTAGGCGGGGAACGCCCAGCGAATCTTCGAGGTGTTCAAATTCGGCAAAAGCAATATGCAAGCTTTAAAAAATCTGATAACATAGGGGCGTTTTAGGAGACAATAGAATTGGAATTTCTAAGGCAAAATCAGCTTAGCATCATGCTTTTTTTGAGTGGAAGCTGCTGTATTCTTGCAATTTTGAGTTTTCTGACAAAATCCATGCCCAAAAAGAGGAGGATGTACTTAGTTTCTATACAGCTGGGGGCGGCAATTTTGCTGATGATGGACCGCTATGCCTATATTTTCCGCGGAGACCTTTCGCAGTTTGGCTGGTGGGCGGTTAGAATTTCCAACTTCATGGTCTTTTTTCTTTCCCTTTTCCTTATATATTTTTTTGATTTGTACCTTATTGATTTGTACTTGCGCGAGGGGAATCTTCCTAAAGCTCCAAAAAGGCTTTATGCCGTGGAGATTTTTCTTGCCCTTGGGGCAGTCCTTTTGGTTGTTAACCAGTTTACCGGCCTTTACTATGCCTTTGACGAATGCAACCGCTATTACCGCAACAAGTGGTTTCCTGTCTGCTACATAATTCCATATATATGCCTTCTGATGCAGTTTTCCGTTATTGTGCAGTACCGCAGCAGGCTTAGGCCGCTTGTATGGATTCCGATTATTTTGTTTGACCTTGGGCCAATCCTTTCCATTGTAGTTCAGTTTTTTGCATACGGAATTTCTTTGCAGAACCTTACGATTGTAGGCCTTGTAATTTTGCTCTATATTTTTGTGATTGTAGACATGAACAAGACCGTGGAGCAGGCCAACAAGCTCAAATTTGAGCTTATGGAGCAGGAACAGCACAAGATGCACACCCTGTTTGAGCAGACTGCGGAAGCCCTTGCCACTGCAATCGATGCAAAGGACAAGTATACTCACGGACACTCTACCCGCGTGGCAGAGTATTCCAAGCAGATAGCAATTCTTGCGAGAAAGTCAAAGGAAGAGTGCGACGAGATTTACTATGCAGGCCTTCTTCACGACATAGGAAAAATAGGTGTTCCAAGGAACATAATCAACAAGGAAGGAAGGCTTACCGACGAGGAATTTGCCGAGATAAAGAAGCACCCTGTTATGGGTAACCAGATTCTTTTCAGCATTGGGGAGTCTCCCTACCTTAGCATTGGTGCCCACTACCACCATGAGCGCTACGACGGACGCGGCTATCCGGAAGGGCTAAAGGGTACGGACATTCCAGACATTGCGCGCATTATAGCCGTTGCCGATGCCTACGATGCAATGACTTCCAAGCGCAGCTACCGCGACCCAATTCCCCAGCAGAAGGTTAGGGAAGAAATTGTAAAGGGAATGGACAGCCAGTTTGACCCCCTGTATGCAAAGCTAATGCTTCACCTGATTGACCTGGATTCTGAATACAAGATGAAGGAGCAGCAGGAAGTGCGCGAGCTTGCGGGTAAGAATGAACTCAACTGCACTGGATTCCGGCAGGAAAAGTCTGAGGGTATTGTTGTTTCCGACTCCATTACAAGGATACACCTTAGGAGCAGGGCAACAGTGGAAGAGCCTTCTGAAAATTCAATTCCAACGCTTATCCTCTTTGACTCTCTTGATGCCAGGGTTCACGAGACGGAATTTAAGCGCAAGGATTTGCTCTACCTTGAATACGCTACAATCCGCCTGGACGGAAAGACTGAATGTGTAACAGCGCGAAAGATAGAAACGGATATAAAGAAGCTTTTTACGGAATGGCCTGACTGGCTTACGGAATACAAGAAGGGTATAGACTGGGACATTGAGGCTGTGCGTCAGGGAGACCATGTTATGATTACCCTTGCAAACAAGTTCCAGGTTGTAAAAACCGTTATTGCCCTTCAGTACATTGCCCGCTGGACCTATCTTTCTATTACCGGGGAAAACTGCTTTATTTCCGATGTCCAGATAGAAAGCAAGGCTGCCCCCGCAAATGAAGGGCTTATTCCCCGCATTGCACCGGAAATTTCCTATATAAATGGGCCTGAAGGAGACATTCCCAATGTCCAGATTAACGGATGGCGGACTGCCGCAAGCGAAGCCTTCCCGGTAAAAGACGGAATGAAGATTAGCTTCCACTCCCAGAGCTTTGACACCGCAAGGCTTATCTGGCACTGTCCCTTTGTTTCCCTCTTCTATTCCGATGACAAAAAGGTTAGGGGAAAGAATTTCCATGAATTTGTACTTGTGCGTCTTGACGGCGAAACATGGGATTCAGATGCCAATGCAACGAATACAATTGTCATAAATAAGAGTGACCGTTTTGAAGGTTGGAATGAATGGAAAGAGGCAAACCGCAGGGGCATTGACTGTACGGTAAGCCTGAGACGTGCAGGAAGAAAAATTACCCTTGTTACAGAAAATTCAGGAATCTTTATAAGGAGCGACACCGTTCTAAAGGAAGACTTCCCGGAGGTTTATGTAGCCCTAACCGGCGACCAGTGCGCACTTACCAATATTAGGGTTTCCAAATAGATACGGGCAGGAACACCGTTGTGTAAACCAGTGCCCCGCCCGTGATGTGCGCGGAAGGGTTGCATACCCCGTAGCTTGCTGCGGGGTGCGTTGATTGCAAATCCCCCGATAATATTGTACAATCATGCCATGAAAGAACTTGAATTAAAGTACGGATGCAACCCCAACCAGAAGCCTGCGCGGGTTTTTATGGAAGAAGGCGATTTGCCCATTACTGTAGTAAACGGCAAACCCGGTTTTATCAACTTGCTCGATGCCCTTAACGGCTGGCAGCTTGTAAAAGAGCTAAAAGAAGCAACCGGGCTTCCTGCCGCCACGTCTTTTAAGCATGTTTCCCCAGCCGGAGCTGCTGTTGGAAGGCCTCTTTCCGACACCCTTAAAAAGATTTACTTTGTTGATTCAGACGCAGAGCTTTCTCCCCTTGCCTGTGCTTATGCCCGTGCCCGCGGTGCAGACAGAATGTCTTCCTTTGGAGACTTTATTGCCCTTAGCGACAAGTGCGACAAGGCAACTGCCCTGCTCATCAAAAAAGAAGTGAGCGACGGAATCATTGCCCCCGCATACGATGCCGATGCCCTTGAAATCCTTAAGGAAAAAAAGAAGGGCGGCTACTGCGTCCTCCAGATTGACCCTGCCTACAAGCCGGCAGACCTTGAGCGCAAGCAGGTCTTTGGCGTAACCTTTGAACAGGGACACAACTTTATCCAGCTTAACGATGAATGTCTTAAGAACATCGTTACCCAGAACAAGACCCTTAGCAAAGAAGAGCGCGACAATCTCCTTATTTCCCTCATAATCCTAAAATACACCCAGTCAAACAGCGTATGCTACGTAAAGGACGGACAGGCAATCGGTATTGGTGCCGGCCAGCAGAGCCGCATCCACTGTACACGCTTGGCAGGAGACAAGGCAGACAAGTGGTGGCTGCGCCAGAGTCCCCAGGTCCTGAACCTTCCATTCAAGAGCGACATAAAGAGAGCCGACCGCGACAACACAATCGACGTTTACACAAGCGACGACTACGATGACGTTCTTGCAGAAGGAGTTTGGCAGAACTTCTTTACCCAAAAGCCGGCCGTCTTTACAAAAGAAGAGCGCAAGGCATGGATAGCAAAGAACACTGATGTTGCCGTTGGAAGCGACGCTTTCTTCCCCTTTGGAGACAACATTGAGCGTGCCCACAGAAGCGGTGCAAAGGTAATAGCCCAGCCCGGTGGTTCAATCCGTGACGACAACGTAATCCAGGCCTGCGACAAGTACGGCATGGTCATGGCCTTTACCGGCGTTCGCTTGTTCCACCATTAATCTTTAAACAACAAAAAGGGGATGCTCAAAGACTTACTTTGAATACCCCCTTCTATTTTTCTTAGTAAAGGGGGGAAGTCTCCCCCTCGGCTACAATTCGTCGCATGCATGCGCACGCTCCTCATTTCCGCCTACCCCCTCTGCGGGACAATCCCTTTGCTAAGCCCCGCAACGCCCCAAGGGGGATTGGTGTTAGAATATAAATCCGCGAGTTACGAAGTAACTCGATAGCACGCGTAGCGTGCGGACAACGCCTGCTGCCTTAAACCGTCACCTTATAGGCACGTTTGGCTCCGGGCGGAACAAAATCAATCTGCTCAAAGTCAAAAGACAGGTCCTTGTCTCCGGAAAGCTTTTCAACTTCATCTTTTACGTTTTCGGTTACAAGAATTTCCCAAGACTTTGCCGTGTCTTCGCCAAGCTTGCTTGCGGCATTCACTTCTGCGCCAAAAACATCCGCAAAGCCAATGTTCAGAATGTCGCCATAGCCAAGCCCAACGCACAGCAGGATTTGCTCTTCCTCGCTTTTTGTCTTGTTGTATTCATGCAGAATCTCGTGGATTTTCTTGCAACACAAAAGTGCCTTTTCGGGGCGCTTGAATAGCACAAGCAGACTGTCCCCCTCGCTCTTAATCAAAAATCCGTCAAAGTTTTCGATAATCGGCAGGATAAGCCGCTCGGATTCAAAAATGATTTGCATAAAGTGGATGATTCCAAACTTCTCCGTCCCCCTGGAAAAGCCGCTAAGGTCGGTGAACATGACGCACCATTTTTCGCCAAAAGAATCCCAGATGCGCTTGTCTATTTTTTCTTTGTCTGCTCCGGGTTCGAGCCGTGCCGTCATAAGGCTTTCAAGGCGTTTTTGCGGGGTAGAAGTATGCTGGTTTATAGGCATTTTTTAGCCTCCTTTTTTCTTTCAATTAAAAGTATAGCATACTTCTGGCAAAGTTCAATTAAAATATAATGCCTTACATCTTTAAGTATTGAAAGAATTTAGATTTACCTGTATTATATATTTGTGTCTGAATTATACATTGTGGGTACTCCCATAGGAAACCTTGGCGACATTACCTTCCGTGCGCTGGAAACATTCAAGTCTGTGGATGTTATAGCGGCAGAAGATACCCGCCACACCCTTGAGCTTTTAACGCATTTTGAAATCCGTAAGCCTTTGGTAAGCTGCCGCGCGCAGAACGAGGGCTTTGCTTCGGAAAAGATTATACAGATGCTGGACAAGGGGCAAAAGGTGGCCTATGCAAGTGATGCGGGCACTCCGGGCATAAGCGATCCGGGGGCGGTTCTTGCAGAAAAAGCCCGCAGTGCTGGCCACAGGGTAATACCAATCCCCGGTCCAAGCGCATTTGCAACTTTGGCAAGCGTGGCTGGTTCCGGCGGCAAGACCTTGGTTTTTGAAGGCTTTCTTTCGCCCAAGCCAGGCAGAAGAAGAAGCCGTTTGCGCGAGCTTATGGGCACTCCTGCGGCTTGCATTGTTTACGAAAGCCCCTTCCGTGTGGTAAAATTGCTGGCAGACATAGCGGAAATTGACGGTGAAAGGCGCATTGTTGTTGGCAGGGAGCTTACAAAGCTTCACGAAGAGATAAATGACGGCACTGCCAGGGAAATTTATGAGGATTATTCGTCCAGAAGCAAGGTTTTGGGTGAATTTGCGGTCTTTATTTCCGGCAACAAGGCAACTTCAAAAGCGGAAAATGAGGCTGACGGTGAGGGAGAAACACTATAAATAGCGTAGTTTTAAAGCAAAAGTGCTAAACTTTTAGAAGTCAGTTCCGATAATAAAAAGGAGGCAGGTTAATTATGATGATAGACAAGGTTTACGGGATTAACCCGGTTAACAATCTTCAGAACGCAAAGAGGGCTGCAGCTGTAAGCAATGCAAAGTCTGCACCCGATGAAATCAATGTTTCTGAAGAGGCAAAGGCTATGGCTGATGCATACTACATGCACCAGGTCGCAGAGGAAACACCGGATGTTCGCCAGGACTTAGTTGAGCAGGTTAAACTTAAGATTCAGGATCCGAACTATCTTAACGATGCAACCATCGCAGCCACGGCAGATCGTATCTTGAGCGCATACGGCCTGTAATCTCCGGCGTTTATTTAAAAAGCAGCCGTCAGGGCTAAGACTTTGTACGGCTGACTTATTCACTAGATAAAAGGCGGAACTTGTTTCCGTCTTTTTTTTTCCTATACCTATGTGAATATTTTTTGAGTATGGTTTTGCTAGGTGTTAAACGCGGAAACCAATTTGGTGTGCAACGGTGGAACACAAAATTGGTTTCCGCGTTTGACGAACCGCTGACAATATCGATAAATTATGTGGGAGTTATTTATGTCTGATTTTATTTTTAGGATTCAACCGAACATTGTACTGGGATCTTATACAACCAGCCGCCTTGGACAGTATATCCGCGACTACGGCAGCAAATTCATGGTTATAATAGACCCAATCTTAAAGCAAGTCGGCAATGCAGAAAAAATCACCAACACTTTAACAGACCGCAAAATAGACTTCTTTACTTTTGACGAAATTCCTGAGGGCGCAGACACCCAGGTTGTTGCTGATGCGCTGCGTCTTGCCCGCGAAGCCCACGTTCACTGCATAATTGCGGTTGGCGGTGCAAAGACTTTGAATGTAGCGCGTGCGGTAGCCTCCCTTTACCATGAAACCCACGAGCTCTACGACTTTTTGGACGGAACAATGCCCACCACAGCCCCGCTTCCTCTTGTTGCAGTTCCAACCACAATGCGCGACAGTTTTATCTTTACAAGCTGTATCACAATAAATGATGCCCGCTCTTCAAAGGTAAAGATTCTTAAGACCCAGCCCAATTTGTGCAAGCTTGTCCTCTTTGACCCCAACCTTACAAGCACTTTGACGGAAAACCAGACCGCATCCATGGCAATAGAAACCCTCTGCCTTGCAACCGAAGCATATTTGAACCAGAAGGCAACCTTCTTTAGCGACATGATTGCAGAAAAATCCGCAGAGCTTTTGAGCTACGCAATGGACGGTTCGCCAACTCTTACAATTACGACTCCTCAGGAAGTTCTTTACAGCCAGGCCGGTTGTATGGCATCTTTGGCAGCCGCTTCCAGTTCAATCGGAGCAAGCACACTGCTTTCGCTCTGCATTAATGCCCGCTACAAGATTTCCCGTTCACTTTCAACTTCAATCTTGTTCCCGCACATCATAGAAGATGCCGCTAAATTCCGCTCAGACCGCCTTGCAAAGCTTTCTCGCATAGTCCGTGCTTGCCCACAGGAGACCCCTGACAACGAAGCTGTTACGGCTTTTGCAGAGTATGTAAGGCAGCATATTGCCAAGGCAAACCTTCCGGCCCGCCTAAAGGACCTGAATGTTTCCATTGAGCAGCTTTCTCTCTGTGCAGAAGATGCAGGCGAAATTGAGCTTATCAACTCAATGCAGCGCAGCATGACAAGCGACGACCTGTTTGACATAATCAAAACCGCGTACTAATATGCGGGTATGATAGACCCAGAAAAACTCTTTCAGTTAGGGGCCGGCCAAAAAAGACGCAAGCTGGCCCTTTGTTTTGGTGAACTTGAGCGCGACATTGCAGGAATTGCAGAAAAAGGCACAGAATATAACTTTGCCAAGATGAGCCGTGCTGACTACACAAAAGCCCTTGTGCGGATTGTGCTCCAAGACCCAAAGCTTTCCCCAGATGCATATTCCCATCTAAATTCCCTTTTGGAAACCCAGCCATTTGACGAAAGGCGGGCCTGCAACTTGGCAAGAAACGCACTTTTGGCCATAATAGGCACTTTTCCAGCAGAGTGGGACTTGGTGATTGCCCCTCATTCAGCAGAAAGCAATACAGTAGAAAACCGCAAATTCTTCCCAGGGGTATGTGTTTACGCAGAAGACATACGCTCTCCCTTTAATGTGGGCTCCATCTTCCGTACCGCGGAGGCTATGGGCTGCGAAAAAGTCTACATTTCACCCCAGTGCACGGATCCGGCTCAAAGCAAGGCTGTTAGAAGCTCAATGGGCTGCATAGAAACCTTGGGCTATACTCGCTGCTCCTTGGATGAGCTGCCCCAAGACAAGCCCATATTTGTCCTTGAAACAGGCGGAACTCCAATTGGGGAATTTAAATTTCCAAAAGAGGGGATTGTAATAATAGGCTCTGAAGAACTGGGAGTTAGCCCGGAAGCCTTAAAGAAAGCCACCTACGGGCATGTGACCATTCCCATGACTGGCTTAAAGGCTTCTCTTAACGTGGGAGTTGCCTTTGGAATACTAATGCAGGCCTGGGTGCAGGCTTTGCAAAACCAAGCCTAGCCCTTGGATAAAAATTGCTTCCATGCAATTTTTATCCATGACTTTTCTTACGAAAAGTCACAGGTTGCTTTGCAAAGAGATGACGCGCCATCCGTGGCGCTACTTGTCTTAGAAAGAAAGAACCCTGCAAAGCGGGGAAAAATGCCCTCCTTGGCATTTTTCCCCACAAGTTTCCTGAAGAAAACTTGCCAGTCTCTTTTACTAACAAATGACGCGCCGTCCATGGCGCTGCTTGTTTTAGAAAAGTGGGGAAAATGCTAAGGAGTCTGGCCGGACACGGAGTGCCGGACACAGTAAACCAAGGCGTGTGCTCCAAAAAGAGAAAAGAAAGAATTTTTTAGTGCTGTTCCTTCTTAAAGGAATTGTCCAGCTTGTCTGCCAAGACTTTAAGAGCTTCTTCGCTAGTAATGCCAAACATTTTGAGGGCGGAAGGTTCAATGAGGGAATAGTCAAAGTTTCCTTCGCTGTAATGTGAAAGCATGTCTGCAAAGTAGATGAGCGTAGTAATCTTGCGGAATTCCTCCGGTGCGCTAAGCGGGTCGTGGTGGTAGCGGATTGCATTGATGATTACTTCCGGGAAGTTCCACTTTTTTGCAATCAGGGAGCCAACGTCTCCGTGGTTTACGCCTGCAAACATACGCTCAAAGAGGTTCTTGGAAACTCCGCGTTCCTCGCACATGGCACTTATTTTGTCCAGAACTTCGGGATGGGCTGTCTCAAAGATGATTTTACCCATGTCGTGCAAAAGGCCACAAACGTAGCTGTCGTCAACGCATTTTTTGTCTGTGCGCAGGAAGTTGCGTGCCAGGTTGTATGAATAGAAGGCTATCCTGTATGCGTGGGTCCAGAGAGCCTTAATTTCTTCGTTGGAATCTTCGGTAAGGGCTTTCATGGAGCCAATACTATATAGAAGGTTTTTGATTCCCCTAAGGCCTACAAGCTTTACAGCGTCGCCAATTGAATGGCATGGCGTAGACAAAGAGAAGGCCGCAGAGTTTACAAGCTTAAGCAATTCGGTTGTAAGGGAAACGTCGTTGGAAATCTTAAGCGCAATGTCGCTCATCTGGCTGTTGGGGTCGTTGATTATCCTGTTGATTTCCGTAATGTTTTCCGGGAATTCAGGAAGGCCGTCTATGAGCTTAACAAATTCGCTAGAAATGTCTGTGATGTCGGATGTGGACTTTCCGCTGAAAGGCAGAATCATGCGGGTTATGGTTTCGCCGTTTTCGCTTATAACCTGGTAGTTTTCTTCCGTAACGCCGATTTTCTTTAGTACAAGAATCATGATTACAAGACCAAGGCCTGCACCTTCGCTGTCGTCCAGAAGGGATGCGATTCCTTCTTCTACGGAATTGTACATCTGGGCACGGGTAATCTTGTCGTGGATGCGCTTGTATTCAAAATTCGTAAGTTCTACGCGGTTTCTAACTTCCACCTTGATTTTGTTGTTGCGGGTCTGCATGGAAATTTTTATGTAGAGCCCCTTGTCCTTTTGCAGGTTAAGGTAGTAGTTTATGTTGGACATGGTGTCCATCTTGAAATTCTTCATTCCAAGTTCATAGTCAGCCTTGTCGTTTATGTCTAAGCCCTTTTCTTCAAAATAAACGCGCTTTGTGTTGGCTTTTTTTCCGTTGTTGGCAAGCTCTTTTAGGCAGTAGATAAGGCTGTCTGCCATCTGAGCCTGATCCAGCTCGGTCAAAAAGGTTTTTAGGATGTCACACGCATATTCCTCTATTTCGTGGGGAAGGGTGTAAGTAGTGACTGTTAGCGGAATTCCAGATTCTATGGCCTTGCGGACTTTTTCTACGTCAACTTTAATTCTTTTTTCTTGTGCCATTTAATTTCCTTATGCTTAGGGTCTTAGCCCCTTTTATTACTATACCACAATTATTAAAATATTCAAATAACATCTGGCGGAATTATGATTTTTTCGTTAGAATACTTATCATGACAAGCCAAACTTTAAGCCAACTCCTGGTATTGCTCCTCTGCGGCATTTCCAGCGTGCGCATTTTTTTTATACAGGATACCCGCTCGGATCCAATAGCAACCGTTCCGTCCATTGCAGTAGTGGTTTCACTGATGAACATTCTGGCATTCGGATGCGGTCCAATCGAATGTGCAAACCTTGCACTTTCAATTTTTGCCTTTATAATAAACTTTCGCTCGCTCTTGCGCTTTAGGGCCAAGCTGGTTGTTGACCACTACAGCATTCTCTTTGTCCTTAGCTCCATATTGAATTTGATTCTTGCGGCAGTGCTCCTGGTTTTTGTGCTTTACTACAGGCCGTTAAAAGCAAAGCTTAAGAAATTCAATGTAAGAGAAAGCTCTTATTCATTTTACGGCAATTTTTCGCAGGGATTTAAGCAAATAGACAAAATTTTAAGCCTAAATTCCGCAATCGTAAAGAAATACGAATCGATTCCTCCAAAATCTCAAGAGGAAGCACCGGACGCGGAAAACGTGATTCTTTTTGTTCCCAATGAATGTTCTGCAATCCAGGACTACGAGCCAATACTTGTAAAGCTTGCCCACGACGGCTATACGGTCTATGCGGCGGACTTTTTCCCGGAGGACCTGCACTGGTTCAACGATTGGCGGGATTTTAAGCCTTTTAGGAGACCCCTCATGCGCTGGGCAAAGCTGCACAACAAAAAGCTTTACAAAGAAGCCACCATGCAAAGGCACCAAAACCTGCTTGATTCATACAATTCCTTGGTAAAGATGCTGGACATAAAGAAAGGCACCTTTGTCTTTGCAATTTCTGATGACGGAATGAACGACGGAGGTTCAGCCCTGCATTCTGCAAGCCCGGACGTTATCTTTGGAACCTTTGACATTGGAGATGTTCCCGGAAACCCGACCCCCGGCTTTGGTCCTGTTCAGCAGACAGATCCTGTTTTTGCAAGGTTCTTGGGACTAAAAAGGGACAGGTCTCTTTATATGCCAAGCCACATTGCGACCGTTGTGGAAGAAAAAATCCGACTTACCCAGGAAATAACGGCAAAAGTTCTTGGCAGCAAGGAGGAATAGGTCTTTTGCGGCCCAATTCCAAATGCTGTACTAATCGACAATAATATTTTTATCGTATATAATACCAAATAATACTACTTGCGAGGTTTGTATGCCTGAACAAAAAATATTCAGTTCAAAAAAAATGTGGCCAATTTCACTTTGTGCACTTGTAATTTTAATCGATCAGATAACAAAAGCCCTTGTCGTAAAATTCATTCCCCTGCTTGGAACTTCAATGGATGGAGTTATACAGGTTTGCGGCAAGTACCTCTGGTTCATCCACGTAAGGAATAAAGCAGTAGCCTTTAGCATGGGCTCTTCCCTGCCAGCCGGTGTTAGGGCTGTTTTGTTTGCTGCCATTCCGCTTATCATTGTGGCCCTTGTCTTTGTAATATACTTCCGCAACAATGAATTTTCCTCTTTGCAGCGCTGGTCCATCTGCGGAATCCTTGGCGGTGGAATTGGAAACCTTATAGACCGCTTCTTTAGGCCAGCCGGAGTTGTTGACTTTATAAGCTGCTACTTCTGGAACATTTTTGGCATGGAAAGATGGCCTACCTTTAACATAGCGGATACTGCCGTCATCATCTGCGGGGGCCTCTTCCTGATTGCCTGCTTTGTTTCCATTTCTGCAAATTCAAAGAAGGGTGGTGCAAAAAATGACTAAAAGCACGTTTACAATACTTTTTACCCTGGTTTCTACAATAATAAACATAATTCTGACCGTTGCCACAATAGCTTTGCTGGCATTTATCTTCCTCTTTACATGCAAAATGCTGGGCTGCAAGAACGGCAACGTGGTCTACATGGGCTTGCTCGTCTGCTTTGTAGTGGGAGTCTTCCTAAATTTTTATCTCTTTTCCAAGCTTACGGTTTGGGCGGTAAAGAAGTTCAATCTGGCACCAAAACTTACAAATTCCTTTGTAACAAGGCAGCTTCCAAACGGCACAAAATTTGCAAGCCAGATAGCAGCAGAACCCAAGAAAAAGACTGTAATGCCCAAGTCTGTGCTTGAAGCGGAAGAAGAAGAAAAATGGACTAGCGGAACCCCCACCTACCAGAATTTTGGCATAGATGAACTTAAGCGCGGCCTGGAAAAGAATAATGAAGAAGCCCAGGCTCTAATAAAAGAAAGGGAAGAAGAAGCCCGGGCGTGGGAAGAATCAAAAAAGAATAAACCGGAAGAATAAATCTACTGATTGTTTACTTGCGCGGCAGTATGGCTTGAACTATAGAGCACTCTCTTACCTTTGCCTTGGATTTGAGCCTTCATGCCAAAGCAAGAAATCATCAGCAAAATTAAAAACGCCACCATTAATGGAATATAACATCTTTTTTGTATCATATTTTTTATCCTTACAAAATCCAGAATACAACTTTTTAATCGGATAAGTATTGTTTTTTTTGAATTTATATCGAAATTCAATGATTTTTTGTCAAATTTTGCAAGAACTGCCACCACTATTCACCGTCTCTTATGCTACGGCCAGTGCAGATGCCAAAATAAACTCTGCATGCGGCATACAGGCATAAAAAAAGCAGGCCGTTACAGCCTGCCTACCTGATGGTATAATTTCCTTATCAATAGCCGTCGCTCATGCTACGGTTAATATCCCTCTGGTACAGTTCCTGATAGACCATGCTGCGCTTCTTAAGCTCGTCCTTGCGTTCCTGTGGGAATGGCAAGAATCTCCAGAAGATAGCACGCACTTCTTTTTCAAGCTTCTGCGTTCCGTTTGCTTCCTTTGTCATCCACAAGATGTAATCTTCTATAAAGAATGACTTTAGGTCGCCCTTAAGCTTTTTGTTGTCAATGTACTGGTAATACTGACCGGTCAAACCTTCAGACATCCAGTCAAAAGAAGCCTTTTCCTTTGCAACCTGCCATCTTAGGTCTGCAACAGCCGTAAGACAGGCAATCTTTAGGTTGCGGGGATACATAGGAATTACAATGCGTCCACGGCTTGTTATGCGGTTGTAGCGGTCAAATGGTTCCCAGCAGAAGCCGTTGTCACCGTATGTTGGTACCAAAAGAACATAAGGAACTATGCGGTTTGGCACGTTCCTGTGGATGCGGCAGAAACAACCCGGGTCAATCGACTCAATCCAGGCAAGCTCGCGAAGTACGTTCTCGCGGAAGCCTGTTTCCTTGTCGTTGCAGTGGTTAAACTCGCGGGTAAGGACAGGGAACTGGTTACCCTGGCGGCCACAAGTCATCTTTGCCATCTGGCGGATAGTTGTCATTTCCTGCAAAATGTCTTCAAGACCAACGTTTGCACTTTCTTCCGGCATACCCTGGGCCTTTTCGTCCAAGCTTTCGCGGATTTCCCTTGCTTCCAAGAGTTCCTTTATGTAGCCTGCACAGTCACGGTCAACCTTCTGTACGGTGCGCATCAAGTTGGCAATCTCAGAAAAAGCCTTGCGCTGGGTGTCGTCGTAGGGGTGAACGTGTGGCTCAAGCCCAATAAAGGGTGAGTGGGAGAAAATATCGTTCAAGCGGTCGCGGATTTGGCTTTCAAGGCGCTCACGTTCGTGTTCCTTTGCAGAAACAAGGTTGTCTGCGCTTGCAATTTTACCGCTGTTCTTGCTTATAAGCTGTGAAAGGCGTGCCTGGTCAGCACCGGGACCCCTCTTTTTGGAAGGGCCAACTTCGTCCGTAACGCTTAATGTAAGGCGGCCTGAGGCAACTTCCTTAATCCATTCGTCAGCGTACATAATCGGTTCGCCGGTAATGTTCTGGAAGATTGAGCGGGAGAAGAAGTCCTTTTGCTCTGCTGTGAACAAAGACGGAAGAACTACACCAAAGCGCATTGCCATACGTTTTGGCATTGGAGTCTTTGGATTTGCCATCTTTGGGGCAATAGAACGCAGGAAATTCCACCAGGAAGCCACAATGTTCTGGCGGTAAACCGCACGGTCCTTCTTGTCTTCGGTCTTAAGGTACTTGGAAAGCAGCATGTGCAAACGCTGGGCGCTTTCTCCCTCGCCGCTAAGACAAGTCTTGTAATATGTAGTGTCATCAAAAACAGCGCTGGGGGTGTCTTCAAAATATTTTTCTATCGGCTTGAACTGGGTTTTGCTTAAGTCTACAGGGAGCGGAGACTGGTCGCTTTTGTCGTCGTCGTCATCTTTTGCATAGCGTTCAGTGGTCACCTCAAAGCCCATTGGGGAGTTGTCGCCGTTTGCAGCATTATCGGCACCGTCGTCATAATCCTGCTCCATGCTGGCTTCAGACTGCTCCAAAAGAGCCGCAATGCCAGGGTCAATATCATCATTGTCGCTCATATCTAATTCTCCACTAATATATAGAAAATTATAACATGGGATTTTGATTCTATCAAGTTAATTTCAGTTTTTTTGGACGGTACTTTTTTAGGCTCTACCATTAAATTCCTGGCTAATCCGACAGAAAGTGCCTTTGCGCCACCCGCTTTCCAGGGCTACGCTAACGCTCCGGCCCGCCTTGCGGCGGTCTTGCCGTTGGCAACCCTTCCAATCGGGCGTAGGATTATTTTCTTCCTCAAGCAACATTCACTGCATCAAATTCAGCGTAGGGCTCCAGTATTTTGAGCATAAACTCGTAAGGAGTCATAGCCTTAAGCTTGTCGCTTACCACATTCGCAAAGATGTTTGCAGAAGCACCGCTTACAAGCTTTACACCCTTTTCGTTCTGCGTTACAGGCAGGTGGGTCTTACGGGCTTCTACGTTCCAGAATACAATTTCGGGAAGGTCATAGCCACAAGAGGCAAACTTTTTCCTGTAATGCTCAAAAGTCGAAGTTCCCCTTGCGCACATGTCAAATTCCATGTCAGAAATAATAAGGACGCGCTCAATCATTTCTTCTTTTGGAACATGACCGCTCTTTGCCGTCTTTAAAAGAAGCTCGTAAACTTTGCCAATGTCTGTATTTGCAGCTTCGTTAAACTTCTGAATGTAATTCAGCTTCTTTTTTAGACTGTCGCACTTTTCGGGAATCTGGACAAGCTGTGGCTTTTCGCTAAAAGTAATAAAGCTGTTCTTGTATGCCCCGTTAAGCTGCTCTGCAAAAAGCAAGGCCAAGGAAGTTGCAATGTTGATGGGCGAATCTTCCCTTGCGTTATACATAGATCCAGAACCGTCCCTCACAACAATTGTCCGGGATGCAAAAAGGCTTCTGTCCAAAGTTTTCCAGCTTGCTTCCAAAGGCAATTCCTGCTCCGGGGAAAGTTTGCTTATTTCCCAATAGTTCATAAAGGGAGCAACAATCTGGTAGGGGTAGAGGGTTTTAACGTTAAGCTTAACCCTTTCCTCTTCCGGAATTTCTTCACCGCGGGCAATCTTTTCTGACTGTTCAAGAACCTTCTTTAAGAAAGACTCGTAGCGTTCCTTGTCGTTTCGCAAGAAGGCCTTCTTGTGGCGAAGCATTGCCTGGCTTGGCTGCTTTGAATAGTCAAATGTGTAGTCCCTCCTTCTAAGGTTGTCCTCAAGGATTTTTATTTCCCTGCGGAGTGCGGAACACAGTTTGCGGTATTCTACGGCTTTCATTCCAAGCGAAGCCATTACAATCTTTGCAAGGGAGACGCTTTCCTTGGAAGACGTATTAATAGAAGGAAGCCACTTGCCAAGAAGACTTACGGTTCCTAAGCCTGCCGAAGGGTCGCCGCCTTTTTCCAATGCCTTTTTGTCTTTTTCAATCTGAGCCTTAATCAGGGCAATCGCAGTATCTTTTGCCGGTGTTTCAAGCAGAACAAGAAGGTCATCCCAACGGCCGTATTCAGGAACGGCATAGGCAATCTGCTTCGCCATTTCTGGAGCTAAGTTTGCCACTTCTTTTAAGAGCATACGGAAGTTCTTTCGCTCACCAAGGCCACCGCGAATGTTTCGCATGTAAAAAAGAATCTTAATTGCAAGAAGAGGATCTTCTGCGTAAGCCTTGGCAAAAAGCTTGTCCAGCGCACCGGGGTTCTTTCTCATGCCGCCGCACAAAGAAAAAAAATCCAAACACGCAGAACCTGTGGACTTGTATGCCACATCTCCGTTTTCCGTGTGGGTTACGTTCAGCTGCATTTTTATTGCTTCTAATGCGTTCATGTCTATCTCCTAGAAACAAACTTCCTTTTCCAATTCAAAAAATTGGCAGTCTAAGACAGGCTAACAAGTAGCCGTCATCAGATACAAGATACGCATGCGCTAAGGTGCAAACGACGATAATTTCCACTCATGTAAGCGGGTCGTTTGCACGGCGCATGCAAATTGAGACGGGATTTGAACCCGCAACTTCAGTTTATTAAACTGATGCTTACCAATTAGCAACTCTTTTCTTGCTGTGTGTATCTTCTGCCAAAACAAGATGTGTGTTCTTTCGAACGCTTGCCACGTGCTCTACCGGCTGAGCTACAGTCCAAAAGGAACTGGCTGGAATCGAACCAGCGACACCGAAGTGGGGTAATGCAGTCCACATCTTTACGGAGTTACCGGGAATTGAACCCGGACCTTCAGCGTGACAGGCTGACGTGATAACCATTTCACTATAACTCCAAGCCAAAACAAGATGCATTTATTGTCAGGATTCGAACCTGGGTCAACTTAATGACTTACCAATTTTGTTTGCTGCCTGCATCTTTAAATAAACAAGGCACCTTTTTTCCAATGCTCTACCACTGAGCTACAGTTCCTAAAAGGAAACCGGCAGGAGTCGAACCTGCGACACTTGGCGTGACAGTGTTTTGCTGTACGTGCCTTTAGCTTTCCTTATGGTTTTACAGTAAAAATTGTGCGAAAACACATTTTGCGTTAGCGCTGTGCAGGGCGCCGCAGGCGTTGCGAAGCAATGGAGCGAAAGCGGAACCCGGAACATAGCGACCGCCGCCTGCGGCGGGAACGCCCTAATCCACAGCCTTAAAGTTATAAATTGGTTTTATAACATTTACTATGTCTGCGGTAGGACCAATGTTTGCCACAATATCATCCATGGTCTTGTAAGCCATTGGGGCTTCGTCAAGAGTTCCTTTTGTTACGGTAGAAGACCAGATTCCGCTCATCTCCGCCTTGAATTCATCCATGCTAAGCCCTTTCCTTGCTTGCGTACGGCTCATAACGCGGCCTGCACCGTGGGGAGCAGAACAGTTCCAGTCTTCATTTCCCTTTCCAATGCAGATAAGGGAACCGTCCCTCATGTTGATTGGAATCAAAAGCTTTTCACCCTGCTGAGCACTAACCGCACCCTTACGAAGAATCATGTTCTCCGTGTCGATGTAGTTGTGAATCGTAGTGAACTGGTCTACAATTTCCTCTTCCGTAAGATGGAGTCCAATGGAAATTGTGTTGACCATTGCCTTGCGGTTCAGCATTGCAAAGTGCTGCATGATTCTCATGTCGTTGATGTAGTCATCAAAAAGGTAGCCGGAAACAAATGCAAGATCCTTTGGAACCAGAGTCTTTATCTGCTTGTTCATCGCTGCCATTTGGGCTTCAATTTCGCTTTGCCTGCCTTCTTCCTTTAGCCTGCAAATCATGGCGTCTATGTCTGCCTTTGTCCGTCCGTTCAGCTGCTTCCATGCCATTTCCTGATAGTATTCAGCAATTTCAAGGCCTGCATGCCTGCTTCCCGAATGAACAACAATGTACAAGTTTCCGTCTTCATCCTTGTCGGCTTCAATAAAGTGGTTTCCGCCGCCCAAAGTTCCAAGGCTCATTTTTGCCCGGTGCTTGTTGTAAGTACCCTTGATTTTATCCCATTCAACTTCCTCAACAAAGTTGTGCTGGAATTTGCGGATGTCAAAACCGCTGGGAATATTTTTCCTGATAACCTTATCCAGTTTTGCAGGGTCAAAGTTAACGGCCGCTTCGGAGTCCTTGTGGATCATTAAAGTTTCCATTCCGCACCCAATGTCAACGCCAACAAGGTTTGGAACAATCTTGTCTTTTATGGTCATGGTTGTTCCTATTGTACAGCCGGCTCCTGCGTGAACGTCTGGCATAAGCCTAATCTTTGCACCGGAAGTAAATTCCTGGTCGCAGAGATTCTTAATCTGCTGCAGCGATTTTTCCTCAACTACATCCGTAAAGACTTTAGCTGTGTTGTACTTTCCTTCGACCAATTTCATAATTTACCTCCTCTAAAAAAACAAGGTTCCTCCGCCTAGTCACGGCAGATTTTGCGTTTTGGTGACGTAATATTTGCTGTAAGAACCTTTATGATGCTTACTATAGCAGAGGCGCTTTTAATTATCACGGAAAATTTAGTGCGAAAATTAAAATTGAAGCAAAAATCCCCTTTACTTCATCAATTTAATTAGGTTCAATTTCGAGTTTTGCAAATGCATGTCATTCTCGGGTCTTGTCCGATAATGACAGGGTTCGTGCCAAAAACTCGACTTTAAACCAATTACTTAATCAATTCAATCTGCTTGGAAATGCGTTCCCGGATAAGATTTTTAAAGCTTTCCGGTTCAAGAACCTTTACCATGGGCCCAAAGCTTAGCACGCGGATAACAAGTTCTGTTTCGTCAAAGCTGTCGTAGCTAAGGGTAAGTCGGTATTTGTAGTCGCTTATCTGAACGGCGCTTTTTTCAAAGTGGGCAAAAGCAAGCAGCACCCGTTCCATGGCCTTGCGTTCGTTGTAAATTTCCAGTGTAAGGCTGGCTTTTGTGCTAAAGGGCAAGTCTTTTTCGGAAAGTTGGCAGAGGCCGCTTTTTCCCGTAAGCTCGCAATGCCGGATTCTTGCAATGTTCAGAATTGCGCGTCTCTTTCGTATCTTCGCCAAAAGCCTAAATTTGTCATCTTTTTCCGAATATTCAATCTTGTATGGCGAACATAAAAATCTATTGGACTGCCCCGAACGGTCAGCATAGTCAACTTGAACAGCCTTTTTCTTGTGGACAGCCTGCAAAACAGTGCGGAAGTTTTTAACGTATTCTGCATTATCATAAGGGTCGCCGTCCAGGTATTTGTCGTACAAGGCAAAATCATTTTCGGTAAAAAGTGGCTTAATATCCCCAAGCTGCACTTCAAGCCGGGCAAGTAGGTCTTCATCTGCAAAAAGCTTAAATCTCTTGTCCTTGCAAATTGCTTTAAGCCAGCTCTTCTGCAAAAGAGAAAGTGGCATTGTAGGACTTTCTTTTATATTTGTAGTGTAATCCTTTTTTATAAGAGGCCATTTTCCGCTTTCAAGGCTGCTGCCAATAGTTACAACGCTTTCCGGAAAGGCAGACTCTTTTACGATTTTGTAAAGTGAATCAGAATCAAGGCTGCCTTTTTGTGCACTTGCAATTATTGAGGCTACCGCATTGTAATAGGCACTGTATATTTCACTGAACAGCATTTGCCTCTCCGTCTTCTTCAAGATACAATTGATTCATATTTTTAATGTCAGAAAAGAAACGCCGTACAATAGATTTTTCCGAACAGTCAAAAAATGTAATCCTGCAAATAAAAGTTCTTGCCCAGGGAATTATTTCCATGGGTTCAAAAATGTCTGCATCAAACTGGGCGTTGTTGCCGTCAAGCAAAGTAACGCTTCCGCATCTCTTCTCCCTCAAAAGCCTTTGGTAAATAAATTTTTCATCATCTTCAAAATGCACGCGGAAAGTAACATGCACGGTGGAAGTGTCGTTGTGCTTTTTATTTTGTCTAAGGGTTATTCCCCAGATGTGCTTCTTTAGCTCTTCAAATTCAGCACGCTTCTGTTCAAAGCCTGCATAGACTTCGCCGCTTTCCATTCCAAGAATATAATCAAAGCGGAGGGCAATAAAATGTTTGCCATGGGGCCGGTAAGCCATCATGTACATTCTTCCGTCCTGACTGCTCTGGTAAATTACAAGGGGGACAACTTCATTCGTAAAAATCTTGTCGTTTTTGCTGTTCTTCTGTTCAATCGTAAGGTAGCGGTGTTCGCCGATGGCTCTAAAAACCTGCTCCACAAAATCGGATTCAATAGAAGAAGTTATGTAATGGTGCTTAAAGTTAAAGACTTCACTCTCCTCTTGGTCTTGGTAAGGCAGCTTGTCATATAAAAAGCTTCCCACAACTCCGCAAGGTGCAACTTCCGAAAAAAATGCAAGGGCATCTTCAAGGCCGCTCAAGTCTGTCATTGGCTTTCGGTAATAAAGCATTGTCTTTCCGCTTTTTTCAGAAGAGACAAGACCCAGTTCTTCGTATTCCTTAAGCTTTTTCCTAAGGCTGGATTCTTCGGGCATTGCGTCCGCCGAAAAATCTTTTAAATAAGTTGCAGTAATTTCTTCAAGAATCTGGTTAAGGCTTTTCTTTTCTCCATCCGCAAGAATATCCATCAGCATAAAATGAAGCGAAATGTCCATTGCGGTAAAAGACTTTGCCTTAAAAATTTTATATAGGGGATTATGAGAAATGTGGCGGCTGTCTATGGAAAGAAATGTTACCTTGCCGTTTTCGTCATGGCGGAAAGTCATATAGCTTTTAAGATAGTTTTCCAGGCGGCGCTTTTCGTCATCATAAGTGCGCGTACTCTTCCCATAAAACTGCTCGCGGGTTTTAAAACCATAAATGTAAAAACTGCGGATATAAGTTCTGAGGGTATCTAAATTTTTTAGCAGTTCGGAATATGCCATGTTCTTATTATATCATCAAAGCTAGACAAAATCATTAGCAGGTTTATGTGCAGTGTTCACTTGCGTTTACTCTTTTTGCGGGGCGCCTGCCCCTCGCGCCCACTTCGTTGGTCGCTACCCCCTCTAGCGGGGAAGGGCCTTTGCTAATCCCCGCAACGCCCCGTGTAGGTTTGTGTTAGCAAAAAATATTCGGCTGCCGTAAAATTTGGGGAACGCACGTGGCTTGATAACAGCATCTGTTTTTTCTTAATTTAGCTTTAGCGAAACTTCCCCAGTGCTTAGTTCTTGTTTGCTGCCGTCTTCTTTTTGCACAATAAGGGCTGCGCTGTCGCTTATGCCAAGAACTGTTGCCGTGTATGTCTTGCTTTCATCTCCGATTGTGGGGCTTACCCTTACGCTGCGGCCAGTGAGCATGGAAAGGCTTTTGTATTCTTCCATTATATTCTCGTTGGAATCAAGGCTTTTTAGGATTTCGTACATGCAGGCTGCCAAAAGTTTTGTCCTTGATGCTGATGTAGTTTTCTTTCCGTCAAGAATTCCGCCTGCCTTATCCTTTAACTCATACGGTAAATTTTCGTCTGCCAGAATGTTTATTCCAATTCCTACAACCGCACATTCAAGTCTTCCGCTTTTGGGGTTTGTGATTCCTTCCGTAAGTATTCCGCAGATTTTTTTTTGTTCAATATAAATGTCGTTCACCCACTTTATTGAACATTGAATTCCAAAAATCTTTCTGATTGCCCTGCACACGCCAACAACGCTTGTTATCGTGTACAGGTAGGGGGCTTTTACGCCTGCGTTCGGAACGTATGCAAAGGAAAAATAAATTCCGCTCTTTGACGGGGAATAAAATTTGCGCCCCATCCGGCCACGACCAGCTGTTTGTTCTGCTGCCGCCAAAAGTCTTTTGTGAAAGCAAAGCCCTTCTTTTGTAAGTGTGGAGACTCCATCACTTTCGCAAAGCAGGGAATTTCCTTTTGAATAAACCTGCTCGTTAAGCTGATTCAATAGTTCAGTGTTTGTGCTTCCGATTGTGTCGTATAGAAAAACCTTCTCCCTGGAAAAAAGCTCATCGGAAAGCAGACCTGAGGAATTTTTTATAGAATCAAAGTCTTTCCAGAATTCCTGGGCTGTAAATAAGTCTTCTGTCTTGGGATTTTCCATTTTAGTTTTTTCCAAGAACCGTAAAGTTTTCAACCCCTGCGCTAAAGGTAATTCCGCTTCCTGTTTGTTCAAGGCAGGGAAGGGTACGGATTGCTTCTATTACAGCTGCCTTTTTTTCGTGCTCGGTAACAATCATCAGCATTTCTTTTTCTGGAACAATGTGCATGCCAAAAAATTTTACGTCGTCTTCGCGGGCTGTTCCCCTTGCGTTAAGTACGGTTCCACCGCCAGCTCCTGCTTTGCGTGCGGCAGCCATTGCATCGTCTGCATAGCCTTTGTTTACAATCACACAAATCAAATCCTGCTTTGCTTCTGAATCTTTCATAGAGCCGTCTCCTCCGCTAATAATTCCCTTCTTTAAAAAAGTATCTGCATTCAGCGTAAACATAATGCCAAAATTCCGCCTCTCTTTTTTACAGGCATCTTTTACGGCGTCAATTATTTTCTTCATTCCGCTTTCTTCGTTAAGGATAAGGACAATATCCTGAGTGGCTCCACCAAGCCCCAGGACGGAAAGCACAGGGCTTGCGCTAATCATCCTTCCCATCAGAACTGTTCCTCCCCAGCTGCCTGCCCCGACTGCTGCGTCAGAAACAAGCTCTGCCTTGTTGTGCGGAACTGCGGCAATAAGCAAGTTGTAACTGCTCATTTTGTCCTAGCCCTCCTTTGTTTTAGTCTGAATATTATTCCCAATACCTGAATCGCAATAAGGGGTGTCATTGCAACCAAGGCTATAACGCCAAAGGCATCCGTTACAGGGTTTCCTCCACAGGCAAGGGAAGCTCCCAATGTAAAAGAAAGAATGAATGTGCTTGTCATTGGACCGCTTGCAACTCCGCCTGAGTCAAAGGCAATGGCCGTAAAAAGAGGCGGGCAAATAAATGAAAGAAAAAGAGCAAGGGCGTAGCCGGGAAGCAGAATGTACCAAATGCTAAAAGAAAAAAGAAGCCTAAGCATGCTAAGCCCAATGGAAACCGCAACTCCTGCAGAAAGTGCCGCCAGCATAACCTTGCGCTTGATTGTACCACCGCTTATGCTTTCCACCTGTTCAGTAAGAACCCAGACGGCCGGTTCTGCGCAAACAACAACCGCACCAAAAAGAGTGCCTGTTCCGCAAAGAAGCAAAAGCCACCAGCCACCTTCGGTAGATGCAGCCTTTCCCAAAAGTCCACCCAGGCTTTGTCCTGCGGGCATAAAACCGCCGTTCACACCGGTAAGAAAAAGCACCAAGCCTGCAAAGCTGTACAAAAGACCCTTTATCATTCGCCTTACCTGGAAAGGTGGCATTTTAAGCAAAAAAATCTGAAAGACTATGAACATTGCAACAAGGGGAAGCAGGGCCATGCTAACTTCCTTAAAGACAGAAGGAAGCTCGCTAAGAAAAACATAGAGTCCTGTAGCAGAACCCTTTCCGCTGTTTTCAGCCGCAAGAAAAGCATCCTTTGCCAAAGAAGGGTTTGAATTTGTAAAGCTCTGCAATATTCCGTAAAAGCAAACAGCCGCAATTGGCCCAACGGATGCAATGCCTGTTAAGCCAAAAGAAGCATCTGATGAATTTTCCGTTGAATTTTTTGATTTTTCCAATGCTGCCCCAGAGTGAATTTGCCCCTTGGAACGAACAGCCGCAACACCCACGCCCAAAGCCATTATGAATGGAACCGTCATTGGCCCTGTTGTTGCACCGCCTGCGTCAAAGGCAATCCCCTGGAATTCGGAAGGGCAAAAAAATGCCATGGTAAAAACCGTAGCATAAGAAAGCAGAAGGACGTATTTTAGCTTTAGGCTAAGCATTGTGCGCAAAAGGCCTATAACAACAAAAAGACCAATTCCCGCCGCAATCATAAAAATAAGAGCCCACTTGTTTACGGCAGGGGAAACATTTTTTATCTGTACCGCAAGCACCTGAACGTCTGGCTCTGCAACCGTTACCATAAAACCAATTGCAAAGGAAACCCCAAGCAAAAGAGACAGGTTTCTCTTTGCAGTAAGGGCCGCACCGCTGCGTTCCCCAATAGGCAGGATTCCTATGTCCACGCCCAAAAGAAAAACCGTAAGCCCCAGAATCAGCAGAACTCCGCCAAGAATAAACCGTACAAGCAGGTCGCTGCCAAGCGGGGCAAGGGTTAAGCCCAGAATAAGGACTATAGCCATTATGGGTAGGACAGAAGAAATTGTTTCTTTTAGCTTTTGCAACAGGTTCATGGCTTAATTCCAAATTATTACGAAAATTTATTTGTAGCAGTTCCAGCCTTTTTCGGTAATGCCTTGGACCCATTTTTTTGCCATTTCTTTTGCGCCTTCAAGGTTGTGTTCCCTGTAGTTGCCACATTCTTTTTCCGTAGCGGCAGGAATTGGCTTGTCCCAGACGGCAACTTTTTTTAGCACGTTAACAAGGCGTTCTGCAATCCAAGATTCCTCGTGGTCTCCCCAGACCGTAAAATAAAAGCCCGTGCGGCAACCCATGGGGCTAAAGTCAATTACGATGTTGGGCATTTCGTCGCGTATGTATTCGGCAACAAGATGTTCAAGCGTATGGATTGTGCCGTTTTCCATAAATTCCTTGTTGGGTTGGCAAAAGCGGATGTCGTATTTGGAAACAATGTCCCCCTTGCGTCCTGTTTTTTCGGAAGCAAGCCTTACGAATGGGGCCGTAACCTTTGTATGGTCCAGATTGAATGAATCAACGTTGTACTTTTTCTTTTCTTCTGACATATTTTCCTCCAGAATCTATATTGTCTTTTTTTTAATTTTTTGGACGGCATTGCTTTTTTTACAAGTATGCCCCTCCAATCCCGCGTAGGTTTCTTCCCCTAAAAGAGGGGAATCATATTGCGCACCAAAGCCGCACTCAGTTCAGCGGCAGTTCCTTCATTAAAGTTGTAGGCGTTCTCCTGCATGTCATCAGCCATGTCGCTCATACAGCGGATGATCACAAATGGAATGCCGTTAAGGTAGCAGGCATGGGCAATCGCAGCTCCTTCCATTTCTACGCAGGCAGGATTGCATATTTGGCGTATGTGATTCTTAATTTCCTTGTCGCTAATGAACTGGTCACCTGTAGCAATGCGGCCTGCAATCAGCTCGTGACCCTTGGCTTCCTTTAGCGAGGCAAATGCAATCGTTGCCGCATCGAGCATCTTTTTGTCAGCAGGAAAGTCGGAGCACTTCATCTGCGGAACTTCGCATGCCTTGTAGCCAAAGCCCGTTGCGTCCATGTCGTGGTAAAGGGCATCCGTGCTGGCAACAAAATCAAGCACTTTAAGGCCAGAAGCCATTGCGCCCGCAATTCCCGTATTGATTACATGCGTTACCCCAAACTGAATGGCAAGACGCTGGGCACACAGGGCGGCGTTTACCTTTCCCACCCCAGACTTTACCACAACAACGGCAACTCCGTCCAAAAGCCCTTCGTAAAATTCACAGCCGCCGGCAAGTGTAGTGCGGACGGAAGACTCTCCCGGCAAAGGCAAAAGCTTAGATTTGAGCGTCTTAACTTCAACGTCCATTGCGCCAATAATACCAACTTTTTTCTGCATAAAAATTCCGCCTTAACTTTAGCCTACTTGAGCCTGTCTGTAAAAATCCTGCGCTTTTCCGGATCATCACTTTCCTTAAAAAGAATGGCAATGTTTCCAATAATGCGCACCAAAGTTGCACCTGTGTCTTCTGCAAGCTTTAGGGTCAGTTCCTTTTTTTCATCCCTAAAGGCATTGAATTTTACTTTAACAAGTTCACGGTCGTTCAAAAAAAGACCAACCTGTTTTTCCAGGGCTTCTGTCACGCCTGCCTGACCAACTATTACCAGCGGCTGGAGTGGATGCGCCAGTTTTTCAAGACCGTGGCGCTGCTTACTGCTTAGTTCTATCATAATGCCATAATATCCAAAATTTGCCGTGCTTGCAATATGAAAATCTGTTGACAATATAATTTAACGATGTTATATTAACATTGTAATGCAAAGTTAGCGAGGTTTGCCATGCGGAATGCCAATCCACAGATAATTCCCCTGATTAAGCAGAAGACTTTGGAGCTTCTTATGGAAGCAGAGCCTTCCCAGATTGGAATGAGGGACATTGCAAAAAGCTGCGGGATAACTGCAACGAATATCTACCACTATTACAAGGACAAGGACACGCTTTTCCAAGCAATAGCCCTTGACTGCATCCGGGAGCTTAACGAAAGGATAAAGGCTTCCGCAGTAAAGGGGCGGAGTGCAAAGAGCCAGGTAAGGAATGCCGTTAATGCCTTCTGCGACTGGAGTTTTGAAAACCCCCGGCTTGCACTTCTTGTAATGCAGGGAATTAAATCCGCAGACACTCTTCCCCCGGAACTAATAGAAGAATATTACATCTGCAACCGCACCGGAGAGGAAATCCTAAAAAAAGCAATTGCGGAAGGAAGCGCTTCTTCTGCCAATCCCCGCCTTGATATTGGCCTTTTGGTTTCGGGACTGTGGGGCTGCATAGAAGCTGTCATCCTAAAAAAATGTGACGTTGAATACTGGGACAAAGGAAAAAAGTTTACGGATGCTTTTGTTAAGCTGTGGATAAAATCTGTTTTTGGAGATGAAAAATGAAAGTGCTGATTTTAAACGCTTCGCCAAGAAAGACAGGCAAGGTTTCGCAAATTCTTGGTGCAATGGAAAAAAGGCTTAAGGCAGACGGCCACGAAACAGAATTTGTGGAAGTGAACGGGCTGGACTTTAAGTGCTGCATTGGATGCATGAAGTGCCGCGAAAAGGGAGACTGCATTCTTCCTAAAGACGATGCCCACCGCATAGGGGCTTCGCTTAAAGCTTGCGATGCAATTGTGGTAGGCTCCCCTGTCTACTGGGGAAACATAAGCGGAAAGCTAAAAAGCCTCTTTGACCGCCAGGTTGCCCTGATGATGGGAGAAAGCAAAATGGGCATTCCAATTCCCCTGCTAAAAGGAAAAAAAGCCCTGATAGTAAACGCCTGCACAACGCCTTTTCCGCTCAACATTCTTGCCGGGCAGAGCACAAAGGCTTATGCGGCCGTAAAAGAAATACTTTATTATTCGGGTGTAAAAATAAAAGGAAAGATTATGCTTGCCGGAACAAAAAACATGCAGGCATTGCCGGAAAAAATAATTAGTCGTGCAGAAAAACTCGCAAAAAAACTGGAGGAATAACAATGAAAAAACTTGTCACATTTTTAGCACTTGGAATTACACTTGCATTTTCTTTTGCCTTTGCAAGAGAAGTTACTGTTTCCGTTGGAGCAGGCCAATGTTGGAAGCAGAAAAGAGAACCTCAGTTTGCAGTATGGCTTGAAGACGAAGAGGGAAACTTTATCCGCACCCTTTATGTAACCGAGCGGGCAGGTAAAAAGAACTGGTGGTTTGCTCCCAAGGAAGGTCGGCCAGAATCTCTTCCTGTCTGGTACCACAAATCCAAAAACGAAGCCCCAAAAGCAAAATCCTCATCGGCAAAAAAAAGCGGGGAGGCAAACATTGATGCAGTTACAAGCGCAACCCCAAAGGGCGGCGTAATTTTTACGGCTGAAATTGGTGAGGGCAACTGCAAAATCTTTGCGGAGTTCAACACCAGCTTTGACTACAACGACAGCTACACAAAGAAAAACAGCGGTGTAAACGGCCAGCCATCCGTAGTCTACACGGCAAGCATCCCTTCCTCATTTGAAGAAAGCGAAATACGCCTCAATCTAACCGGCACAGGTTCTCCC
>DFJV01000090.1 GCA_002373205.1 Treponema sp. UBA3662
TTAAGGGTGGACGCATCGAGCCATTTGGAAGCCTTTCTCGTCTTAAGCAGAACGTAAACGGTAAGACAAGAAAAGACCACCGTAACCTTATGGACGCAATGATTAAGCTTTACGCCCAGTACAAGGATACGCTGGAAAAGAAGTCCATGGGCTTCAACATGTCCGCATGGGACGAAAAGCTCCTTAAATACGGCGTAATGTTTGAATCCCAGATGATGGATTTGTCTGTAAACATTCCTCTTGAAGAGGCTTTGGACAACGGCTGGAAGATTCTTGCCTCATGTTTTGAAAAGCAGGAAACAGGCCTTAAGACAGAACTTATTGAACAGTTCTGGCCGAAGAACTAATTTTTTGGGAGCTTGATTAATGGCTAAGATAAAGCTGACTAAAAATGAGCAGAAGGTTCAGAAAGACGCGCTTAAGATGTACCAGCGCTATCTTCCGACCCTTACGCTTAAAAAACAGCAGCTGCAGTCAGAAATACGAACGATAGATGAAAAGGCCAGGGAAGTCCGTGCCCAGAAAAAATCTCTGGAAGAGGACTTTGAAAAATGGATTTCCGTCTTCGGCGAACAGGATGCATTCAAGCCCGAAATGGTCACCGTAAGGAACATTAAGAAGGGCTGGGGCAACATTGCCGGCGTAAAGATTCCAATTTATGAGGGTGCTGATTTTGGCCGTGGAGATTACGACCTTTATTCAACACCTTTGTGGATAGACATGGCTGCAGACCGCATGGAAAAGGCCCTTGAGCTTGACCTTCAGGCAGAAGTGCTTGAGGAGCAGGTAAGGCTTCTTTCCAAGGAACTGCGAACTACGACTCAGCGCGTAAACCTCTTCGAGAAGGTTAAGATTCCCGAAACAAAGGCTAACATCAAGAAAATTGGTGTTTTCCTTGGAGACGAACAGGTTGCCGCCGTTGTACGCTCAAAGATTTCAAAGAAGAAGCTCCAGAATGTGGCGTCTTCAGATGCAAAAGACAAGGGAGGTAAATAATGGCAATTGTTCAGATGAAAAAAGTTTCCCTTGTCGTATTGAATTCGCACCGCAAGGAGTCTTTAAAGAAACTTCGCAAGATGGGCTTGCTTCATTTGGAGACAGTCCAGGGCAAAGGTCCGGTTCTTGCTTTGTACAAGGAAAATTCAGCTGCCGCAGACAAGGCTATTTCTATCATTGATGAAATAAAGTTGCCTAAAAAGCAGTTGCCGGTTCAGGTAAAGCTTTCTAAAGAAGGCGCAATTGAAAAGGCAAAGGAAATTGTTTCCCTGAATGACAAAAAGAAGTCCCTGCTGGACAAAATCTCACAGGATATAATAGAGCTTGAGCGTCTTTCTTCCTGGGGGTCAGTAGACCCGGATGATTTTGCATATCTTGCAGAAAAGGGAATATTCCTTTATATGTTCGAGATTCCTCTGGACAAGTATTCGCTTGTGGGCAAGGAATCAAAGACCATACTGGTAAATTCCGTTAACAAGACCGCGCGTTTTCTGCTTCTTTCGGAAACGGAAGTAACGGATAGACCTGCGGATTTGCCTCCGGAAGCATATTCTGTACCGGTGCCGGATCGTTCTACGGACAAAATAGCCGCTGACATTGCGGAGGCAAAGGCAAGAATTGCTCAGATAGAAAGCGAGCTTACCGAAGACAAAAAGTACCGTGCCGTCCTTGCAGACTTAAAGAATTCTCTTGCAACAGACATTGAATTTGAAAATGTCTACAGCGGCATGGAACGTGACCAAAGCGGAAAGGCAGAAGAAGCTAAAGATTCTTTGGAGCCTATGACAGTGGAAGATGCACTTGCACAGGCAAAGGCCGAGGAAGAGGAAAGCGGAAATTCTCTTGCATGGGTTACGGGCTATGTTCCTGTTGACTCAATGGACAAGTTTGAAAGCGAATGTAGGGCCAATGAATGGGCTTATGCTATGGCAGACCCTGCGGAAGAAGACTTTGTTCCTACAAAGCTTCACAACAACAAGCTTGTAAGCCTTATCTATCCGCTCACGGACTTCTTGGACGTAACTCCGGGCTATCATGAATATGATATTTCGGGCTGGTTCCTGCTGTTCTTCTGCATCTTCTTTGCAATGATTTTTGCGGATGCTGGCTACGGCCTTTTGATTGCGCTTTTGGGTCTTTTGCTTTACTTCAAGAGCAAAAAAGGCTCAAGGTCGCTTCCTGTGCTTGTAGTTCTTTTGGGTGTCTGTACTATGGTTTGGGGAACACTCACGTGCTCTCTCTTTGGAATTTCAGCAGACAGGCTGCCGTCTTTGTTCACTGGTCTTTCTTCTGCAAGTCCTTTTGCAGCAAGCACTGTGGGCGAAGAGGCTGCAAACACTAACCAGAAGGTCTTCTGCTTTGTCCTTGCATTGATTCAGTTAAGCATTGCGCACATAAAGGGCATAGTAAGCAACAGAAAGAGTCTTAAGGCCATAGGTGAATTTGGTTCTCTAATGCAGCTTTGGGGTATGTTCTACGTTGTAATGAACATGGTTGTTGATTCCAGCAAGTTCCCCCTGAGCGACACTGGCATTCCGATAAGGGCATTCGGCTTTACCTTCCCGTCAAATCTTCCTATTATCTGTATAGGTGTACTTTTGTTCGGATTTGCGTTAAGCTTTGTCTTCTCCAATTATGACGGAAGCATCGGAAAGTCTGTCTTGGAAAGCTGCAAGAACATCATCAGCGTGCTTTTGGGTATCGTTAACGTGTTCTCGGACATTGTTTCTTATATCCGCCTCTGGGCTGTAGCTCTTGCGGGAGCTGCAATCAGCAGTACGGTAAACTCAATGGCAGGCCCAATGTTCGGCAAGCTTGCGCTCGTAATCTTTGCGGTAGTTCTTCTTGTGTTTGGTCATGGACTTAACATGATGCTGAACCTGCTTTCCGTAATCGTTCACGGCGTACGTCTTAACACCCTTGAATTCTCAACTCACTTGGGAATGACATGGAGTGGAACAAAATACAGGCCTTTCAGCGAAGGTGCAAAGCCTTTCGGTGAAGAATAATGTCGGA
The DNA here is from genome assembly GCA_002373205.1 of Treponema sp. UBA3662. GTDB lineage: Bacteria > Spirochaetota > Spirochaetia > Treponematales > Treponemataceae > Treponema_D. The sequence continues at coordinate 3,013 of DFJV01000090.1, forward strand.
AGTCTGCTTTTGCAGAACTAAAACTTGATAACAGGCGGGTTTTGTGCCCGTCTTTAAATAGAATAATAAACTGCCCAAAAAGGGCTTAAGGAGTTAATTATGAACTGGGGTATGATTGGTGCTGGTGTTGTAATGGGCATTGCCGCTATGGGAAGTGCAATTGGTATTGGTATTGCAGGCCAGGGTGCTATTGGAGCATGGAAAAGATGTTACTTGAACAACAAGCCTGCTCCATTCCTTCTGGTTGTTTTTGCCGGTGCTCCGCTTACACAGACAATTTACGGCTTCCTTCTTATGAACAACATGCTTGCAAAGGCAAAGGCTCTTGCAGAAGAAGCATATAAGACAGGCGGTCTCTTCCTCTTGGGTCTTGGTATTGCATGTGGTCTTTCTATGTGTATGTCTGCAATTGCACAGGGAAAAGCTGGTGCCGCTGGTTCCGATGCTCTTGGCGAAACAGGTAAGGGCTTTACAAACTACATCATGGTAGTTGGTCTTTGCGAAACAATCGCTTTGTTCAGCATGGTATTCGGCATGATGGTTCAGCTCTAATCCGGCAGACCATATCATAGTAGATTTACAATTTTCTAAAAAGGCTGCTCTTTTCCGTAAGGCGGGAAGGGGCAGTCCCTTATTTTAAAGGGGCAAAGATTATGTTCAAGACACCAAGGGTCGTTACAGTAGGCGGATTCAGCGGAATAAGGAAAATACTCGTAGGCGGAGACAATCCAGTTACAATTCAGACAATGTGGAAAGAAGGCATTACCGATGTAACGGAAGGCTCTGAGCACCTGCAGCAAATCCTTAGGCAGATAAACACCCTAAAATCCCTTGGCTGCGACATAATCCGTTTTGCTGTCCCCGATATGCAAAGTGCCGCAGCACTTGGAATAATAGCCTCCCACACAGACGTGCCTTTAGTTGCGGACATTCATTTTGACTACCGACTGGCACTTGAAACGCTAAAATCAGGCCCAGTTTCCGTAATCAGAATAAATCCAGGCAACATAGGAAGCCGTGACAGGGTAGAAAAAGTGGTCAATGCCTGCAAAGAAAAGGGTGTTGCCATAAGAATAGGCGTAAACACAGGAAGCCTTCCCAAAGACCTTGAAGCCTGGGTTGAAGAAAAAAGAATGACCCGCGCAAAGGCCCTTGCAGAGACAGCCATGCGTGAAGCCGCCGTTTTTGAAGACCTTGACTTTAAGAACGTAGTCGTAAGCATGAAGGCATCATCCGTCCAGGAAACAATAGAAGCCAACGAGGAATTTGCAAAAGAAAGCGACATCCCCCTTCATATTGGCGTAACGGAAGCCGGTCCCCTTATAAGCGGCGTCGTAAAGTCAACGCTTGCATTTTCAACCCTGCTAAAAGAAGGCCTTGGTTCCACAATCCGCGTAAGCCTTTCATCTGCACCGGAAAACGAAGTCATAGCAGGCCGCGAGATACTGCATGAATGTGGCAAAAGGCAGGCCGGAGTTACATTGGTAAGCTGTCCAAGATGCGGCCGTTTGGGCTTTGACGTGCACGCTTTTATGGAAAAGTGGCAGAATGAGCTCTATTCCTTAAAAAAAGATGTAACTATTGCCGTCATGGGATGTATTGTTAATGGGCCTGGAGAAGGCAAGCACGCAGACCTTGGAATTGCAGGTGGCGGGGACAAGGTCATTATTTTCAAGAAGGGCAAAATAGTGCGAACAATTCCTTCCAAAGATGCCGATAAGATATTCAGAGAAGAACTGAATTCATTGTAAAATTATTCCTGGGAGTCGTTTAAATATGAAGACAATTACAAAAAAACTCGTTTCCTTGACTTTTGCCGCTATTTTTTCAGTTTGTTGCCCGCTTGCGTTTGCAAAGTCCAATGCAGAAGCCGATTATTTTTTGACATTGCGGTATGCCCAGAATGCTTTTGAAAATGGAGACTATGGCAAGGCTTTGTCTTTGGCAGAAAAAGCCAAGGATGAGCGCATAAAGGTCGTGGAAAGTGAGCTCAAAATCCTTGAACAGACCCAAAAAATTGCAGCCGTAAGAAAAGCAGGTGATTCCCTGGACGACATAATGAGCGAGCTTAGGCAGAGAAACCAGGCAAAGGCTATCGACGTAATAGAAAACTATGTGGATAAGTATGGAAAAGACAGGTTCAGCGGAAAATATTCCGTACTTAAGGATTTTATAATAAGAACCAAGAATTTCCCAGAATCTGACTTTTTGATTGGCAAGATTTACAGGCTGGAAGGTGAAACATCCGTTGCCGAAGAGTATATGAACAAGGCCTACGACAAAAAGGACATACTGAACGTCCCGGACCTAAAGTATGACATTCTCTATGAACTCGCCGAAATTTCAAAAGACAAGCATGACAATGACGGTTATGAGCGTTATTTTAAGAACATACTAAAAGACGACAAATACTATGCAGATGAAGAGCCAAAGGACGCAAAAACTGCAGTGAATGCTGCCAAGGCTTCCAAAGACAAGGCTGATATTGAAAATTCAAAGAACATTCACAATAAAAGGGCCTATATGAATTCTATCGTAAGGCTCATAAAGACAAACCGTGCGGATAGCGTTGAAAAATTCTTCCTTATGTACCGCAACGACTCTGACATTTCCACAAAGGCTTTGGCTGGACTTTCAGACTTCTACTTTAAGCAGGGACAGAACGAAAAGGCTCTCCGCTGCTCAGCACTCGGATGCATAACAGCCTTGACAAAAATCGAAGAAATTCTTAAAGACCGCCTTACAGATTATAGCTACACTTCCTTTGCAGACCTCTTAAAAAATGCCTCTGCCTACAGCGACGTTGTAAGTTGGGGCAACAAAAACGGTATCTGGCAGATGTATTTTAATTTTGCTGAGATTGCAAACAGCTGCGGATGCAAGAATTTTGCCCAGGAACTGTTCTCTATCCTAAAAGACTACGAGCCTGAATCTTATTGGCGCAACAGGGCAGAGCGTTCCTACGAAAAGCTTACAGGACCTGCTCCATTGCAGCAATAATAAATTCTTGGAGCGTATTGATCTTTTTACTGTGCGTAAGGCTACGCCATTACGCAGTCTCTCTTATTACCCGCTTTCCAGGGCTACGCTTACGCTCCGGCCCGCTGTCGCGGTCTTGCTGCGCAACCCTTCCAATCGGGGCTAGGCTCATTTTGCAAAATACTGATTACAATAAAACTTTTTATGCTAATATTGTAGGCCAAGGCCAAAAGTAAATTCATATTTTTTGCACTGTTCACGCCAGTCTTGGTTTAGGTGGCTTCCACCAAGCCATCTTCCTACGTCCACACCCATGCTTGCGCGCACTACAAAGCTTTTCCACCTCTGCATAAAGAAGAGGGCTTCCAGACCTGCTGCGTAAAATCCGTCCTTGTAGTTAAAGGTCATATCCGTAGCCTCGTTGTGGGTAAGACCAATATCCATAAAGGGCGAAAGCTGGAATTCAAAGTCAAGATAGGGACATATTTTGTGGGGCAGCCAGCCTATGATTTTTATTGGGGCGGGAGCCGTATTGTAGGAGCCAAAAATCTTATATCCCCAGTCCATCCAGTGGGTTGTAATTATGTGAACGGGCATGTCAATGGAGAATTGCAGGCCTGTGTCAGAATCCAGGGCTTCCTTGTCAAAGTCCTTGTATTCCTGCTCATCCTTTATTCCCCTAAGCCTTGCGCCAAGCGCGTTTTGGTGACCGTTCTTTATTACATAGTAGTATGCGTCAACCGTAATTCCAACCCAATCCCAGAAAGACGTAAAGAATTTTGATTCAATTTCCACTGAAGGGGCAAGGCTTTCCGTCTTAAAATTCCACTTGAAGCCCTGTTCTATAGACTCTGAATATCCATCCCTAAAATTTCCCTTCCAGTTTTCATTGCTTATGGATATTGAGTGTGCAATTTTAAGCGTCGGTCCCAGGAGATCTTCGTTTAAGGATGATATTCCGTCCTTGTCCCAGTTGTAGGTAGCGGTTGCGGAAGGTGTGTATACCACGGGCGTAAATTTGTTGATTTTTCCCAGTGTAAGAGGCATGTCTATGCCGCCTTCCTCAACAAAATATAATTCATCGCCGTATTCTTCGTATTCTGTATCGCGGACAACAGACTGTGTTGCATGTATGTTGAATGAATTGTCTTCTCCGAAGGGGATTCCTATTTTTAGGCCTGTAGCAACATCAAATTCCGGCTTTCCTTCTCCTAAGGTCCAAGAAAAGGAAACGTCGTTTGTCCATGCGTTTTCCGTTATGCCAATGTCAAAAGGATAGTCATAGTCAAAATTTGTCCCGAACTCCATTTTCCTGAAGTTTGTAGGCTCATCATCATTTCCGAATTGTGCGTTAACGTCCAGGTTGAAGGTGCTAAGGGTTCCCAGAAAGTTTTTGTCCTTGAGCTTTACCTTGAGGTTTGCACCACTGTTAGAGTTGTAGCTGGGTTTTGGAAGGGCAAGAAGGTTGTGTGCTTCGGAAACCGATATTTCGAGCACTACGGGGGTTATACCGTCAGTCTGTGCCAGTGTCGTGCACTTAATCTGAGTTTCCTCAAAGAGCCTTGTGTTGTCATATTTTTGTTTTATGTCCGCAATGTAGGCATCCAATTCTTCTTTTGACTTAAAGACCTGTTTTTTGCTGATTTTGTAGAGACGTTTTAGGGCTGACTTTTGCGTTAGGCCTTTTGAGCTGTATTTGACATCCTTTATCCTGTAGGAAACTTGGGGAACTGTTTGTTCTGTTTCCGGTAACTCCTGCGGAAAACAAGTAGCCGCCATTGAACAGATAACGGCAAAACTAAGAAGCAGTCTTTTTGTGCATTTTGTAATATTCATTTAGTATGCTCCCTTTCCTTTAAGCACAACCCAAATTGTTTTTATTATAATCCAAAGGTCAAGCCAGATGGACCAGTTCTGTATGTAGTATGTGTCCAAGGTAATTCTTTCTTCGTAACCAGTGTCGCTTCTGCCGGAAATCTGCCACATGCCGCTAAGTCCTGGCTGAGCAGAGAGAACGTAGTCTTCGTATTCACCATATTTCTTAAGTTCCGGCTGTGTAACTGGGCGCGGGCCAACAAAAGACATGTCGCCGGCTATAATATTCCACAGCTGGGGCAATTCGTCCAAGCTGGTCTTTCTCAGGAACTTTCCAACCTTTGTTACGCGGGGGTCATCCGTAAACTTTCTGTCTTTTTCCCATTCGGCGGCGCGTACCGGGTCTGTTGCAAGAATTTCCTTGAGCTTTTCGTCAGAGTCAATTCCCATGGAGCGGAATTTCCAGCACTTTATTTCCTTATGGTGTTTTCCAACCCTCTTGTGGCCGTAGAAAATTGGGCCTGGGGAGTCAATTTTTATTGCAATTATTATGAATATGGACACAAGAAGCACTATTGGGAGCGCCATAAGGCAAAGCAAAATATCCATAAGCCTCTTTAAAAGAAGGGCACGGCGCTTTGTAAGCTGGTTTGTGGAAGAAAATGCAAGAATTCCCCCCAAGTCCCTCATGTGCAGTGAAAGGTTCGTTACAATCTGCTGCTTTGGAACCTTGATAAGGTAGCGGAATGTTGTCTGCAAAAGCGGAAGGTGTTCTGAATAGTCGCTTATTATGGCTACCTTTATGTTAAGTTCCTTTATCATATTGAATATCTGATCGTTAAAGTTAAAGATAGGAACATTATTGTAGGTTTCCGGATGGGTCTGCGCGGAGGTAATAATCAGGGCTGGGCTGTAGATGTATTCTTTATGGGTTATAAGCCTGTCTACTATTATATTTGCGGCATCCCCCTTTGAAAATACCACTACAGGCACGGAATTCAGCTTTGAATTCCTGAACGCCATGTGGAATATTTCCCTCATGACAGGCAGCATTATGGAAGCAAAAGGCCATGCCAGCAAAAGGGCAATGCTTATTGGCCAGCGGTCCCTTGCCTCAACGTTTATGCTGATTGCAATTCCCATTAGCCCAAAGAAGGAGCAGAGGGAAATTCTCTTGATTTCTTCCTGAGGGGCTAAAAGTATGCCTGGGTAGAGGTTTGCCGCATAGAAAACAACAAGAAAAAGCGGCAAGTACCTTGAATATGTGACGAATGAGCGGAAATTTATCCAGGAATTGTTTATGGCATTGACTATGAAGAATCCAGTTCCTATGCACAGCAAGAGGATAAAGGCATCCAGACCCATTAACGTTATTCCGCAAAAAAAGGAGCTGGTAGATTTATAGCGGGCCTTAAATGACTTTTTGAATTCTTCTAATTCCATAACTTTGCTTACCTAGTAAGATTATAGCATATAGAATGAATTATGTCTATAAACTCCATTTCTTATATTCGGCTTATCTGGCGGAATAGTTTTTTTCTATCCACTTTAGGTATTCACCGCTCTTTATGTTTTCTATCCAATCACGGTTTGCAAGGTACCATTTTACTGTAAGAAGAAGGCCCTGTTCAAAGGTCATTTTGCGCTCCCAGCCAAGCTCAGACTTTATTTTTGAGCAGTCAATGGCGTATCGGGCATCGTGGCCAGGGCGGTCCGTTACGTGTACGATTGTCTTTTTTACCGCATCTTGGTCAAGGCCTGTTTCCTTTGCCGTAAGCTCAATCAGCTTGTTTAGAAGGTCTATGTTCTGCCATTCGTTTTCACCGCCTATGTTGTACTTTTGGCCGGCTATTCCAGAGGTTACAATTTGCCATACTGCGCGGTTGTGGTCTTCAACATAAATCCAGTCGCGTATGTTTTTTCCTTCTCCGTAGACAGGCAGCTCTTTGGCTTCGCGGATATTGTTCACCATAAGGGGAATTAGCTTTTCCGGGAACTGGTAGGGGCCGTAGTTGTTGGTGCAGTTGCTTAGGGTTACCGGAAGTCCGTATGTGTGGAAGTAGGCCATTGCAATGTGGTCGCTCGAAGCCTTGCTTGCTGAATAGGGGGAGCGCGGGTCGTATGGGGTTGTCTCCGTAAAGTAGCCGCTTGGGCCTAGGGAACCGTATACCTCATCCGTTGATATGTGGTGGAAGAGAACGTCATCACGCTTTTTGTCAAGAGAAACGCCCCAGTATCTGCGCGCCGCATCCAGAAGGGTGAATGTGCCGTTTACGTTTGTCTTAAGAAAAGCCTCTGGTCCCAATATTGAACGGTCAACATGGGATTCCGCCGCAAAGTGAACCACAGTGTCAATGTCATACTGCTTAAAAATGCGCTCAATCTGAGAACTGTCGGTTATGTCTACTTTTTCAAAGAAATATCTCTTGCCACCGAATTCATTCTGAACGGACTTGAGGTTTTCCGGGTTACCGGCGTATGTAAGGCAGTCAACATTGATTATGTTTCCAGAAAAATTTGCATCCTGAAATTCTTTCTGGCCAGTTGCACTCTTTCCAAAAAGGTAGTTGATGAAGTTGCTGCCTATAAAACCGCATCCGCCTGTTACCAGAATATTCTTAAGCTTTCGTTGCTTCAAATTATTCTCCTTTGAAATTTTCTGACTTTATGAATTTTTCAAGGCTTTCTTCCCATGATGGAATCTTAAGTTTTAACGCCTTTTGAATCTTTTCCTTGCTCAAAACCGAATAATGGGGTCTTTTTGCAGCCGTTGGATATTCTTCCGTAGAGCAGGGGCTTATAGTGCAATCTTGCGTTATGCGCTTGTACTTTTTTCCAAGTTCACAAATTTTTTTTGCAAATTCGTACCAGGTTGTTTCTCCGGAATTTGTAAACTGATAGATACCGTAAGGAAGGGCTGAATTCTTTCCGAACAGTTTTGGTGCGTTTGCCGAAGTCAATACGATTTTAATGATTGTGCTTGAAAGGTCCGCTGCGTTCGTTGGGCTTCCCCTCTGGTCGTTTACTACGGAGATGCTGTCTTTTGTGTTTAAAAGCTTTGTCATGGAATAGACGAAGTTGTGTCCGTAAAATCCGTAAAGCCATGCGGTGCGGATAATGTAGTACTGGGTCATTTCCTTTTGAACCGCATCTTCTCCTGCTGCCTTTGTTGTACCGTATACGCTCTGTGGATTCTTTGCGCTTTCTTCTGTATAAGGAAAGTTTTCAGTGCCGTCAAAAACATAGTCTGTTGAGATATGAATAAGCTTTGCACCAATGTGGCGGGCCGCACGGGCAATGTTTCTTGCTCCGTCCTCGTTGAGTTTCTTTGCAAGATCTGCCTCTTCTTCAGCCTTGTCTACGGCAGTATAGCCTGCACAGTTTATAATCCATGTGATTTTTGTGGGAAGCTTCCCCTTTGCTACAGTACTGCCTGTCCTGTTTGCCGCAATGTCATGAGATTCAGCAAAATTGTCAAGCTCTTCCAAGTTAGTAATGTCTACTTCTTTGTCTGTTCCTACCCAGTTTATTTTATTTGCAGTAAGTTGCCTGCCAAGTTCAGAGCCAAGCATTCCCTTACAGCCGATAAGCCAAATCATAATTCACCTCTATGTTTCATTATAGGCGTTTCAGAGTGTTTTTTCAAGAACCTTTACAAGGGGTATAGTCATCTGGAAATGACCTTTGTTCTAACCGCCAATCCATTTTGAATTTAGGTCAAAGTACAAGCTGTTCGTGCAGAATTTTTCTTGCTTTGTGTCTTTTTCCGAAAGAAGTGGCTCTATGTCAGGTGCGATACCTTTCCAGTCAATACCAATGGCCGGGTCATTCCACATAATGCCTCCTTCATCTTCCGGATGATAAAAATCCGTACACTTGTATGCAAAGACGGCTGTTTCGCTAAGGACGTAAAAACCGTGGGCAAATCCTTCCGGTATGTAGAACTGATTCTGTTTTTCACTGTCAAGGACAACTCCGTAGTAGCTACCGAATGTAGGGGAGCCGTTGCGAAGGTCAACTGCCACATCGTATACAAGCCCATGTACAGCGCGTACCAGTTTCCCCTGAGGGTGCTTTTTCTGAAAGTGAAGTCCCCTTAGTACCCCCTTAAAAGATGCGGACTGGTTGTCCTGCACAAAATGCATTGTAAGTCCTGCTTCATGGAAATCCTTTTCGCTGTAGACTTCAAAGAAATATCCCCTCTTGTCTCCAAAGACCTTGGGCTGAACTTCCCAAAGGCCTTCGATTGGGCATTTTGCAAATGTAAAAGGCATAGTTACTTTTCTCCACGGATGATTTTTATGTCTGATTCGGCAATGTATCTTAGGTATTCACCGTAAACAGTTTTGTAACCTGACGCTAGGTTTGTAAGGTCTTCCTTGGTGATCCAACCGTTGCGGTATGCTATTTCCTCTATGCAGCTTACATACATTCCCTGCCTTTTCTGTATGGTTGCGATGAAGTTGGATGCCTCAAGAAGTCCGTCATAGGTGCCAGTGTCAAGCCAAGCCATGCCTCGTCCCAATAACTCAACGCTGAGTTTTTCCTTTGCAAGATAAGCGTTGTTTACTGCCGTTATTTCAATTTCACCACGGGCGGAAGGTTGTATTTCCTTTGCTATTTTAACAACGGAATTATCGTAGAAGTAAAGCCCCGGAACTGCGTAGTTGCTTTTTGGCAGCTTTGGCTTTTCTTCAATTCCAAGGACTTTCCCGGAACCGTCAAATTCAACAACGCCATAAGCCGTGGGGTCTTTTACAAAATAGCCGAAAATTACAGCACCGCCTTCCATCTGAATCTTTTTGTATGCATCGCTCAAAGTTGTGCTGAAAGACTGGCCGTAAAAAATATTGTCGCCCAAGACAAGAGCCACGCTGTCGCTGCCGATAAAGTTTTCGCCAACAATGAATGCATCCGCAAGTCCCCTGGGCTTGTCCTGAACCGCGTAGCTGAATTTCATGCCCAGCCAGGATCCGTCCCCGAATAGTTCCTTAAAAAGACTTATGTCGCGCGGGGTAGAGATAATCAGAACCTCGCGTATTCCAGAAAGCATAAGGACGCTAAGAGGGTAATAGACCATTGGCTTGTCGTAGAGGGGCAGAATCTGCTTTGTAACAGCCTTTGTTATGGGGTAAAGCCTTGTACCTGAACCACCGGCAAGAATAATTCCTTTCATTTTTCTCCCTATAAAAAAATGCTATACTTTGTCGCTATTGCTGCACTTCAGTAACTGCAACTTCCTTGATTTCGGGCATTTTTACAAAGTTTACAAAGAAATCCTTTACGCTGCCTACTGCCTTAAAGAAGTTCCAGTCATTTTTTGCAATGATGACTACTGAAAGCACAATCATGGCGATAAGTACCAGGGCAAGTATTGTACGCTTTACCGGGAAGCCCTTCTGGCGGTAGGGGTCAAATGAGTCGAGTTTTGAGCCCTTTGGACGCACCGCAGTGACAGTGAGCATGGAACCAAGCGGAATGTTTATCTTTACGTTTCCGTTTACTGCCCAGCCGCTAGCATCAAGAATGGGAGCTATGTTCCTCTGCTTTAGCTTTGCCCATGCGATGAACATAGATGGGACGGAAATAATAAGTATCAATCCCACAATTCCAAGCGGAATCCACCAGCCCAGCCCCAAGAATGCCTGCAGCAAACCGCCCACAACTGTTGCAATTCCTGTAAAGGCAACGCTTATGGCAGCGATTGTACCCACGTCAATTTTTTTGCCAGCGGTAGCTTCCTTTGCGGCAGTTGCAGCGTCTGTCGGCTTTTCAACCGCAGCGGACATCTTTCCCGCCACAGATGATTCTGCGGAGGCAGCCGTCTTTGCAATGCGGTCCTGAATCATCCTGACAAGCTTTTTGTAGGGGCTAAAGAAACCTTCTTTTATGCTTATTGGATTCTCAATGATTTTTACAATCGTAGCGTCCCAGTCCTGGCCCTTTCTGTCAAAGAAAACTCCGTTGCGCCCTGGAATAAAGTTGTCCCGCGAGCCCTGGCTTACCATTGCCGCAATCTGCATCTTCTCTCCAGAAGCATTCGTACAGTCGCAGTACAAAAGGTAGCACTGGCTTAGGGGAGACATGGAAGCGTGTTTGGCCGCATCCATAACCCTAAAGCAAAGGTCACAGGAACGGCCGTCTATGTAAAGGGTTCCGCACTGGAACACAGCATCATCATCCGGCGAATAAAAGTTTTCGAACGATACGAAATTCTTTACAAGCTCAAGCATGTCCCGGCGGTAAAGAATCATTTTTCTAAGTTCAAGCGTTGCAAGCGAAATTGGAGGGTGCTTTTCCTCATCGTCAAGGTAGGATGTAATAAGCGTTTCTGCATCGGATGCAAGAATTTCATCTATGCGCTCAAAGCTCAAATCCTTCGCGCAGTTTTGGGGACGGGCATCGTACCAGTCCATGTAAGGCTCAAAACCCTGCTGAATTTTATTCCATTCATCTTCCGTAATGGACTTTTTGCCTTCTCCAAAAATTGCTTCAACGGTATTTTTCCTAAAGGCATCAACAGCGTCTTTCCATGCAGGATTTATCTCGCTGCCAAGAGGAAGTTCCTTTTTACCGTCTTTGCAAACAGCAAGCGGCAGTTTGGAAAGCTCTTCCTTGCACAATACTTCCTTGGAAAGAACAGTGTCTTCTTCCTTTTTGCGCAGAGAAAGCTCTACTTCTGTATTGTAACATTCAAGTGAGCAGCGCAAAAAGTATTCGTTAACCTTGTCCCGTACAGCCATGTAGGACTCTGCAGCCGCGTCAGTCTGGTATTTAAGGAAGAAAATCTGGGGGGCATTTTCCTGCGCTCCGTTCCTCCATTCCTTAACAGCGCGGAGGGAGTCAAAGAATTCTTCCTTCTGCTTGCGGGTAATGCCCTTGCTGCCGCTTATGTCGTCATCCCCGCCTGTACAAGAGATTATTTCCTTTATAACAGCCGCACTCAGTTCATCTTTTGCAGCCTCGGGGGGAAGAATTTTGTCCCCGTTAAAGACGGCTGGGGAAAAAAGCTTGTCCTTAACGCTTACGTCATCAAGAGTAATCTCTGCGGCGTCTTCCTTTCCTATAATTTTAAGAACCGCCTTTGCAGAATCATAAGGGGAATGTCCGCAGTCAAATGGCTCCTTTCCAAGCGCATCCAGTGGAATGGAGCTTCCTGCTTCCATCAAAACTTCTGGCTTTGCAAAATATTTCTTTATAAAAGAAACCGCTTCCAGAATCTCCGGCACGCGCACACGGCCATTTTTATCCGTGTCAAGCAGGCTAAGGGTTTCCTCACTGAATTCAAGGCCTTTTACCGGACATGCAAGTGCAATCCAAAGTTTGGGGTCTAGCTCGTCAAGATGAAGAAGGTCATCTATTGTTGATATTTTTACCTGTACAAGTCCGCCGGTCTGAATAAAGTGCCAGCGGTGTGACTGTGCTTTTGTAATGCTATTCATACACATATTGTTGCACAAAAAGCATTTTTAATCCACTGATTTTTCATTTTTTTATTTATTTGGAGCGTATTTCTTCTTTTACTGTGTCTGCCGCTACACGGCAGCCAGCCGCACGTATCCCCCGCTTTGCAGGGTTCCGGCTTTCGCCTCCATTCCTTCGGAACGGCTACGCCGCCCTTCCAATCGGGGCTAGGCTTCTTATGCTATACGTCTTGCAGATTTTAATTATTTCCTGTACAGTATGCGCTATGAATATGGAAGCATTTGTTTTGGGCTGCGGCGGAATGATGCCCCTGCCATACAGGCACTTAACCTCGGTTTTGCTAAGGAGGGACGGGGATCTTTTCCTTTTTGACGGTGGCGAGGGAACTCAGGTTTCCCTAAGAAGGCTTAACCTTAAATGGAAAAAGATAAACGCAATCTTTGTTTCACACACCCATGCAGACCATGTTACAGGTCTTCCAGGAATCCTCATGCTAAGCGCACAGGTTGACAGAACGGAGCCTCTCTACATCTTTGGGCCTCCAAAAATCGCTGAATACATAGAAACCAGCCGCAAAGTCCTTGACATGTACATAAACTATCCGATTGTTGTAAACGAAATAAAAGCTCCTTGCACAGTTTACGGTGGGGACGGTTTTTACATACGCGCTTTTCCGCTTGATCACACAAAGAGCTGTGTAGGCTATACGCTTGAAGAGCTTGACCGTCCAGGAGAATTCAACCCGGAAGAAGCAATTCGGCTAAAGGTTCCACGCGGCCCTCTGTGGGGAAAGCTTCAGAAGGGCGAAAGCGTAATAAATTCAGACGGAATAGAAGTTAAACCTGAACAGGTTGTGGGTAAGGCAAGAAGCGGAAGAAAGTTCAGCTTTGTTACGGACACAATGTATCTTCCTTCTATTGCAAAGGAAGTCCAGGGCAGCGACTTTTTAATCTGCGAAGGAATGTTTGCCGATGATTGCGAAGACCAGGCAAAAGAAAAAAAGCACATGACCGCGCGGCAGGCCGCAACAATCGCTCGCGATGCAAACGTTAAGCGCATGGCAATGATTCACTACAGTCCCCGCTATACAGACCGCGAGCTTGATCTGCTTTTAAAGCAGGCTAGGGAAGTATATCCCAATGCAGAGCTTTCTCGCGACAGAATGCGTGTGGAAATTCCTTACGAAGACTAGGGTTTTGTGATGAAAACAGAAGTTAACCTAGCGACAGGTTTTGTTGAACTCAAGGGCTTTTGCAAAGAGTACAAAAAAAATGTCGCGGCTTGTTCAGACATAGATTTTTATGCTGAGCAGGGCTGTGTAACGGGGCTTCTTGGACCAAACGGTGCGGGGAAGTCCACTATGCTCAAGGCAATGTGCGGAGTTCACTATGCCACTCGTGGAAGCGTTACCGTATGCGGCTTTACGGATGCCGTCCAGATACGGCAAGTAACAGGCTTTGTCCCTGAATACCCGGAGCTTGATGCTTCCCTTACTGTAAAAGAACTGCTTTACCTTAGCGCGTCTATGTATAACGTGGAAAAAAAAGTTCAGAAGGAAGTTGTGGAGTCTGCTGTTGAATCCTGCTCATTAAATGAAGTCTTTACTAATAAAATTTCAACGCTGTCAAAGGGCTTCCGCCAGAGGGTAAGTCTTGCAAAGGCCTTGTCCTGCAATCCCAAAGTTCTTGTGCTTGATGAATTTTCAGGCGGCCTTGATCCAGAGCAGATTGTAAAAATAAAAAAGATGCTTATGAATTTAAGCAAGAAAAAAACGGTAATACTTTCCACCCACCATATAGAGGAAGCGGAAAGTCTTTGCCAAAGAATATATGTCATTAACCACGGCAGTGTAGCAGCCTGCGGTACAAAAGAAGAAATAATTGCAAAGGCAAATGTTTCTAATTTGGAGAAAGCCTATCTTAAGCTTGCGGGAGAAGGTGCATGAAGTCTTTGTACAAAAAATACATAGTGCAGATGTTGTATTCTCCTCTTTCATATATTTGCTGCATGGTCTTTGTCCTCTTTTGCGCGGCAAATTTCTTTTTTGGGCAGAAGTTTTTTTCTGTAACCGGAACTACCGAGCTTCATGCCTTTTTCTACGGAATTCCTTATGTCTGTATTCTTGTTATTCCAACGCTGGGGTCTTTGTGCGGAACTTCAAAGAAAGAGTATTCCTTGCCATTCCATGCTCTTTCTATTTATGTTGCAAAGATACTCTGCATATTTACCCTTCTTGCGGTAAGCCTTTTGCTAACTTTGCCAGTGCCCATTTGCGTTTCAAAAGCGGGTAGCCTTGAATGGAATGCCGTATATTCAGCCTATTCAATGGCTTTACTGTATCTTCTTTCTTCTTCGAGCCTGGCAGTCTTTGTGTTTACTGCTTTTGAGAATGCTGGAGCTGCCTTCTGCTCATGTGCCCTTGTTCTTGCGGCGCTAAATTCAATTCATGTGCTTCCTTCATTAAGTTCAACTGGTATTTTGTTTGCTCCCCTTGTACGTTTTCTTTCTTTTGCGTGGCATTTTGATGCTGCAGGAAAGGGAATCATTGACTCCAGGGACATAAGCTTCTTTCTTGTTTCTGCTTTTTTTTTCTATGGGCTTTGTGTTATTGTCATGGAAAAAAGACGCGGAAACCAGTCGCTGGGTTTTAAGAGAATGTGCTTCCTTTTTGTGCTTACTGCTTTTCTTTTTGCCCTGGATTCTTCAATATTTTATTTTAGAACAGATGTTACAAGACAAAAGAAGTTTTCTGTGTCTGAATATTCAAAGGCTTTGCTTTCGGAAGTGGACCAGCCTCTTTCCATTACCTATTACCGCAACAAGGAACTGCTTTCGCTTTTGCCGCAGGTGCGCGATGTGGGCGAATACCTTTTGTCTTTTGCGGGCGAGTCGCGTTTTGTCTCCTACAGCCTTGTTGACCCGGTAAAGGAAAAAAAGGAAAAAATGCTGGAATCTGCCGGTGTCTATCCTCAAAACGTAAGAACTTCCACAGACGCAACCACATCCGTTTCTTCTGTATATTCAGCCGTAATACTTGAATACCTTGGCAAGACCGAAGTAATTCCTTTTGTCGCCAACGTGCAGACCCTTGAGTATCAGCTTTGCACAAGGCTCAATTCTATTGTGAGAGGAAAGATGCTTTCTGCCCAAGTCCTCTGTGCAAACGAATTTGAACTAGAAAAGAACTATGCCTATATAATGCCTCTGCTTCAGTCTCAGGGAATTTCTGCTGTTCAGACTTTCCTTCCGTCAAAAATTCCCGGCATGGTAGAAGATGGTAATGCTGCAATTGCAGTCCCGTTTACCGCGCTGGAAAAAGTGCCGCTTGTGGTTTTAGGAAGCTCGTCATTTTCTCTTGATGATTCAAATGATTTACTTCAGTTTGTAAAAAATGGGGGAAAGTTTTTTATTGCTACCAACCCCTATTCTGTAGACATGACAAACTGGGAAGTAAAAGAAACTTACCGCGACTGGGGAGTAAATGCCCTTCAGGAGCTTGGAATATATTTTAAGTCCACGCTTACGGCAGACAGCAATTGCTTTAACATCTGCTTTGATTCCTCTAGTGACAGGGACGCTGCTTCTCAAAAAAGCGAGTACATAAAGTATTCATTTTGGCCCAACATTCCTTCGCAAAAAGAAGCAAGGGACGGAATGACACTAACTTGGCCCTGTGCAATAGAGACAGAAGCTTCTGTGTCCGAAGAAGAGGGCTTTTCTGTAAAAACTTTGCTTGCAACAAATAAAACTGCATGGCAAAGCAAGAAGGTTATGGGCAATTTTCTTACAAACCCTTTTTCTGCTTCCAAAAATGCAGAGGCTGGAGAGGAATTGGGTGAATTTCCTGTAGCGGTGGAGCTTTTTAGAAAGGATGCGGAAAGTCCTTCTGTTATTGTTTTTGGTGACCAGTATTGCTTTTCTGCCAATATCCTCCCATACATTTCCTCTGAGCAAATGCTGGATACCCGTTCACTTGACTTTATTGTGTCAAGCGTTATACGCCTTAACGGAGGAGAAGAACTTTTGCACCTAAAGAACAAGAATAACGTGGACACAAGCCTTTACAAGGTAAGCGCAGAATCTCTTGCATCTTATAAAAAGCAAACGTTGGGTTTTACTTGCGTTCTTCCGGCTGTGTTGCTGCTTGCCCTTTGGCTTTTGATATTCATAAAAAGAAGAAAATTCAATTCGGGAAGGTGATGGATGAAAAGACTTTCTGCAAAACAAGGTGTGTTGATTTTTTATGCTTTTGACGCTGTTCTTCTGATTGTTCTGGCACTGGCATTTCTTCCTTTAAACAAGAAAAAATCACTTTCTTCGATGGACACTGCCTTGCTGAATCCCAACAATGTCTCTGCTGTTGCGCAGATAAAAATTTCCCAGCCCGTGGAGCAGAATGCTTCTTTGCAAAAGGGTATGCAGACTGTAAGGCTTTTTAAGAAGGGAAGGGTTTGGCTTGGCGTTGATGAAAATTCCGGTTTGGAAAAGCCTTTTGTCTGGCCTGCTGACGGTCTGAATATTCTTGCCCTTATTGAAGAGTCCGCAAAAATCCAAAAGGTTTTCCTGGCTTCGTCAAAAGTTTCATCTTGGAATGATTTTTGCGTGGACAAAGATTCTGCAAGCGAAGTTACTTTTCTGGACAAGGACGGAGCAATCCTTTCGTCTCTCTTCTTTGGTAAAGAAAATAAGCTTTCCGGAAGAATTTATTTTAGAACCTGGAAATCAAGCGAAGTTTACGAATGTTCATCCGCTATTTCTTCTTTTCTTGGCGGAGCAGCCGGGCTTTCTTTCTGGTCTGACCCCTTTATTTACCCGCAGTGTCTTACAGAATATTCAAGGCAGAAATCCGAGTCTCTTTTGCGCCATGGCCGTCTTGAAAACATAGCTCCCGCCGCTCATCTTAAGCCAGATTTTGTTTACAACAAGGATTTTGAAAACGGTTCCGTAGCAAAGTTTTCCATATATAAAAAAGATGACTCTTTTATTGTGATTCCGCTTTTTATACCTGGGCCTGCCTTTTCGGAAGAGGATAAGGCTGCCATAGCTTCTATAGATTACCGCTACAGCATAAGCCCTGCGACCCTTGAAAATTTAAAAAAGGAGTTTACTAATGACTGATGCTGCATATAAAGCTACCGCTGGGTTTTGTGCTTGGGTTGACCGCTACCTTAACTTTGAAAAGAATCCAAAGAAGGGAATATTCTGGCTTGAAACTATGCGCTTCCTTTGCGAAAAGCTTGGCAATCCTCAGTCTTCCTGCCGCTGCATACATGTGGCCGGTTCCAAGGGGAAGGGTTCAATAAGCCGGATGATAGCGTCAATTGTAGAAGAGTATGGCCTTTCTTGCGGAATATATTCATCTCCGCATATTGTAGATTTTGAGGAACGGATTTCTACCATACACGGATATTTTGAAGATTGCGTTTACAAAAAATCCACTGATGAAGTTGTCTCTTGCGTGGAAGGAATTTCTGCGGATGAGTGGCCCGGTGGAAGGCAGCCTACTTGGTTTGAACTTGTTACCTTGTATGCATTCTGCTGCTTTAGGAATGCCGGAGTTGACTTTGTTGTTTATGAAGTTGGAATGGGGGGACGGCTTGATGCAACAAATGTCATTTTTCCTGAATGTTGCTGCATAAATACAATTGAACTTGAGCACACGGAATATCTTGGAGATACCCTTGAGCTTATTGCAGGAGAGAAGGCTGGAATCATAAAAGAAAATGTACCGGTCATAATCGGTTGGCAAAAAGATGATTGTGTAAAAGATGTTTTCCGTAAGATTGCCGGCGAAAAAAAGGCGCCTGTTGTTTTTGCGGAAAAAGAGGCGTCTGTAAGTGTAAAAGGGTATGCAAGGCAAAAAAAAGATCCTTGTGTTGCTATGGAAGCTACGCTAAAATCCCGCTTTTTTGAAAGCGACATTAATGCATCCCTTCGTTTATTGGGGGAATTTCAGGCTAAGAATGCGGTAGTTGCAGCTCTTGCCGTAAAGACTGTTTTTAAGGATATTAGTGGGGAACAGATAGAGAGAGGCTTGGCAAAGGCATGTCTTCCAGCCAGGTTTGAAATTCTTAGTGCCCCAGAGCCTTTTTGCGGAATAAAATCGCTTGTTCTGGATGGAGCCCATACGGTAAATTCTGTGCACTATACAATAGAAACTTTTAAGAAAGTTTTTGGAGACGATACTGCTAAGGAAAAGGCCGTACTTTTATTTGCCTGCGCTTCGGACAAAGACGTGGAAGACATAGCCCCCTGTTTTAATGGCAGCTTTGCTTCTGTCTTCCTTACAAAGCCGGGCTATGAGAAAGGCTCTGACTTACCCCGGTTGGACAAGGCTTTTGAATCTGCTTCAATAGAGCATGTTTTAATAGAAGACTGCGAAAAGGGTATAAAAACCGCTTTTGAAAAGGCAAGCAAGGAAAAATCCCTTCTTCTTGTTACCGGTTCCTTCTACCTTGTTTCGGAAGTAAGAAAGCTTTTGTGGTAATATTCATAGTTGGGGCATTTCCTTAAGAATATTTTTCGCGGTAGATGTTTCTTGCAACTTCCAAAAGGGTTTCCTTATTGTTCATGGCTGGTGATTCAGTAACGGCTTCAAAAAGTTCATTCAGAATAGCGCCCATCTTTTTGCCTGCGGGAATTCCTTCTTTGATTAGGTCCCCTCCGTTTACTGCCAAATCCTTTAAACCTAACGCTTGCTTTTCTTCCATGATTTTCTTTATGCGGCCTTTGAGTTCTGCAAGCCCCAGATAAGATGGGCTTCCTTCCTGCAAGGGAACTCTGTGCATTCCGTAGATGTCTGCAAGGCGCAGCTGAACAAGGTCTTCAAAGTTTTCTATGCCAACGCGGATTATGAAGCGTCTTACAGCTGCATCGCTCCAGCAGCTTTGGTAATAGAACATGTGCTCCTTTACAAGGTGTGTCGTTCTCTCTATTTCTTCGTTTGAAAATTTTAGATGCCTCATTATTTCCCTGGCTTTTTTTGCGCTTTCCGTTTCGTGTCCGTGAAAGTGTATTAGGGTAGAGCCGTCTGCAATTTTTTCTGTTGTCCTGCACTCTGGTTTTCCAATGTCGTGGAAAAATGCCGCCAGCCTTACGATAAGGTTGTCGCTTGGTGCTCCGTCGCAGGCGTAGAAGATATGGTCTGCCACGTCAAATTCATGGAAGCCGCGTCCGTCATTCTGTATGCAGCCACGGCAAATTTTAAACTGAGGAATGAACATTTCCATTATTCCAGTATCTTCCATGAGCTTTAAGCAAACGCTGGGTTTTTGTGTCTTTAGCATCTTGCAGAATTCATCGCGGAACCTTTCTACAGAAATTCCTTTTGTCTTCTTTAAAATTTCCGGCATGCCTATTGCTTGCATGGTGCTTGCTTCTATGCTGAATCCCAGCTGCCCTGCAAAGCGGATTGCCCTTACGGGACGAAGACCGTCTTCTGCAAAGCGTTCAAGGGCTGAACCAACCGTCCTTATTGTTTTTTGCTCAATGTCTGCTATTCCCCCAAAGGGATCTATTAACTCTCCGTTTTCCAAAGAAGCGGCTATGGCGTTCATAGTAAAGTCCCGGCGGGAAAGGTCTTCTTCTATTGTGGCGGCGTATTCAACTTTGTCTGGATGCCGTCCGTCTGAATAGTCGGATTCCGTGCGGAAAGTGGTGGTTTCTATTTCCCTTCCAAAGATGTGTATTGTTACGGTTCCATGGGCAATTCCTGTGGGGATTACACGGCGGAATATGGCCTTGACCTGTTCTGGAGTGGCGTCCGTTGCTAAGTCCCAGTCGCTTTCTTCTTTTTTCATTATGGCATCGCGTACGGCACCGCCAACCAGATATGCCTTGAAGCCGTGTTCAGAAAATATTTTGCCTACTTTGCGTAAATCAGAGTGAATTTTTATGCAGTTCATGATATATTCATTATATCATAAAAGAGGGGATTAATTCTATGGACTTAGACTGTTCCTTAAAATCTTGTAAGCTTGTCTTTATTGGTGGGGAAGCGCCAGAGGCTGGGCAAACAAAAGAATTCTTTAGCAGGATAAGATGCGTGGATAATGTTATTGCCGCTGATTCTGGCCTGGATACATTGGGGCAGTACCATTCATTTTTTAAGGATTTTGGGCTTGATTTTTCTCCAGACCTTGTGATTGGGGACATGGACAGCCTAAGGGACAAGTCTCTTCTAGAAAAATTTGGATGTGCAAAAAAGGACTTTTACCCCCATGACAAGGATTTTACGGACACGGAGCTTGCCCTTATGAAGGCCCGCGAATCTGATGGTAACGGAAGTTCCTTTGTTGTTCTTGTTGGCGGAAACGGGGGCAGGGCGGATCATTTTATTGGCATTCTGGACACATTTTCTTTTGACTACAGGCCTGACTGTTGGCTTTGTGGCAGCCAGATGGTGTTTTTTCTTGGCCAGGGAAAAAGTCTTGTGGCTTCCGGGCTAAAAAAAAGCGATTATGTTTCTGTTGCAAGAACGACGTCTTTTTTTGAAGGCGGAAAGATTGTTACCAGCGGTCTTGAGTGGAAACCGGATGCTGGCAAAAAAAAGGGGATGCTAAGCCTAAGCAACAGAATTCATGATGAAAAAGAGGGGGTGGCAAGTTTTTTTGCGGAAGAGGGAAATTTTCTTGTCTTTTTGCCGCTGACCGCTGCTTTTGCATTTGCGAAGCCTAAATAAGCCTACGCCGCCGTGGAGGGGCGCGAAGCGTTGCCGGCACCGCCGGTAATGACCGTTAGGGAACCCCGGAAGGGCGGTGACGCAAAGGCATGTTCGGTCGAATTAGCCAAAAGTTGAATGGTAGAGCAAAGAGGACGCAGTCCTAAGTTTTCGTCCAGAAAAGTAAAATTCAGATTGGCTAAATTCCTGTGGAAAGAATTGAAACAGTTCTTGATATGAAGAAGATTATGACGGAAAATACCGCTATTAGGATATAGATTGTAAAGAAGATCCAGGCCCTTTTCCTTCGGTTGTAAATGAACTGGAATATGCTTATAAGAACCCCGGAAAGTGAAAGTATTAGCAGGGCTATTGAAATTAGTGCGCACAAAAGCAGGATGAAGCGCTGGGTACTGTCCAGAAAGACCTGAAAGTTGCCGCAGATGTAAAAGAAGAACATGGCCGCCAAATATGAGGAAAGAAAAAGTGTCGTTCTCCATACCAGGCGAAAGAGGAAAAATTTCTTTTTGGCTTTTTTTGGGGCTGCCTTTTTCTTAGTCTTGTAATCCATGCTGTTTTAGAGTATACTATATTTTATTCAGAATTGCCACAGGTGGAAAGATGAAAAAATTCTTTGCGAATGTAATCGTAATTTTAATAGCTTGTGCTGCTATTTTTTTTATAGGCTGGGTTCAGTTTTTGGTAAAACCCGGATATTGCGGGGTTCTAACCAGTAAAACCAGCGGAATACACAAGGAAGCCCTTGTTTCCGGAAAGTTTGCATGGTGCTGGGAAAAGCTTCTTCCCACTAACGCTCAGGTGCATCTTTTTTCGCTTTCCCCCTACAAGAGCCGGCAGACAGAGGAGGGAATGCTTCCTTCCGGGGAACTTTACGCCTCCAAGTTGGACGGTAATGCTGATTTTTCCTATAAGTTGGACATGGAAATTGCGCTGGAGCTTTCGCCGGAGAAAATCCATGAACTTTTTTCTGCAAATAAAATATCCTCTCAGGATGATTTGAATTCATGGTACAACTCAAAGGCAAAGCTTGTTTCTGCTGCGGTTGCGGATAAGATTATAAAGCAAAAAAGCGCTGAATCTCCGCTTAAGAGTGTCGTTTTTTCCGATGCCGAACTTGCATCTCTTTCTGCTGAATTTTCTTCGGAGCTTGAGGGGGGGAAGATTTCTTCTGTAGAGATTTCTTCTGCAAAGATTCCTGATTATGAGCTTTACGAAATGGCAAAGAATTCATATTCAGCCTATCAGAAGGAACTGGATGCAAAGCTTAAGGAGCTTGCTTCTGCCCAGGCCAAGACCCTTGCCGAAGAAAACCGCTCCATGCAGCAACTGGAAAAATTTGCAAACCTCTTAAAAGAATACCCCCAGTTGGAAAGTCTTGCCAAGTCTGACAATTTTTCCCAGATAATAAATGCCCTGAATACGGCAAGGTAGGAATTTTATGGACGGAAAAAGGTTGTACTGCATTCGGGGAGCCGTCTGCTGTGAAAATACTAAGGATTCGATACAGGAAAACGTGGGGCTTTTGTGCTCCAAGGTTTTTGCGGAAAATATGATATCTGCAGAAAGTCTTGTGAACATACAGTTTACTGTTACACCAGACCTTGATGCGCTTAATCCTGCAACTGCACTTAGGCATTATGATACCGGGGTGGATACTTCTGCGGTTCCTCTGTTCTGTTCGCAGGAACCTGTCGTTAGGAATATGCTGCCAAAGGTCGTTCGCCTTATGGTTACGGCCTATCTTCCTGAGGGGACTGCTGTTGTGCCTTCGTATCTTAACGGAGCTCAGGTTTTGAGGCCTGATCTTGGCAGGGGTAGTTCTGTATGAACATTTGGGTTGTGTCCAGGGAATATGCGGGTATAGCGGAGGCTGGCGGCGTAAAGAATGTTGCCTGTTCCCTTTCTGAAAGCCTTGCAAAAGCTGGTCATTCCGTTACTCTTTTTATTCCTCTTTACGGATGCACGGATTTGTCATCCGTTAGTGATTTTACATGCTTTTTTCACAGGCCGGTTACTATAACAATCTGCGGTAAGGAGATGACCGTTTCCTTTAGCGCGGGAAAAATGAACGGGGTGAACATTGTTTTTATAGGCAACAGGGCTTTTTCGGAGAAAAAAGCGGTTTACACCTATACCAGGGAAGAGGAGTCCCTTAACCCTTGCCACTGCCATGGGGAAGGTCATGAGGACGCAATGTTCCTTAATTCCCTCTTTCAAAAGACCGTTGCTTACTACGGAACAACATGCTCTAAGGAAGAAATGCCGGACATAATCCACTGTCAGGATGCACCTGCGGCTTTGGTTCCTGTTTTTGTTGATTATTTAAAGCGTACGGATAGAACCATGAAGTCCTTCTATGGGAATACAAAGTGCCTGGTTACAATCCACAATGCTGGCCCAGGCTACCACCACCAGTTCTGTTCCTTGCAGGATGCCGTGGATATTACCTCCATACCTGCTTGCTATTTTGAAAAGGCAATGAACGGAACTTGCTGTGAGCCTTTTCTTGCCGCTGCGGCTTGCGGTGCTTCCATAACGACTGTTTCCCCAGAATATGCCTTGGAAATTCTTGAAGGAAAGACGGAAACTGCCGGTCTTACGGAAGGCTTTTTGCGCTTAAATACAGGCATTACAGGCATAACCAACGGCATTGACACTGACCGCTACGACCCTTGTGATACTAAAAAGTCCCTCTTGCCATATCCTTTTAGCCCGGAAAAAATGGAGCTTGAAGGAAAGAAAAAGTGCCTTGACTATTTGCTTTCTCATTACGCATCCCTTGCTTCTTCCAAAAAGCAGGCTGTGGCAGGTATAGAGCAGTACGGATACATAAGGCGAAAGAAGAACGAGGATCCTGTATACATAGCCTTCCACGGAAGAATTGTTTCCCAGAAAGGAATTTCTGTCCTTGCCAAGGCTGCCGACATGCTTTTGCAGAGAAAGCTTTCTGTAAAATTTATATTCATTGGTCAGGGGCAGCCGGATCTTGAAAGGGAACTGCTGCAGGTTGCGCTAAAGTACGAGGGTGACTGTGTGTTTTTTAGGGGCTACGACAGGGCTCTTTCCAGGCTTTGTGTTGCCGCCTGCAATTTTGCGGTTTTCCCCAGCTTTTTTGAACCCTGCGGACTTGAAGATTTTATTGCCCAGGTTTACGGAACTGTTCCTATTGCCCACAGAACCGGCGGACTCAACAAAATAGATAACGGCCGAACCGGCTTCCTTTACGATAATAATACTCCTGGTGTACTCATTGCAAAGCTTTCAGAAATCATTATGCTCAAAACTCTTCGTCCAAGCCAGATTGCGCGTATGATTAAGAGCGGAGCCTACAGCGTTCACCATGAATATCTGTGGAAGACTGTTATTCAGAAAAAGTATCTGCCATTTTTCAAGGAAATTTTGAAAAATAATAAAGAATGATATTGACTAAAGTCGCATAAATCTATAATATAAAACTCACGTTCGACACAACAAGTCGGGCTGACATTTTAATATGCTGCTTTAGCTCAGCTGGTAGAGCACGTG
>DFJV01000033.1:0-10100 GCA_002373205.1 Treponema sp. UBA3662
GCAGAAGTGGAACACATGTGTCCTTTGGCTAAGGGCGCATATCACGGGCCGGCACCTATTCCTGAAGAGGGAAAATGGGTTCAGGCAAAAGAAATCAAAGACATTTCAGGCTTTACCCACGGCATTGGTTGGTGCGCACCACAGCAGGGAGCCTGCAAGCTTTCTCTTAACGTAAAAGACGGCATCATCGAGGAAGCCCTTGTAGAGACAATCGGTTGCTCAGGTATGACACACTCAGCTGCCATGGCCTCTGAAATCCTCATCGGTAAGACACTTCTTGAAGCACTCAACACAGACCTTGTTTGCGACGCAATCAACACTGCAATGCGCGAACTCTTCCTTCAGATTGTATACGGACGCACTCAGTCTGCATATTCAGAGGACGGACTCAAGGTTGGCGCATCTTTGGAAGACCTCGGAAAGAACCTCCGCTCACAGGTTGGTACAATGTTCGCAACAAAGGCAAAGGGCCCACGCTACCTGGAAATGACAGAAGGCTACGTAGAAAACATTGCCCTTGACAAGGACAACCAGATTATTGGCTACAACTGCGTAAACCTCGGAAAGCTTATGGATGCCCTCAAGGCTGGAAAGTCTGGTCCTGATGCCCTTGCAGCTGCACGCACACACTACGGCCGCGTAACAGAAGACCAGGGCATGGTTAAGCTTATTGACCCGCGCAAGGAATAAGACATTTGGCGGAATAAGCTTTTTTGCCAATTGATATTAACTTTAATGAGGAATTAATATGTCATTATTTGAAGATTATGAAGGCCGCATTCCCCAGGTGAATAAGGCTCTTAAAGAATACGGCTTTGCTGAAGGAGAAAAAGGTCTCCAGGAAGCACGCGATTTGTGCAAGTCAAAGGGATTTGACCCATACGAAATCTGCCAGTCAACACAGCAGATTTGTTTTGAGGACGCAAAATGGGCCTATGTTCTTGGTTCAGCAATTGCAATCAAGGAAGGCGAAAAGTCTGGAGACAAGACAGGTTCTACAGCAGCAGCAAACATTGGTAAGGGCTTGCAGGCATTCTGCCTCCCTGGCTCTGTTGCAGATGACCGCAAGGTTGGTCTTGGACACGGAAACCTTGGTGCCCGCCTCTTGAGCGAAGAGACACAGTGCTTTGCATTCCTTGCAGGCCACGAGTCTTTTGCAGCAGCAGAAGGTGCAATCAAGATTGCAGCAAACGCAAACAAGGTCCGCAAGAACAAGCTCCGCGTTATCCTTAACGGTCTTGGAAAGGACGCAGCCCAGATTATCTCTAGAATCAACGGCTTTACATACGTTCAGACAAAGATGGACTACTTTAACGGACAGGGTACAGACAAGGCTTTGACCGTTGTAAAGGAAATCCCATACGGAAACAATCCAGAGCGCCTTATCGTAAAGTGCTACGGTGCAGATGACGTTCGCGAAGGCGTTGCAATCATGTGGCACGAAGGTGTTGACGTTTCCATTACAGGTAACTCTACAAACCCAACACGCTTCCAGCACCCGGTTGCAGGTACATACAAGAAGGAACGCCTTGAACACGGCGAAAAATACTTCTCCGTAGCTTCTGGTGGCGGTACAGGACGCACACTCCACCCTGATAACATGGCAGCTGGTCCTGCTTCCTACGGTATGACAGATACTTTGGGCCGCATGCACTCAGACGCACAGTTTGCAGGTTCTTCATCTGTTCCTGCCCACGTAGAAATGATGGGCTTTATGGGAATGGGTAACAACCCAATGGTTGGCTGTACAGTTGCTTGTGCAGTTGCCGTTGCAGAAGGCTTCAAGAAATAAGCATAAAAGCTAATGCTGGCAGGGGTTCCACTTTTGCGGGGATCCTTGCCTGCATTCTGCCTATTGCATAAAGTCGCACAAAGTCGTATAAAGTAACACAAATAGGAGAAAAAAATGTCCAGCAAAAAAATTTACAAATCCAATTCAGACAAAAAGCTTGCCGGTGTGTGCGGCGGAATTGCAGAATATTTTGACGTTGACTCCACTATCATAAGGCTTGCATGGGTGCTATTTACTCTTGCAGGAGGAGCAGGTCTCTTGGCATACATAATTGCAGCTATCGTAATGCCCAATAGATAAGGCTGATTATTGCGGCAGTTTCTTTTGCAAGGGGCTTTCCGTACTTCGCCGTCTTGCGCGGCTCATCCCGCCCTGCGGACGGGACTAAAGGTACTCCAATCCCTGCCGCGCCTGCTTTTTTAGGCCTATAAAATTATTTCTGCCAAACACTCCTCTTCTCCGCCGTTTTTTATGCTTTCCAGCAATGCTTCTTTTATCCTTACATTTACTATTGTTCCCGGAGCCGGAATTTCTTGACCATCTTGCAAAAGGCATTTGCAGTGCAAAAAATTTGACGTAACCGCATGGACACTTCCCTGTAAAGCACGGTTGCTGAGCTCCGTCGAAGCATGGTTGCTAAGCATTGCCGAAGCAAGACGATCCTTGCGCGAATTTTCGCATACAGCAGGAAATATCTGGTCTTTGCAGGAATTTATGTAGGCAATCTTTCCCTGCACTGCAAGTGAGGTTAAAACTTTTACCCTCTGGTTCTTTACCGCTGGCGCAACCTGAGCCTTCATGCTAAAGGCTGGTGTTCCCGGCCGCGGAGAAAATGGAAATGCGTGAATCCATGAGAATGACACTTTTTTGCACAGTTCCGTGGTGAGGATAAAATCCTCCTCAGTCTCCCCCGGAAAGCCCGCAATCATGTCGCAGCCAATGAAGGGTTTGTTTTTTGCCCTGCGCAAAAGTTCAACCGCTTTTATTACATCATCCGCCCTGTAGGGTCTTGCCATTTTTTTAAGGATTTCATCGCTCCCCGACTGCACGCTAAGGTGGAATGAAGGCTGTATCCTTGGATCTGCCAAAAACTTACAAAGGCGCTCCGTTATGTGCTGGGGGTAAAAAGAAGAAATCCTAAATTTTATTTTGCTTGTGTTGCTAAGTAGGTATTTCAACAGCTGGGTAAAGTCAAAATTTTTTCCATCGGCATCTTGGGAAGAATACTGGCTTAGGTTAACACCGGTAAAGACAACCTCTCCTGTTCCCCTATCCTCCAGTTCCAAAACCCGGCGCAATACTTCTTCCGGCTCCAAGGAAACGGACTTTCCCCTTGCCAAGTGTATACGGCAAAAAGTGCATGCGTTGTTGCAACCGTCCTGTATTTTTATGGAAGCCCTGCTGTGCTTTTCAAAGACAGGAGTGTAAAGCGAAAATGCATTCTCTTTTTTTGCGTCTGATTTTTTTTGTATAAAAAGTCTTAGCTCATCTTTGGAAAGGGTCTTGCAAGATTTTAATTCTTCTGCCAGGTCAGACAAAAGTTCCTTTTTGTTACCAGAAAGAATCACTATGCGGGAAACTTCCATCTGTTCTATAAAGGGACCGTCCAATTGGGCATAGCAACCGGTTACAATTACTGGTGCAAGGGGATATTTTTCAAGCAGAAGCCTTATTATTCTTCTGGCCTTTTGTTCAGCTTTTGCAGTAACGGTGCAAGTATTCACAATGCAAAGAAGCACATCCTCATTTACCGGAGTGGCAGAAGTCACCCCTTCCATTGAGCATACAAAACCTGCATCAGAGAATCTTTTGGCTGCGCCTTCACTTTCATCCTGATTAAGACGGCAGCCAAGAGTTTCAAAGTGGATTATGTTCCGCATGAAAAATTTAAGGCTTATGGATTAAGCTTTGCCTGGCAGCGGACAAGACCACGGCGGGCATCATCAGAAGAAGATGCATTCAGGCTTATTGCCTTGTTGTAGGCAACAATAGCATCCTGATAGTATCCTGCCTGTTCCCTTGCATAGCCAAGCTTGCTCCACCAGAAAGACATTCCCGGTTCAGTGTCTACAGCCTTGCTAATTGCAATGTCTGCATGCTCCCACTTCTTCTGGCGGATATAGATTTCTCCCATAAGGTAATAGGAAAGACCTATGCGCTGAGAACCCTTTTTGTCTGCATTAGGAATTACAACATACTGCTGGAGGAGGTTCATTGCCTCGTCATATTTTTCAAGATAAAATTTTGATTCAGCCTGAATTTCAAGAAGGCGGGCATCGTAGGAAGAAAGCTGCCTTGCCTGCGCAACGCTCTTTTCTGCCTCGCGGTACTGCTTGTTGGCAACCAAAGACCAGCAGAGAACCACGTAGGATTCAATGTCCTGGGCCGTACCACGGGAAGGATCGTTCAGCTCTTCCTGGCACACGCGGATAGCCTCTTTGTAATTGCCGGACTTGTAAAGCTTTAAAGCATCCGGACGGGCTGCCTGTGCAAAAGACGGCAATGCGGCTGCAGAAACCACAGAAAAAACAAATGCAAAAAAAGAAGCCTTCAACAAATTTTTCTTCAAGAGATTCATCAAGAGATTCATCAGAAACCTCCGCTTGCAAAAAGGTCCGGCTTTTCCGCACCAGAAGCCTCACTGCCCTGAAGCATGGCAATCTTTCCGTTCACAGTGGAACCCAGCTCCAATACCGGGCGGGCGCTTGCAATTTCTCCGTTTACGGAACCGGTGGAAGTAACGTAGACCATCTTGTAGCCCTTTATGTTGCCCTTCACCTTTCCGCGAACCAATACCCGTTCCGCCGTAATGTCTGCATCAACCTCTGCGTCCGTGTCAATAAGAAGGTCGCTTGTAGCTTCTATGAGCCCGCTCATTTTGCCCTTAATCATGAAGGGCTTTGAAAAACGGATGTTACCTGTAAAAGTAATATCGCGTTCAAGAACTGTGTCAAAATCATCTTCGTCCGTGTCAAACGGCTCTGAATCCTTTACGTCAAACATAATCTAATTGTACCCATAATAAGCGTTTTGTTCAAGAGCAAACCCAAAATCTTGATTCTTCTTTTATTCCTGGAGCAGCCTTTTTGGTTAAACTGTGTCCGGGCCTACGGCTCCGTCCAGCACCATATTTTTCCCCGCTTTGCGCACTTCCGCTTTCGCTCCATTCTTCCACTCGCTCGCTCCGCTCCCTCCCTCCAGAACGCCTCCGGCGGTGCTCCAATCGGGGCTAGGCTCTATTTAAACTCGCCCGTCACAGGTGTTTTTGGCATACAAATGCCTGTTTGACCAAAGTATTTAAATTACATTTTCCCTCTATATAGCCAATCATCATTTATTAGCATTTAGAGCCCCCTCACTAAATAAATCGATAAGAGATTCATAAGTATTATCATAAGGTTCATAGTAATAGGCATAATAATATGTATTTCTTCCGATTTTTTTGATTATATATGTTGATTTACTGTCTAAAATCAGGTTTCTACTGTCTTCGATTACGACTAAATCTTTTGGTTTGTGTTTTAGTATTCTTTTTGCGGATGGATTATGAATTTTTGTTTGTTTCTGTTCACCGTTTCGTTTCCATTCCCTAAAGTATATTTCATTTTTTAAATTATATATTACTGCAATATTCAAGATACCATTATCTATATTAACAGAAATACGTATTGAGCAATAATCAGATTCAGCAATCAATTCATTTATTTCTTTTTCAACTTCATCAAAAAAGATTTTATTTACATAGAATGGGTTAAAAAGTTTTGCGTGTGACCTTTCTATTTCCTGATAATATAGATTTTGAATTTGTTCAAACGAAACTTTCATTCTGTTTTTATTTGCCATACAGGCCGAAAATATTGAAACAGTGATAAGAATAAATAAAATTATACTCTTTTTGTATTTTGACATAATCATTACTTTTCCTCAGGAATTGGATGATAATAATAAGTTCTAAGTGTCATATTATGTTCAGCTCTAATCTTATTTTCCCATTTTAATGAATTTTTTTCAAGGTTGGGAGTAGTTCTGGGTATATATAAAGGAAAATATTGCTTTTTTCCAACTCGATGTAAATTTGCAAGGACTATGAATCACAAAATTTTAGTATTTTTTTAAATAAAGTTCCTCCTTTTCTGGATAGAATTTTTTTATTAAATCTAATGCTTCCTTCGGTATAGGTTCTTTTTTATAATCAAGCCCTTTCTTTTTAAATTCCTTAATAATTTACTTTTTCTTTTTATATTTTGGACTTCTTAGATCAATAACAATTCTTCTTAATAGTTGCAAATTGGAAACTTTATTACAATCATTATTATAATCTTCAAAGGAATCATAATGGAACCCCTCTATTTCACATTTGCAACTAATTATCAGAAAATACGCAATATCTATATTTGCATTCTCAAGAGCTGTAGATAATGGTGTCTGGCCAAGTTCATTTTTATAATTTATATCCGCTCCATATTTTATTAAAAGTTCTGCCACCGTTAATGCGTTTTCAGAAAAATCATAAACCAGATATCCACAAACATTCATTAATGGGGTTGTCTTTGGCAGCTTATTCTTTCGAATTACTTCTATATTTGGATTAGCACCATTAGAAAGTAAATACTCCAAAAATTTTATTTTATTTGCATTGTTTTCTGGATAGCAGCAATTAGTTGCCAAGAAAAACAATGGAGTAGCACAAGAGTCATCTTTCTCATTCGGATTCAAGCCACATCTCAATAATTCAGTCATGGATTTATATTTTTTCCCCAGTACCGATTTTATAACAAATTGATTTCTTGATATCTTTTCATAGGAATCTTTTATTATATCAGGATTTTCAGATATAAGTTTCGATATTTGAATTAAATTTTCTTCTTCTATTGCTTTTAGCATATCTCTATCATTCTCAGAATCACAAAATACACTGGTATTTATAAAGAATAATAAAAATACTGCTAGTTTAAAATTTTTTCTAAAACCTCTCATAACTACTCCTTTCATTTTCCAAAATCATTTTTCCTGTTTAAGAAAGTCATCTGCGACTGATTCGATATCACAATATAATATAATTCATGATGATGGCCTGTTTCAGCCATTTGAATTTTACCATTTATGGAAAGTCGTTGACCGTTTAAATCTGATATTTTAAAATTACTTGTTAAGAAAATTAACTGAACTTCCTTTACTTCACTTTCATTATTTTCAATATTAACTGTACATGGCTTATACAGCTGTAAAACAGGATAATATTCGATTGTATCAAGATTTGGTGTTTCGCCGTAATTTGGAGCTCCATATGCCTTCTTTATAATTACAACTCCTGTAAGTTGTTTCACTTCATTTCCAATACGACAAGATGAATCTATTATTTTTTCAGCATAGTCTTCTGTAAATTTCATGTCCTTGTCAGAAATATTGAACTGAAGGCAACCATCTTTCATTTCTCCGATACATACAAATCCGTTTTCAAGAAGCTCCTTTCTGTAATCATCATAATTTCTATAACATGAGTATTCATTATAGCGGAACTGTCTGACTGAATATACAAGATAGTAAATTTTATCCGTAAGTTTATTTTTTGTCCGTTCGTGAATTATTTTCTTAAACTGTTTTGAAGGTATAAAATCTATTTTATAATGAGGATAATCATCAACATATATGTGGTTTTCTCTGTCGCGCTTGAGTTCATTATAATCAAGACTTATACTATTTAAGTACCATATTCTGTTTTTATATTCATAGGGATCACATACAAAATAGTCATAATCTGAAAAATATACAGAACAGTTCCTACCGTTATTTATCTGAACGGGAACATATTCTTTTTCACTTCCTGCATGCAAATAAACAGAAAACATAACTAAGATAAGTATTTTTAAGAAACTATGTTTATTAATTAAAACAGTCATGATAAGGCTCCTGCTTTCTTTGTTTTAAATTTGCTTCACCGCGGCATTTATTTTCTTTATCAATAGCATTTCCATTTAGTATAATCATTTCCAAGGTACAAAATTCAATTATTTTTTAGAAAATCACAAATTGAACCATCTTCAAAAAGAATCGCCATACCATCGGAACTGCAAAAGTATATCTGCATGGTATATTTTCCATGCTCTCCGTTAACAATGATTTGACAACTATCTTTATCCAAATACCCTTCTTTTGGTGAGGGTAACGTGCACGTATAAGATTCGTCCGTTGTATTTACCATAGATTGACTAGGAAAGTAAGACATCCTAACTCTACCGTCATTGAATATTTCAATCCTAGTTCCATAACCTATCGAATCATATTTTGTTGAAGTCCATACTCCTGAAAAATTTACATCTTTTGAACAAGAAATAAAAGCAAAAGTAGAAAGCAGAAACCCCAATATATTTCTAATAATTTTTCTAATCATACACCTTCCTTATTTACTATGTAATGTATTACTTTCTTATCTCCACTTCCTATAATCTGAAAAACCAAATCACCAGCTCTTACATTCTCGGTATCAATGTATTGACATTCATCATCTAATATAGCATAAACGAAAATATCGCTTTAGTCTACAGAATGCTTACGGTTTTGCAGAGAAAAGGCACTCCGGTAATTTCTCATTAACAAATTGTGAACTTTATTTTACGCTACCTTCCTCCATGGAATATGAAAGTTATAACTATTGCTACTGAAATTAAAAAAATTATAGCGAATACATAATACAGACTTTTATATAGTTTCAAAAAAAATAGCAACAATTTTTTATATACTATTTGTTCAGAATTCCTTACTAGTGTCTCAATCAGTTTTAACCTCATATGACGGGAAAGTATTTTTCCCTGTTCTTTATCGTATATATACAGCTTATAACCGTTTTCAGAAAAATATTGTTCAATTATTTTTTTATTCTTCAACAAGAAAAAATTAAAAAATAGTCCAACAAAAAAAATATAGATAAACAAGATAATATTGATGCAAAACAAAGAAATAAGAATATTAGTCATCAATTAGCTCCTTGCTTAAAGTTGCAAGATATTTAGATACCCCATCATAATAATGAATATCCTGAAATATATGAAAACTCATCTGCAAAAAATGCAACAGTAAATTCCCCACCGGCCGTTTATAATGGACGCAAAGATATTTCATAGACCTCGTTTTCTCCAGAGGTTTTACTTTGAGTAATTTTGATGACCTTCCCTTTTTCATAATAGTCTACGCTAGGTTTTCCCATGTATTCAAATTTTTGAATCAAGTTCGAGTTTATGTAAAGGAGACACATGCCGTCTGTATTTTTCCCGTAATTGATTATTATGATGTCATGATTCATTTTATCATACCAAAAATATGTAGCTACAAAGCTTTTTGTTTTTTTCGTAACCACATTTATAACAGTATATACACTGTAATCAGGTGTATATGTAAAAACTGCACAAATATTATTTTTGTCCAACTGGAAAATATCTGTTACGGAAACAGCTTTTTCCATCAACGGTCCATCTAAATCAAGTGTAAAAAGGATATTTGATTTTTCCATTGCAAGCAAACATGGATTTTTTCTTATCCTATGATCAAACAAAACATAATAATCAATTCTGTTAATTTTTTTTGTTATATAGTGGTTTCCATCATAATTATATACTTTTCCATATCGAGAATAAGAAAAAACGTTTTTTTGTGCGCTACAGTTAAAATAGCAATTCATAATTAAAAATAATAAAATTGACAATTTAACTTTTTGTTTAATCATTTACTCTACTCCTGATTATTCTGGGTAACATTCCGAGTCTGTGTTCCAAATTCAAAGCATTCATCTCTAGTCGTATTCATATATAAATCGATATGATTTCCATTTATTCTTCCTCCTGTATCATCTGCACGCCTAGGTCCAATACCTTCAATATTAACCCAAGAACCTAAGGGAATTACTTGAGGATCCACAGCTATTGAGATACCATCTTCAAGTACACGACCACTTGCCCCGTGAGGACCATCAATTATTGTAAAAACTGTATTTTCAGGTGTTGGTAATTCTTGTAAGCCTACATTCCAGTCTATGGTTATGTAGGTTCCTTCATTGGTCACTCCAGTTCCTTGCATCATTACATCTACTATAAAATCTCTATCGTATTCTCCTTCAAGCCCCTGAACATTTATTAAATTGCCAGAATTAAAATCTGCTTCATGTGAAATATTATACGCCGTAATTGTAAAGTTTCCTAAATTTGTTACTCCAGTTTGTTGGTCAGCTGTCTGATTAATGGGTTGACCAGTTGCAGCATCTATCCATTGTCCATTTACAAAAACATCTAATCTTCCATCCGGGTCTATATAGCGT
>DFJV01000033.1:10147-19893 GCA_002373205.1 Treponema sp. UBA3662
TATAGCGTACCGGGTTGTTGCCGGCGTAATGGAACAAACCGGCATTTGCTGGGATTAAAGCGGAATTCCGGCGGAATTCTGGGTATGAGGACGCAAGAATCCATTTTTTTGAGGACGTTTTGTATTTTTTTAGGCAGGAATTTTCCATTTTTTGTTCCTAAACTCCTCTTTTTACAAAATTTTTACTGCAAACTGCTCTCAAAATGAGGCAATTTCAGTGCTTCCCCATCAAATACCTATTTGATGGGGGAAACAGGTGCTTTTTTGGCGGCTTCAAAAACACCATGGGTAGCGTAGACGAAAATTAAGTATCTGCCTACAAAATGACCATATCTTTGCAGAGAAAAACACTCCGGTAATTTTATGGAGTATTTTTTTCTAAATCATCTAAAAGTCTAACAGACAATGACTGATATATCAACTGAGCAACCTCACATTTAAAATATCGGTTTTTGTTTACGCTATAAATTCTGTCAAAGGAATTTAATTCAAAAAGAATGCTTCTATTGTAAAAACTAATTTTAAAGAAACAATTCAATATATTATCCTCATTTTTATTTGTTCTAAAAAACTGAATCTTTCTCTCACTTATTGCTTCTGCAATTCTTTCTTTTGATTCTGAATCAAAAAGATAAGTTATATCGATTTCTTCTCCTCCATGAGAATAATAATATATTACCATAGATTGAGAAGATAAAAAATCGCTTTTATCTTCACTTACAAGTATTGTAAATGAAATTATTGACCAAATAATTAATAGTGCAATCAGTATTTTTTTCATAACTATTCACTCTCCTATTTGTTTAACAAAATTATTGTCGCAAACAGCCCCAAGAATGGGGAGTTTTATGCGCTTCTCCATCAAATGCCTATTTGGCGGAGAAAAGGGCGGTGTTTTGACAGCTGCAAAAACGCTAGAGTGTAGTGTATATTTTAAAGAGATGCAATTGGACAGCCTTCCATTCTAGCCCATCTTAGAACCGCATTTAATCTTTGCAGGTAGCCTTTTTCACCAGGCTCTTTTAGCCACTCAATTGTGTCCATGTCAATTCTTGCAGAAACAGCCTGTTTTCTTGGACGCCAGTTTTTTGGGTAAAGCTCCTTTGCCTGCTCTGAGGTTAATTCCGGAATATCAGAAAAATCTATAGGTCTTTTTTTAAGTTCAGCTATTTCTTTAGCTGTTAATGTTTTTGCAGAACTCATTGTAAACCTCCTCTTCTTTAGGTGATGCAAGCCGGGCAGAAATTATTCTGATTCTATTGTTTTCTGTATATGAAGTTGCAACGATTACAACTCCTTGTATACAACCCAAGCCAAAATAACGGTCTTCGTTTATTGTTGAATGCAACTTATCATAACGCTCAAAAAAGAATGGGTCATCAAAAACCGGCAGTATCTGTTCAAACGAAAGCCCATGCTTTGCCTTATTTATTTCGTTTTTTTCAGAATCCCATTCAAATCTGTTGTCATCGCTAATTTCTGTCATTCAACCCTCATACAATATTGTATATACATATATGTAATATGTCAACACAGAAACGCACTAATTTTAGCAAATTAAGAAACCTCTATAGCCCCTTCTGTTTTCCTCCATCAAAGAAATTATTTACATCGTATTTCCTCCTGAAACATTGCTAATCCTTCATCGGCATTATAAAATGCACATTATCTTCTTTCAAATCGACATCCGGGAAAGAGTACGAATTATACCACTCGTAAAATTCCTTTAAGGTTTGTGGGCTAGACAGTTTTTCATCCATATATTTATAAAAGCATGAAATTTGCATATTATCATCAATATTACATGCATCAAACTTATGAAATTCACAAGGTATTACAGCCCGCCATCCGTCTTTTAAAGGAATATAGAAATATGTACCTGTCTCAACAAAAATATTTTCTGCATTCTTTTTTACTAAATTTTTAACCTTTGTAGAAACACTTACACCTTCTGCCGTTTTAAACGATTTGTCGCGAGTGTAAACAACCGATATACTTTCTTCATCAACCATTACAAGATATTCGATTGAATCAATATTTATCTTTCTGAATTCTCCAATAGTTCCTGCATTAACGTGCTTGAAAACACAATCCCTCGTGTGCACCGATTTTAAATAAGGCATTTGCATTAAAAATTTTTCTTCTAATGAAATTTTATTTTTGCTGCATGAGAAATAAAGAATCCAAACAAGTATAAAAACAAAACTACTTTTTATTCTATTTTTCATAACACTCCCCCAATGAATCTTTCAACGGATTAATCTTGGGGCAAGTCATCCGCATCTGGAA
The DNA here is from genome assembly GCA_002373205.1 of Treponema sp. UBA3662. Taxonomy (GTDB): domain Bacteria; phylum Spirochaetota; class Spirochaetia; order Treponematales; family Treponemataceae; genus Treponema_D. The sequence goes on from DFJV01000033.1 coordinate 12,437, forward strand.
TCAGCATATATTCTCCATAATTCAATTTTCCAAAAAGTGTAAGGAAATCATCATTAAAACGGAATTTGGGATTGTACCTTAATACATCATTTGTTCCCATATTAATCATTTGTGTTTTTTTAATTAAAACTGCCATTTTTGTTTTATCATCTAAAATACTTTTTATAATTGATTCATCAAATCCATTTACACATTTCCGATCAGCAAATAAAAAGTTTCCATAAAAAGATGAAATCACATAATGATTGGCCTTTAACTTTGGTATGACTTTTTCTAGCCATTTCTGAACATCATATTCTTTTGTATATAAAACAATTATTTCATAAGTTTTAAGTTCAGCCTTTTTGTTAAATTCATCCAAGATTTTTTCAGATTCTGTATTATCAAAAGTTTCAAGTATTTCTGCTATTGAATCTTTGCTCAAATATTTTGAAAAGCTTTTTTCAATTTCTTTTGACTTTCGTTTCTTAAACATTAATAACCTCTTCACCCGAAATCCTCACTGGAAAGGAGGGTTCGCCCTTGGAGAAAACTTTCAATGTCCTCTGTTTAATTAGCCTTACTTCTTCTTTAAGCTGCCGTTAAGGAAAAGCTCGTCTTCGTACCATTCAATCCTTAGGCCAAAGTATTCCTCGTGGTAACCTGGAGCAGTTATGTGGAAGCGGTGGACTGTTCCCGTCAGGAGGCTTTCTGCAGGAAGCGTTGCCAAGTCCTTTAAGCCCTTTGGAGTTTCCACCATGAACTTGCACTGGTCGGTTATGTCTGCCCCGGTCTGAGCGTCTATGGCATTAGTGCGGACTTTAAGATAGCGCCTTGCATTCTTTAGGAAGTTGAATTCCAATGTCTGGGCTTCTTTTCCTACAGTTATGCTGTTCCACCAGATGTAGGGGCCTTCTACTATCTTTACGCGGTAGTCGCCCGGCTTAAGGTAGACTGGCTTTGTTACGACCTTTACGTTCTTGCGGTTGGGCTTTTTTGCGCTTTCTTCATTTCCATCTGCAGCACCCTTTGCCGCCTTGGGGGTATAGAAGTCACGTATGTTATTGCTCATGGCAGGAAGCTTGTAGGCTTCATCTACCAAAGGAATTTCCTTGTTGTCGTTCACATAGAAAAATGCCCTGGCCGGTAAGTCCGTGTCCGGAAGGTTGTTTTCCGGCATTTCCATTGCAAGAGAAACAGGTGTGTACCAGTGTCTTAAAACCGTATTCAGAAAGAATTTGGAGAACCAGCCCGCAGCAATAAGCCCCATAAAGGCAAGGACTGCCACAACGATAAGTGAATTTCTTACAGCCTTGTGGTGCCTTGTCTGGTAAGACTGGGGAAGCCTTATTTCTTTTGTTGCTATAACAGCCTGTGCAAGGTTCACGCGGATTGCATGCTGGTCATATTTCTTAAGGTAGCGCTTTATCTTCTTTATTACCGGGTCAATGGACTGGAAGCGCTTTTGCTTGTCTGCCCTCATCATTTTTTTGATGAGTGAGCTTACAAAACGCGGCAGTTTGGGGGCAAAACGCTCCGGTGGCTCGTAGTCGCCCTTGCGGATGGCCTGCAAAGTGTCGGAAGACATGTCGCCCTTGTAAGGCTTGGTTCCAGTAACCATCTCGTAGAGCATTATTCCCATTGAATAGATGTCTGCCCTTTGGTCTACGGAACTTGAGTCGTCAAGCTGCTCCGGGGACATATAGGCAGGTGTTCCAAGTTTTGCGCCTGTCATGGTAATGCCCTCTCTTACGGGTGCCACAACCGTTGCATTTGAATCAGCAGTTTTCTGCTTGGCTGCGGAGTCGTTTTCCTTTTCACCGCTTGCAATGCCAAAGTCGGAAAGCTTTACCTCTGCCCTTCGAGAAATAAGTATGTTTCCGGGCTTAATGTCGCGGTGGACAATTCCCTTTGAATGTGCGTGCTTTAGTCCGTAGCAGGCATCAAGAAAAATAAGGAGTGCCAGCTGGGGCGAAAGTGACTGCTGCTTTTCCAAAAGCTTGTCCAAAGACATGCCGTCCACAAATTCAAGAACGATGTAGTCATTCCTTGCTTCGGTAAAAAAGTCAAACATGCGCACGATGTAAGGGCTGGACAAATCCATAAGAATCTGAGCTTCCCTCTTGAACCTTTCGCGGATTGAACTGTTACCCGTACGCAGGGTAAGCTTTTTTATGATTACGTCGCGCCGGAGGGACGGATGGACAGCCTTGAAAACCGCACCCATACCGCCTTGAGCAATCTGGTTGATTATCCTGTACTTACCGATTACATCAGGAGTTGGTGTGGAAGACCTTTTGGGCATACTTTGAATTGGCATATTTACGACTCCTAAATTATGGAAACAATATCACGTTCACACTTGAATTCACGGCCGGGGCTAAGCAGGGCAACATTCATCTCTTCGGGATTGTGGAACTGGACAAAATGCCCATCCTGCCGCAAAAGAAATTTTTCGGGAACAGGGCGGTGTCCTCCAAACCACAAGGCTTCCTTCTTTCCGCCCTTGGGGTTAAGCTCCTTGAACTGCTTTTCTACGCTGTCCTTCTGGGCCTCGTCGTTGGCAGTCCATGTAAAGCCCAGAATAAGGTCACCATGGTCGTGGTAATTGATTATGTCGTTTCTTTTGTAAGCCTTGAGTGGTTCTGCATGGCTTACGCAGAAGTCAGGGAACACAGCAACGATGGGAAGGGCCTTTTCGAAGCAGCTGAGCATGTGAAGGGTAACGTCACCGTATTTTTCGTAGACAAAGTCGCGCACCATCTCCCCTTCCATGGCAAACTTAAGGAAGCCGTGGTCACCATGCCCCTCAGAGTTCATGATGTTCTCGTGGTTGCCCTTTAAAAAGTGGAAGTTGCGCGGAAAGGCATTCTTTAGCTCCATAACGCCCATAACTGCGGCAAAATTTTCCTTCATCTCGTCGCACATTTCTGGACTTACGGAATCTCCGTTCATCCACTTTTCGTAGGAGGTGCGCCAGCGGTTGTAGGCCCAGGACGTGTTTTCCGTATGCCATACGTCGCCAACGCATACAAGAATAACAAGATCCTTGTTAAGGGCATCAAGCACATCGCCGTCAAATTCCTTTTCCGTATAAATTCCCAACTTTTGAAGCACGTCGCTAGCAAGCAGGGAAATGAGGAATTCTGGTCTTGCATGAATGTCCGGAACAAGGATTACGGGAATTTCTTCCTTGGAAAAGTCCAAGAGGCCTCCCGGCTTCTTTTCCGCTGAATAGGGACGGTATTTTTTGTCCTCAGCCTCCAGGGAAGAAACAGTCCTGTCTGCAAGGGCAATCAAGTCCTCCTCAGAAGGAAGGTCGTCTGCATCACGGTAAGAGATTAGTCTTGAGCGTAAATTTTCCAGTTCTTCGTTAGAAAACATCTGATACATATTTCTATTAAGAAATAACAAGTTCTGAAGAACCTATCCTAATCTTGTCGCCGGAATTGAGCTTGACATACTTGTCCGGAGGAATCCTGCTTCCGTTCAGGAAGGTTCCGTTCGTACTGCCTTCATCCTTAAGGAAGAATTCATCGCGAATTTTTTGAATGATGCAGTGGTGGCGGCTTGCAAGTTTACTGTCGATTACAACGGTGTTGTCCGGCTCACGGCCAAAAGAAATCTTTGCAGCCAAGTCAATTTTTTTCTTGTTAAAAACCAAATAGGAAACCTGTTTTGATTCCGCAATTTTGTTCAAATGCTGTCCAATAGGACTGTCGTTAACAATAGTTGTTTCTGCCATAATGATTACATTATACAACACATTTAAAAAAAAGCAAAGAAAAATTTACATCACGGAAATCAGTTTTGGGAAATCACATAAGATAAAATTGTGAAAATAGATTTACATGAATTTTCAGTTAGGAACGTTTTAAGAACATCAATGCCAGTAAAAAAAGCAGCGCCAAGGACGGCGCGTCAAAAACTTGGCATACAAAACGGGCAAGTTTTCGTAAGAAAACTTGCGGGATAAAAATTGCAGGGACGCAATTTTTATCCCCGAGGGGCTTTTGCAGGGTCGATGGGGTTGCTTTTTTGGAAGACCATGAGGGAAATCTGGCTTGCTCCGTTGATTGCGTCTATTCCGGCAGTGCCAAGTTTGTCACCGAATACAACGTAGTCGCCTTTTTGGACTGAGGTGCTGTTAAGGCCTGTGTATGCGTAGATGTGGCCTGTCTTTGACTGGACAAATACGACCTGGCCGTAGCCGCGGTAGACTCCTGTATACATTACGGTTCCTGCGCGGATTGTGCATACGTCTTCGTTTCTTGCGGCACTTAGCTGGACTCCGGCAACCTTTCCGGTCATGTATGTGACGGTCGGGTTCTTTACGGGCCAGACAAGGGAAGAGTTGCCTTTTTTGCTGCTGTACTTTCTTGGGTCGGATGAAGTAAGGTCCGGCAGGCTTGCATTTTCTGTGTTTACGATTGTTGCGGGAATCTTTAGCTTTTGGCCAATGTGCAGGGTGTCGGATGACGTGATTCCGTTAAGGTCTTTGAGCTCTGCAACTGTAACGTTGTTTATTTTTGCAATGTGGTAGAAGGTGTCTCCCTTCTGAACCGTATAAACGTCATACTGGCGGGGCTTTTCTGCGGCAGAGGAAGTCTTTTTGCTTTCCTTGGGAGCTTCTGTTTTTTTTGCGGCGGAGGAAGAGCCTTTTTCTGGTATGGAAAGCTTTTGGCCAACCATGAGTACCGACGAGGAACCAAGGCCGTTTGCGCTTCTTAAATCGCTTACGGAAACGCCGTACATGCGGCCAATTGCGTAAAGGGTCTCCCCTTTTTTTACGGTGTGGGTGGAGGCAAAAGCAAAAGAAGAGCCTGGTAACAATATCAAGAGAGAAAAAATGAATGTTTTTAGATATTTTCCCACGTTTTTGTCCATATCATAAGGATTTTCGGCAGAAAATGGCTTAAATTTGAGCAGAAAAGCTGTTTGTAAATGAACCAGCCCTTCGAGAGCCCTTCGAGAGCCCTTCGAGAGTCCTTCGAGAGCCTCAGGAACCACCTCAGGGACCACATCTGAAACCGTTGGTGGATTTTTTCGTTCTTGCCAAAAAATAAAGAGCCACGGAGGGATTTTTTGTGGAGACCTACGCCGCCATGGAGGGGCCCGCCAAAGGCGGGTTGCGAAGCAATGGAGGCGAAAGCCGGAACCCCGGAACGGCGGTGACGCAGAGGCACGGATGTCGAATTAGCCAACAAACAAAATCGTAGAGCAAGTAGGACTACCGTCCTAAAAAGCACCGTCCTAAAGACTACCGTCAAAAAAAATCAAGAGCCAAGCCGTCCATTGTAAACAAGCACAAAATTGCGTATAATGCCCTTATGGAAAAGAAACCATTTTCACCGGACAGCCCGGAAAAAACTGAATACCAGGCAAAAATCTTTGCAAACAGGCTTTCCAAGCAGTACAAGCAGCTCCGCAAGTGGGCAAGAAAAAACAGAATAACATGCTACAGGCTCTACGACAGGGACATACCGGAAATTCCCCTGGCGGCAGACATCTACACTTTTTTGCCAGAAGGAACAAAAGACAAATATTCGGCAATTCTGCAGCAAAACGAGCATAACGCAGCCATAAGCCGTAACGGACCGGATGCACAAGCAGTGGTTGCAGAAGAAGCCTCAAGGACATACATCCACCTTTACCTCTACGAGCGCCCCTACGAAAAGGACGACGAAGAGGAAAACCAATGGCTAAAGAGCATGGCAAAGGCGGCGGCAGAAGTTACCGGCATTGCAGAAGACCACGTGCTTACCAAAAGGCGCAGGAAGATTGCAGAGGATGACGGAAAGGGCGGAAGAACTGCCCAGTATTCAAAGCTAAGCCGGGAAGGCAGGCCTTATGTTAAGGGTCTTGTCTTTGAGCAGGGGCAGATTTTTTACGTGAACCTTACGGATTACATAGACACGGGGCTTTTCTTTGACCACAGGCCGCTCAGGGACAGGGTGCGCTCTGAATGCAGGCAAAAGGCCGTCCTAAACCTATTCTGCTACACAGGCTCATTTTCCGTATACGCTGCGGAAGGCGGTGCTTCTTTTGTAGAAAGCGTGGACACAAGCAACACCTACCTTGACTGGGCAAAGGACAACATGGCGGCAAACGGTTTTACGGACAAGGCAAAGTATATCTTTACCCGCGAAGACGTTAGCGCATACCTGGACAGAAAAATTGCAGAAAAATCCATGGGCGAAGAAGGAACAAGGCTCTTTGACATAATAATCCTTGACCCGCCAACCTTTAGCAACTCCAAGCGCAGCGATGCCACTCTGGACATAAACCGCGACTGGCCTGCACTGGTAAGAAAATCACTTTCCCTTCTTACGCCAGACGGAATCCTCTACTTTAGCACAAACAGCCGCAGGCTCATATTTGAAGAGCAGAGGTTACCCTCCCGCATGAACGGAGAGCTTCTCTACAAGGCCACGGACATTACGGCAAAAACAATCCCGGAAGACTACAGGAACACAAAAATCCACAGGGCTTGGAAAATAGAAAAGATACGCTAGTTGTAAGAAAGGAAAATTAAGGTGCAGAAGAGCAGACCGCAGGGGCAGACGGCAGGTGGCAAGCAAATCCCCTGCCCTGCAAAAATTTTTATAAATTTTTATGATTTTTTGATTTTGCTATTGACACTTTTTTGCTAAGTTGATATAGTAATATCATCTTAACCACGGAGAATTAGCTCAGCTGGTAGAGCACCTGGTTTACACCCAGGTTGTCGGCGGTTCGATCCCGTCATTCTCCATACAAATCGGGACGTAGCGCAGCTGGTAGCGCATCTGGTTTGGGACCAGAGGGTCGCAGGTTCAAATCCTGTCGTCCCGACTAAAGTCTTTGGCCAGAGGTCTTAGAACTTAGTTATAAAATCAATCTCCTGTCATGGGAGATTTTTTTATTTTAAACACATTTTTCTTCTTTTTCTTTTGGACGGCATTTCTTCTTTTTACATCTGTCTTTTGGTCTTCGTGGTTTTCATGCATTTTGATTCCCCGCTTTCCAGGGCTACGCTTACGCTCCGGCCCGCCTAAAGGCGGTCTTGCCTTTGGCAACCCTTCCAATCGGGCGTAGAGGCCAAATTAAGCATAAATTCAACACTTTTTTCCAAATTTATTGCGTTACTACTAGAATTCTAGCGGAAAATCATGTATAATAATAGATGTGCCTCTTAAAAGGGAGGCAATAAAAATTCTAATCTGGAGAAAATTGGTATGAACAAGACAGAATTAGTAGATGCCATTGCAGCAGACACAGGTCTTTCAAAGAAGGACACAGAAGCAGCTGTAAAATCATTCATCGAAACAGTAACTAAGCAGCTTACAAAGGGAGAAAGCGTTCAGCTCATCGGATTCGGTACATTCGAAGTAGGAAAGCGCGCAGCCCGCACAGGCCGCAACCCACAGACTGGTGAAGAAATCAAGATCAAAGCCACTAAGGTTCCGGCATTCAAGGCAGGAAAAGCTCTGAAGGAC
>DFJV01000087.1 GCA_002373205.1 Treponema sp. UBA3662
GCTCTTTTAAAGCAGACCTTCCGCCCTGAATTCCTTAACCGCATTGATGAAATCATTATGTTCAACCGCTTGGCCAAGGAAAACATAAAGGGCATTGTCCGCATTCAGCTTGACCGCGTTGTAAGAAGGCTGGAAGAAAGGCGCATTCACCTTGTCTTTGACAAAAGCGCAATAGACTTTATTGCGGATGCTGGCTATGATCCGTCTTTTGGCGCAAGGCCTGTAAAGAGGGCAATCCAGACCTACGTGGAGAACGCTCTTGCAAAGGATGTGCTTGCCGGAAAGTTCACGGAGAATTCTACAATAAAGGCATCTGCCTCTGGTGGAAGCATAGTCTTCTCTTAAGGCATTCTCTTTGACATATATGGGATTTTTTGCTATCATCGTTTTATGATGAATAAAAAAGTGTTTGTCTGCCTTGTGTTTTTGGCTCTTGCCCTTCCGCTTTTTGCTGACCGTGGGCTTGGCGGTGAATTTGGCTACTCTCCACTAGGAAGCGATTCTTCTTGGAGGGCAGGGGTTACTCTTAGGGTAAGCGAATATCCCTTTGTCTTTGGCGTTTTTGGCAACAGTTCACAGGATGAATGGAGTCTTGGCGGCTACATAGACTATTGGATGAACAATCCCAAGCTTTTTGGAATGCTCCATTCATACATGGGACCAGGCCTTGTTTTTTCTACTTATATGGATAAGGATGAAGGGCTTGCACATTTGTTTTTTGGAACACGCCTTGTCCTGGGCGCAAACCTCTTTGTCTTTGACTTTCTTGAAACCTACATGCAGGGGGCTTTAGAATTTGGCCTTAACTTTGCAGGTGATGACGGGCTAAAATTTCCTGCCGCACATTTTCCGCTTACGGCAGGATTCCGCTTTTGGTTTTAAATGATTGTCATAAAAACGCTTGTTATGTGGATGCCCGCACTGGGGCGCAAGGAAAGAAAATGAATAAAAAAGTAAAAAAAACACTATTTGGATTTTGTTTTCTTTTTTTATGTTCTTTAGTTTATGTTGAATGCACCAATAAGAAATTTATAATCTATCCAAGGGAAAATGATTTTTCGCTGGAAAATAATATTGTTGCAAGTGTAAGACATCAGGAAAGTTGGATTTACATTGATATAGGGACTTTTTTTGATAAATATGGTATAAATTGCGATTTACATTTTTCATACGAAGAAATTCCTGATGAAATAAAAATAACAAGATTTGATTTAGAAATTCCATCCAAGAAATTGAAGATTCAAAAACAATTGGATTCTTCATGTTATATCGGAGAAAAATTAGGATATAATGTGCTTGGTAAGAATGAAACAATTCTTGTAGAAGATATGCTAACTTTTTATAAAATAAAGCACAAAAATCCATTTACACAAGTATACCTTTATTGGCGCTTATATAATGCTAAAGAATGTTTTCTTACTTATGAAATTGAATATAAGATAAAAAACAATACCTATTCAACCGAAATCAAATTTCCTTTTACTATGAAACCTCATACATCCATACGATTCATTGATACAGCCCTGAGTGTATAGCAAAAGGAAAAAAGTATTTTATTAAAGAGCCTATTGAACGACTTTTCATCGTTTGTAAAAAAAGAAGCGTCATCTTCTTAAAAAAATATTAAACAGATTTTATAATCTATAAGAGAAAAAAATCACATCACATGCACTTCAAAGCCGATGACATGTCAAGCACGACACGGTTTAAGTACGTTGTTCTTAGACCAGGATTTTTTTTAGGACGGATGCAACTTTTTCCATCTTTTCTTTTACTTGCCAAGGCGGATTAATAAGGAACATACCGCTTCCATAGAGGTGGGCGTTGCTGTCCTGGTCAAGTTCATTTGGATTTTTAAAAGCCATTTCAAGTCTTACCGTCTGAACTTGGTTCAAACCCAGCTTTACGTAGTCTTCCAGTGAGCTTAGCATTTGAGCCGTCTCATTTTTTCTTCTTAGCAAGAGCGGATACCAAACCGCAATAACTGCCGTGTTCCATTTTTTGTGGGCATTTTTTATTGCTTCCGTTACTTTTTTGTAGTCGGATGCGTCTTCGTAGCTTGGGTCGCAAAGTATGAGCCCCCGCTTTATCTTTGGTGGTGTAAGGGCGTTAAGTGCTGTGTATGAGTCTTCTATTTTTATTACTGGTTTTACCGGGCATTTTTCTTCTGCGCATGAACCGTCTTCCCTTGTTCTTAAAAGAGTCATCTTCATGTTTTCTTCTAGGTTCTTTGCTGCCTGGGGATGCATTTCCGTTAGGAAAAGCGCGTCTCCATTTCTCATGTAAAGCCTTGCAATTTCCGGGCTTCCAGCATAAAGTCCGTTCTTTAGATATGGCTCTTCTGCCTTAAGGTATTCCTTCATTCCCTCCGGAAGGGTAATGCTGTGTATGGAACAGAATTCAAAAAGCTTTTTTATTCCGCTTTCGGCCTCTCCGGTTTTTAAAAGGCGCTCGTCATTCAGGGCATAAAGGGCTGAGCCTGCGTGCATGTCTATTACCGTAAAGGGCTTGTCCTTTTTGCAGAGGCTTTCCAAGATTAGCGTAAGGCAGACGTGCTTAAAAATGTCCGCGTGGTTTCCTGCATGGTATTCGTGCTGGTAAGAAAACATTAGAGGCTCCTCTCCAGTTCCTCAATCTCCTTTAGCCAGAGGTTTGCGCTAGAATCGCTCGGCATTCTCCAGTCTCCGCGCGGGGAAAGGCTTACCGTACCAACCTTGGCTCCGTCCGGCATGCAGCTTCTCTTGAACTGCTGACCAAAGAACCTTTTGTAGAAGCTCTTTAGCCACTTTAGGATTGTTTCTGCAGGATATTCGCTTCTGTCCTTGAATGCAACTTTGGCAAGGAAGAAAATCTTTTTTGGGGAGTAGGCTCGGCGCAACATGTAGTAGAGGAAGAAGTCATGCAGTTCGTAGGGGCCAACGAGTTCCTCCGTCTTTTGGCTGATTGTTCCCTTTTCCGGCGGAAGTAGCTCTGGGCTTACTGGTGTGTCAAGTATGTCTTTTAGGACTTTGCAAAGTTCTGAGTTCCCTGACTGTTCTGCTTCGTCTGCAAAGTAGTCAACAAGGTAGCGCACAAGGGTCTTGGGAATGGATGCGTTCACTCCGTACATGGACATGTGGTCTCCGTTGTAGGTGCACCAGCCAAGGGCAAGTTCGCTTAAGTCTCCGGTTCCTATTACGATTCCGCCTGTTTTGTTTGCTATGTCCATAAGAATTTGCGTGCGTTCGCGGGCCTGGCAGTTTTCGTAGGTTACGTCATGAAGGTTTTCGTCCTGGCCAATATCTTTAAAGTGCTGGAGAACGGCTTTTTTTATGTCCACTTCCTTTAGGGTTGCCTGTGTTTTTTGCGCAAGGGAGCATGCGTTTCCGTAGGTGCGTCCCGTTGTTCCAAAGCAGGGCATTGTTATGCACCATATTCCGCTTCTGTCCAGGGAGCATTTGTCAAAGGCACGGCATGTTACCAAAAGGGCAAGGGTTGAATCCAAGCCTCCGCTAAGACCGATGACGGCATTTTTTGCGTGGATGTGGCGGAGTCTTTTTGCAAGGCCTTCTGCCTGAAGCTCTATTACTTCCCGGCAGCGTTCGCTTCTTTTTTCTTTGTCGGAAGGAACGAAGGGGTGGGGATCTATGAAGCCTAAGAAGTCACTTGCGTCATTTTTCTTGCCGTCTGAACCGGCTGAGAATCCTATTGAAGCTTGCGGATTCTGTCTGTCTTTAAATTCTATAAATACTGAATGGTAGTCGCTTGAAGGATCTGCCCCGATTTTTGCGGAGCTTGCGGCATAGGTTGTAGTGCGGAGCCTTTCGTTCTGAATGAGTTCCATGTCAAGGTCGCAGCAGAGGAGTTTTGAGCAGTCGGAGAAAAGCTTTGATTCCGCCTTGATTGAACCGTTCAATGCTATGATGTTGTGGCCGCCAAAGACCATGTCTGTAGTGCTTTCGTCCCGGCCTGCATCTGCGTAGAGGTAGGCTGTTATTGTCTTTGCGGACTGGGCTTTTACAAGGGTACGGCGGTATTCTGCCTTTCCAATGACTTCGTTGCTTGCGCTAAGGTTTGCGATAACGGTTGCATTGTTAAGGGCGTGTAGGGTGGATGGCGAAAGTGGCACCCAAAGGTCTTCGCATATTTCCGCTGCGATTTTAATTTGCGGATTGTTTTTGTCTTCTATTAAAATGTCTGTTCCAAAGGGAACTTCGCTGAATTCTTCGTTTATGTAAACCGGCTGCTGAATTTTGCCCTGGGCAGGAGAGAACCAGCGCCTTTCGTAGAATTCAGAATAGTTTGGTATGAAGGTTTTTGGTACCAGGGCAAGGATTTTTCCCCGGTAGATAAAAGCCGCACAGTTAAAAAGGGCATTGTTCAGTCTAAAGGGGAGTCCCACTGCTGCAAGTACGGATGTGCCTTCCGTCTCTTTTGCAATTTTTACGAGGGCTTCCAGGGAAGAATCAAGAAGCTTGTCCTGCAAAAAGAGATCCTGGCAGGTGTAGCCCGTGATGCAAAGCTCTGGAAAAACAAGGAGCTTTACGTCTTTTTTGTCTGCTTCGTTAATTGCGCTAACGATTTGTCCGGCATTATAATCGCAGTCTGCGATGGCAAGGGCTGGGCTTACGCATCCAACCCGGAAAATTCCATACATCATGTTTTGATTATAGCGCATAAGTATGTAGAAATTCAATATTGGGGCCTTGTCCGCTCGCTTCGCGAGCTACCGAGTTACTTCGTAACTCGCGGATTTATTTGCTAACACCAATCAGCCTTGGGGCGTTGCGGGGCTTTGCAAAGAGACTGCCCCGCAGAAGGGGTAGGACGCAACGAAGTGCGGCCGCAGGGGAAGGCTTTCCCCTCCTTGGTAATTGTAATTTTTGTTGTAAAATGCTACTATCTCTAGCAATTACTTTTTGTAAGACTAAAATTAAGGAAAGAACTATGACTTTGTATGAAGATTTAAAATGGCGCGGACTTATTAAAGATGTTGCTGGAGAAGAGAGCGAGCTGCAGAAGGTTTTGGACGGAAAGCCTTTTGCCTTTTACTGGGGAACAGACCCTACGGCGGACAGCCTTCACCTTGGCCATTATTCATCATTGTGCATGGCAAAAAGACTCTGCAACGCGGGACACCATCCGGTACTTCTCTGCGGTGGTGCAACCGGGCGCATTGGGGACCCCCGTCCTACGACCGAGCGTGAGATTATTTCGGAAGAAGCTGTTAACAGCAACATCAAGTCAATTCAGGCTCAGGTAGACAGGCTTTTGGAAGGCAGGGCAGAGCTTGTAGACAACTATGACTGGATGAAGGACTACACGCTTCTTAATTTTATGCGCGACATAGGAAAGTACATAAACGTAAACTACATGCTGGACAAGGACATAATCCGCCGCCGTCTTGAAAGCGGAATTACTTGGGCGGAATTTTCATATACCTTGCTTCAGGGTTACGACTTCCTTCACCTCTATGAAACAAAGAACTGCATAATGCAGGTTGCTGGTAGCGACCAGTGGGGTAACATTACGACCGGTGTTGACCTTATCCGCAAGATGCTGAACAAGACCGCTTATGCATTTACCATGCCTCTTATCCTTGACCCTAGCGGAAAGAAGTTTGGCAAGAGCGAAGGAAATGCACTGTGGCTTGACAAGTCAAAGACTTCTCCCTACCAGATTTACCAGTACCTCTATAACAGCGACGACTCCAAGGTGATTGAATACCTTAAGGTCTTTACTTTCCTTCCACGCGAGCAGATTGAAGAGATTTGCGCTCAACAGAAGGAGCATCCCGAAACACGCATTGCACAGAAGACTCTTGCCTACGAGGTTGTAAAGGACATTCACGGTAAGGAAGAAGCAGACAATGCGGTTGCCGGTGCAAAGGCTGCATTCGGTGGCGGCGGTGACAAGTCCCAGATGCCCACGGTTGAACTTTCCAAGGCTGAATTTGATGCCGGAGTTAACGCCTGCGACCTTTTCTTTAACACAAAGCTTTGCGCAACAAAGTCAGATGCCCGCCGCCTGATTCAGCAGGGTGGGGCAAGTGTTAACGGAAATGCCGTTACGGACGTAAAGGCTGTCTTTAAGACTTCCGATGCGGACAAGGACGGAGAATTTGTTGTAAAGGCCGGAAAGAAGAAGTTCTGCCGCGTTGTTCTAAAATAGATTTGATTTTTTGCATAAGCCCCGGGGGAATTGTCTTCCGGGGACTTGCTTGCTGTGTGGAGCCTGCTGTCCGAGATGCGGAAAGATGCTGAAAGATGCGGAAAATTGAGGAGAGAAAATGGAATTAATACTTTTGGCACTTCCTGTCATAGCAGTTTTGACACTTGTAATTTCTATTATACAGTTTTGCAGGACAAGTAAGGGGAATGCCGCTAGAAGAAAATCCTTAAAAAAACGCATTATAATTTCTGCGATAATTATTTTACTGTGGATTCTGGCTGTCGGGGGATTTTTATTCCTTATCATGTATTCAATCGCTGTTCACGGAATGTGATATGAAGAAAAACGCTTTTTTGTTTTTCATAGCCATTTCTTTATTGGGAATGGCAAGCCTTCTGTATTCAGGAATAAAATTTAATCTCTTTCATAAACAGTCTGGAATGATAGCCGTTGTGGCGGGAAGCAAGGAAGTCTCGAATCTTTCGATTAGTTTGAATGACTATCTTCCTTTTGCCAGCAATTCTAAAATAAATTATACAAAATCAGATTTTCGGATTGAAGAAAATATTCCTGTTCTTGACGGGGCAAGTGCCCTGTATCCTGTTTTTTCTGCAATTGCATCTGCAACTTATCCCGAAGATTCAGTTTGTTTTGACGGTGAAAATTTTACTAGCGGCAGTAGGGTTCAAATGAGGAACACAAGGGGCGCTTACAAGGCGCTTGTGGATGGCCTTTCAGATATTGTTTTTTGCGCAGGGCCGTCAAAAGAACAATTAGCCTATGCAAAAGAAAAGAATGTTGAATTGGAATTGGTTCCAATCGGCCTGGAAGCATTTGTATTTATTGTGAATGCAAGCAATCCTGTCTCTGGTTTGTCGGTTGAGCAGATAAAGAGAATATATTCCGGCAGGATTAAAAACTGGAAAAGTCTTTCGGGTACGGATAGCTTGATTGCTGCATGGCAAAGAAAGGAGGGCAGCGGCAGTCAAACTGCATTCCTAAAATTTATGGATGGGGAAAGAACAAAGTCAAATCCTTTTGGCATATTATTTGGAAGTCCTATTGGGTATTCATTCCGTTATTATGTAGAAGGGATAAGGCAAAACGGGAATGTAAAAATGCTTTCTTTAGATGGGGTTGCACCTACAAAAGAGAATATTCAAAATGGAAGTTATAAGCTTGTGTCAAGTTTTTTTGCGGTGTACAGAAAGAATGACAAAAATGAAAATATAAAAAAACTGATAGATTGGATTCTTTCTCCCGAGGGGCAAAGGATTATTGATGATAACGGCTATGTTTCATTACGGAAGTGAAAGCGGCTTGTCATATTACTGCGAGATTGTGTCGGTAAGGCTTCCTTTTTTTGTTCCGAACATTTTACGGAAAAGGGCTGCGATTGCATCAATGAGCTTCATAATGAGTTTCCAGAGCTTCATGAGAAGGGTGGGGTTGCGCAGGCGTTCCAGGCGGTGGTAGCCGTCCAAAAGCTCTTCGTCGGTAAATTCCTTGCGCTGGTTGTTTTCTTCCAGTTCCATTTCCAGCTGGGAAACATCGTCCAGGTCGCGACCGAGTACGATTGCGTTTATGTTTTCCCAACCGATTGCCTTTGCGGCTTCCAGGCGGCGTTCTCCTGCAATCAGTTCATATTTTGAGTTGAGGGTTATGGGATTTAAAAGCCCGTAAGTCCTTAGGCTCTGCTTTAGCGCATCCAAATCGCCAAGGTCTTTGCGGACTCTCTTCTTTACCTTTATGTCGCTTATCTTTACAAGCATACTAATCCTTTGCTAATGTAAGCACTTGCTGCAGCAAGCCATGCTACTACTGCAAGAACCAGTTGGTGTCATCATCCTGCGGAGGATAAATTTCAACAGGCTTTGGTGGAGCTTCTTCGCTTGACTCATCAGACTTGTCTGATTCTGTTGAATCCTCGTCTTCGTTTTCCTTTTCTTTGCTGGAGCTCTTGCCTCCAAACAAATCAGAGAACCAGTTTGATGAACCGCTGCCGTCGTCATCCTCAAGGAAGTCCAGGTTGAGTTCCAGAGAATCGTCTTCATCGGTTTTGAATGCCCAGCCTGTAAGCTCCGCCGCTTTTTCCAGGTTGTCTGCACCAATTTCCAGTGAGTTGTCGTTTGCATGCTTTGTACAGGCTTCCGTTGGTTCTGTTCCTGCGTAGTAATAGCCTACAATGATGTCTTTGCCACATTCCTTTGTGTATACGCCGCCGTACTTTGAGCAGGCAGACTTCTTTACAATGCCGCTCGGAATCTTGTTGAAGAATGGCTTGTAAGGCCTGTTTTCGTTTGCTATGTGCATAAAGTCGCCCCAAGCTGGAGCTGCAAGTGAAGAACCTGTTATGGAAAGACCAAGTGACTGTCCCGGACGGTCAAATCCGAACCAGAATACAGATGTTACGTAAGGCGTAAAACCGATTGCCCATGCGTCTGCCCAGTTCTGGGTGGTACCTGTCTTACCAGCCACAGGCATGTTGAATGTTTTGCCGGTTTCGTCCGTAAAGCGGAATTTGTATCCCTTACCCTTGTCTTTCTGAATTGTCTTCATTGTTGAGCTGTAGTTTGAACCGCTTGCCAGGGTACCGCGTGAAACCGTCATCTTTAGCATTTCCTGCATGATAAAGGCGTTTTGCGGAGAAATGACCTGCTTTGGCCCGCCGTTGGCAGCTTCCTTGTCCTTTAGCTCACGCTCGGGGTTTAGCATTATGTTGCCGTTTTTGTCTTCTATGTAGCGTATTGCTATAGGTGTAACTTCTTTTCCGTTGTTTGCGATTGTTGCGTAGGCTTTTGCCATTTCTATAGGGCGTACAGAACAAACACCAAGACCAAGTGCATACAGAGGGATGATGCTTCTTGACTCCCACTCGTTTTCTGGAATACCAAGGAGGTCTGTAGAGCGTACTATGGCAGAGTCGAATCCTGCTGTTTCCAGAATCTTGAGTGCCGGGATGTTAAGTGAAAGACAGAGTGCCTGCCAGACTTCTACATTGCCCCTGTAGTGGCCTCCGTAGTTTTTTGGAAGGTATGGCTCTCCGTTTGCCGTCATGAAGACCGCAGGTGTGTCGCTTAGAACCGTGGTCATTGTTATTTGCTTTGTGTCTATTGCGGCTGAATAGTAAAGCGGCTTGAAGGATGAACCTGGCTGGATTTTTGCCTGTGTTGCGCGGATGAACTGGTTTGATTCGTCATACCTTGAACCGCCGACGATGGCGTTTATGTAGCCAGTGTCGTTTTCTACGGAAATCATTGTTCCTTCTACGGTGTCTTTTTCTGATGCGCGCTTGGTTATTTCGTTGCCCCTCATTACCATCTGGGTCTTGAGGGTGTCAAGGCCGGTAAGAAGAGACATGATGTCCATTACAGGGTTTGCCTCTTTTGCGTATGCGCTGAGTGCAAGCTGCTTTGCCCTCTTTTCGCTTACCTGGAGGTTCGTAAGGTTGAATGCAAGGGTTATAAGCTCCGTTACAGGAATGTAGCGGCGGAAGTAGTCGAGCCTGTTTTCGTTGAGGGTGCGCTTGTAGGCCTTGTTTGCATAGACGATGTAGTCTGACATTATGTCGTCTGCGGCCCTCTGGTAGTGCAGGTTTACGGTTGTGTTTACTGTGTAGCCGCCGGTGTAAAGGTCTTCCGTTCCGTAGAGCATGTCGCTGAGTTCGCGGCGTACGTATTCGCTGAACCAAGGGGCTTCGTCTCGCCTCATTGCGTATGCGGATGAATTTGACCTGTTGTAGTCAAAGTTTGCCCAGAAGGAGTCAAAGCTTTCGTCTGCTTCTTCCTGTGAAAGGTATCCTTCCTGAACCATCTCGTTAAGTATGTAGCCCTGCATTTCCTGTGCGCGGGTGGTGTTCTCGAAGGGGTTGTAGTACATTGGGTTTGAAAGCTGGATTACGAGCATTGATGCTTCTGCCGGGGTAATCTGCATTGCGTTGTGTCCGAAGTAGTATTTGCATGCTGCGTTTACACCGTAGGTTCCGCCGCCAAAGTATATCTTGTTAAGGTATATTTCAAGGATTTCGTCTTTTGAGTAGCGCCTTTCCATCTGGATGGACCACCAAAGTTCCTTGAGTTTTCTTTTGATGGACATTTCCTTACGGTCGCAGTAGAGGGTTCCCGCAATCTGCTGGGTAAGGGTTGAACCTCCACCAAGCTGGCTGTGGGTAAGTACGCCTATTACCGCGCGGGAAAGAGCCTTTGCGCTGAAGCCGTGGTGCTCGTAGAAGATTCTGTCTTCGCGGGTGATGAGGGCGTTTATCATCTGGGGTGGAAGCTTGTTGAGGGAGATTATTTCTCTCTTTTCGTCGCTTGCAAATTCGGTTATAAGCTCGCCGTTTATGTCAAGAAGCTTTGTTGGCAAAGCCGTTGTGAATTCCGTAAAATTTTCTGTGTTTATGGTGTTTCTTGTAACTGCTAGTGCTTTTCCGAGGCCTGCTCCTGCCAGTACTGAGGCAAAAAGGAGAAGTGAAAGAAGAATGTAAGGCCATTTCTTGATTTTTTTCATTCTATAATAATAGAAAATTTATAGCTCTTTGTCAATGAACCACCAATTCCGGCCCTAAAAAAAAGAGACCGGCGGAGACCGCCGGCCTTGCCCATCAGGCAACCGGGCGGAAATGGGTGGGAGGGGATAAATTGTCCGCCCGGTAATTTAATTATCGGCAAAGGGGGCGAATTCTTGAACGATATTTGGAAGAGTGGAAACCTTATTCTTCTACCGAAACGGAGGCTTCTAGGGTAAGGTTCAGGGAATAGCTTCTTCCGTTAAGGGCCGTTATGGAGCGGATTATCTCGTAGTTGCCAAGCCTTAGCCTTAGTGTGTGCTCTCCCTGTTGCAGGGTAAAGTAGTTCTGGGTGTTTGCAACCGGCTGTTCATCCACGAAAATTTTTGTTCCCTCTGGGGCAATTATCCTTAGCAGTGGGGCAATGTCCCTAAGTTCTATCTCTACATGAGTGTCTTTTGCAGTCTCTACGTTTACAGCCCTAAGTTCGTTCCTGTAGAAGTCGCTCGTTACGCTTATGTCGTGTATTCCGGGGGAGACAAGCAGTCCGCTTTTGTCCAGTGTGCACGGCTTTCCGTCTACAAAGATGGTGCATGGCTGGGCTTCCTTGTTTGCGGGTGGCCTTAGCTTTATGAAGAGGCGGCTTTTTTCTATAAATATGGGCTTTGCTGATATTTCTATTGAGGATGATTTAAGGTCTTCTTCAGAAAGTTGCCTTGTTCCCTGAATCCTTAGCAGGAGCTTTTCACCGTAGCTGTCGGATGTGTTGGGTATGTAATAGGAATAGGCGTCCCTTTTTATTTCGCTGTTGGGATAGAGGGGAACCTTTAGCACAAGGCTGAGGGAGTTTCCGAATGAACCCAGGGCAATCCTTGTTCCCGAGAAGATGTTTGATGATTCTTCGGAGAATACAAGAATCGTGCCTTTGTAGAGGGACCAGGAAACTTTTTCGTGCTGCTCGGCTATTTTTTGCGGTAATTTAAAGTTTATTTCAATCCCCTGAATGTAGCCTTCTTCCTTGGGCAAGGTGATTTCTACGGCATCGTTTATTCCGGCGGAAACGGATTTTTTGTCCGAAGAGGAAGATACGGAAAGTGTGTGTACGGCTGCGGTAGTGAATGTTTCTGCGCTTGCAGACCTGAAGGCTGAACTAAGGAAGGAAAGCGCCAGTATGCAAGAGCAAGTTACCGTTAGCCTGATGCATTTTTTTGCGGGCATAGGGATATTATAGTATAACATGCTTTTGATTTCTAGTGGGCGCGAAGGTCTTGCTTCTTTAGTTCCTTAGGTATTTCTGCGGGTCCTGGGCTTCTCCGTTAAGGTGAATCTCAAAGTGGAGGTGGGGACCTGTGCTCATTCCCGTAGTTCCAACGTGGCCAATGATTTGCCCGGAGGAAACCTTCTGGTCCTTTGTTACGATTATGTCGTTCATGTGGGCGTAAAGGCTTGACATTCCGTCGTCATGGCGGAGAACCACGTAGTTGCCGTAGGTTGGGTTCATTTTTACTACGGTTGTTGCAGTTCCGCTCTTGCAGGCATAGATGTTTGAGCCTATTGGGGCTGCCATGTCTATTCCCTTGTGGAATTTCCATTTGCCGGAGATGGGGCTTATCCTCATTCCGAATGAAGATGTGAGTACGCTTTTGTCCAGGGGAAGGCGCATTCCGGGGATAAGAAAATATGCCCTTTGTGCCGGAGAGAACCTGACTCCCTTCATAAAGTAGAATTTCTTTCCGTTTATGACCAGAGTGGGGTATTTCCCTTCCAGAAGATCCTTGGAGTGTTCCTTTGCAAGCAGGATTTCTATTGGTGTCTGCGGCTCGTGGGGAATGTAGAGTCCGTTTGCGGTTGGCAGGATTAGCGTGCGGCCTTCCAAAGACTCTCCGTTTTCCGCAATGGAATTTAGCGTTACCAGGCTGTCGTAGCGGATTGCACAGCGGGAAGAAAGGAGCATTGCCGTGTCCTTTTTCTTTGCCTTGTATGAATAGAATTCCAGGGCTGAGGGCAAGTCTCCTCGTATTTCTGCCATGGATGCGTCCTGAACCGCCTCCTGGTACTGCTTAAAGAGCACATTCCTTGAGTCAAGGCTTTCTATTAGCGGGTAGGAAAGCATTTGCATGGAGGAAGATGAATCTTTGTCCGCTTCTTCTTCTGCGAAAATGCTGTTTGCACAAAGGAGTAATGTTAGCGTTGCCGCCGCCAAGATGGTGCTTCTTAAAAATTTACTTTTCACTTTTCTTTGAATCCTATGGCCAAGAGACCGTAAAGTATAAAAACAAGGGGTGCCGCTACTAGAGCTGCAAGTCTGTTTCCCCTTATTACACTGAATGTTATGAATCCAAGCCCAGCAAATACCGTCAAAAGCTTTGCAAGGCGAACCAGCCATTTTTTTGCACCAAGCCTAAGGAATGATTTTACCGCCAGAAAAAGTGCTGCTGCTGCTAAAAGGCAGAGACAGGCGGTAGTGTAGGACTTGGGGGATATGGTTGCCCACTTCCAGAGGGGGTAGACAATAGAAAATCCAAGGCCCGCGCAAACTGCAATAAGCAGAAGAATTTTTACTGTGGAAGCTATAAGGCTTTTGTAGCCTTTTGCTATGTTCTTTATCATATAAATGTCCTTTGTTCTATTATACACTATTTTAAAATAAAAAAAAGGGCTTGGGCTTTTGTTACTGCATGGGGCAAAAAAAATGGGAACCCCAAAAAAGCATCTGCCCTTTGGAATTCCCAGCTACCCTGTTATGCGCTCAGAGCTTATGCTTCTGAAATAGCTTCTACAGGACATTCTCCTACGCAGGATCCGCAGCCGGCGCACTTGTCGGCATCGATGCTGCGCTTGTCGTTTACTTCGCTGATTGCTCCTGCGGGGCAAGCTGCCTCGCAAGCACCACAGTTAATGCAGGCACCTTCATCAATCTTGTAAGCCATAAATTTACTCCTTACACATCATTTGTTGCATATAATATATCATTGGTTGGGTAAAAATTCAATAAAAAAAGTGACGGAGCTTAACGAATTAGTTATTGCTAATACCAATAAGGCACGGCAGGGATTGGAGCCCCTTTAGTACCGCCGGAGGCGGTATGAGCGGGAGCGAAGGGCGGAAAGCCCTTAGCATAAGAATCTGCCGCCATTCCAGACTCCTTTCGGAATCCATGAATGTTGGCGGGTTGATAACAGTACAGACCCTGAATCGAGTTCAGGGTGACGGTTCTTTACAGTGCAAATCTGTGCCAGAAATGAATCTGCAGCGGTTTTTGACAGGCTAGCGAGCGTTGGGGAAACTAATTGGACTGACCCTTGGTTGCGGACCAAAGCATGCGGTTGTCTTCTATTGTATAGCTTACGATTTTCTTGTCCAGCAGGGAGGAAAGGTAGGATTTTATTGTACTTCCGATTAGGACGTACTGGCCAAGTTTTAGGTCTATGCCAGCAAATCCTGCCACCGCTTCCAAGAGCTCTTCGTGGGTAAGGCTGGCCTTTTGCAGGGTTTTTATTATTAGGATTTCCGTTTCCAGGGTAATCATTATGTTTATCTCGGAAAGCGCGTGAATTTTGTCTCCCTCGGTAACATCCCCATGCGAAGGTACAAAGAAGTCTGCTTGTGTTTCGTCAATCAGCATGACGGATTTTCTGAATTCATTTGGGTCTACCATGAAGGGAATCCAGTATTTTTTTATCATGCTCATGCCAAAAAGACCGTCTCCCAGGAAGAAGGATTTTTTTCCGTCGGATGCGTCCGTAACAAGGAATCCTGTCTGGTCAAAATAATGGCCTGGCAGGGGAATGCATTTTACGCTTGCGCTGCCAAAGTTGAATTCATCGTTTGCGTGGATTAGCGTGTCCGGGAAGGTTGGCTCCAGCTGCATGTAGTGGATTTTTCTGAGTTCCTCAAAGGGGCGGGCTCCCCAGTACATTGCTATCATTGCTTCCGGAAATTCCATCAGGCGGCTTTCGTTGAAGGGGGCATAGATTTTTGCTTTTGTAAGCTCCTGAATCTTTGCGTTGCCGCCACAGTGGTCGGAATGGGAGTGGGTGTTTAGGATTGCCTTTACTGAAGAGGAGGGGTAGAGCTCTTTAAGGGCTTTTACTATGTCCTCCCCGTCAGTAGAATTTACGCCAGAGTCTATCACATACAGGTCCTTGCCGTTCTCGATTACACCGATGTTGGTGTAGGCGGGGAAGGTTCCTATATGCGTAGACAGTTTTTTAAAGCTTGCGGCGGTTATAGGCAATTTGTTTTCCTTAGAACTGGGCCGGGGCTATGTTCTTTACTGTGTAGTCAAAGTCCTTGCCGTTGATGTTGAACTTAAGGTTTTCTCCGGCACGGGCATCGCGAAGGTTGATTCCCAGCGGTGAAAGGTAGGAGATGACTCCATTTTCCGGATCTGATTCCCACGGTCCAAAGATTGTGAGAACTTCTTCCTTGTTTTCCTTGTTGTTCTGCAGGGTGACTTTTGTTCCAAAGGAAACCGTTGAAGTTGTTACGGTTGTCGGGTCAAAGATTACTGCGCGTGCAAGTTCATCCTTGAGGTTTGCAAGCTTGACGTTTGCAATGTGCTGTGCTTCCTTGGCAGATGAATATTCAGCGTTTTCCTTAAGGTCTCCCTTGGCGCGGGCTTCACTGACTTCCTGCGTAATCTGAGGAAGGAGTACCTTTTCGATGTGCTCTGCTTCGTCGCGCTTGATTTCAAGCATCTTTGCGGTAACGAGAAGGCCTTTCTGTGTCTCCTGCTTGCTTTCTGTTTCCTGGAACTTGTAGTCAGGGAACTTTTCCAGGATTCCGTTGCGGAGCAGTGACTTGTAGTTTGTTCCGTCTGAATCCAGCTTGCTTACGTCGTTTACCATGGTGTAGAGGCGGGTGATTGTATCCGTGCCTCCTGCCAGCATGAATTCAAGAAGGTTGTTGCGCTTTCCGTCTGGTGCGTTTGAATCCTTTTCTGCAAAGAGGAGTGTCTTTGCGTTCTTTATTGTCTTCTTGTTCTCTGTTGTGTTTACGTGGTTGTCCACTTCGCGGTAGCAGAGGGAGATTATGTTTATAAGGGTTATGAGCTGCTTTTCTTCGCTTACGGCTGCTGATTTGAACCAGTCTTCCTTGCGGCATTCCTTAAAGAGGAATACTGTTGCGTCGCGGTTGTTGCGGTAGTCTTCGAAGCAGTCCTGTACAAGCTTTTGAACCTTGTCCTGCTTTCCGTTGGAGATGAGCTGGTTAAGAAGCCCCTTGTCCAGCACTGTTGGGAAGAGGTGGATGAACTGATCGTCCCAGTCTGGAAGCTGCCTTACGTTTGCAATGAAGTCTGCCTTTAGGGATGTGTTCTTTGAGTCCTTGAGCTTTGTGAAGAGCTCGCGCTTGTTGTCTATGTCGCCGTAGAGCTGTTCGAATGTGAAGGTTGCGGGGAAGGTAAAGCTTGGGAGCTTCTTTGTGATGTTCTGTACGATAAGGTAAGAGGCAACCACCTGTTCGTCCAGGTTCTGGAAGGACTTTAGGTAGCCTGCAAAGTAGTTGTACATGTCTGCAAAGAGTTCGTCCGTCTTGTCCGTTTCGTCATCGTCTACGTAGCGGGTGATAATCTCTATGCGCTTGAAGAAGTCTTTCTCTGCCTTGAATTCGTTGCTGTAGCGTTCCTCTGCAGAAATTTCGTGGTCGCGTACAGTGTGGATGTTTATGTCTTCAGGGCTTACACCGAAGATTTTGTTTTCTGCAAAGACCTTCTGTGCCTTTGCGTGCCAGCTTGTCCATTCGCCAGGTGTGAGGATTGCAGGAACAAGTTCTGCCTTGATTTTTTTGTCGTCGCACTTGTTGTCAAAGCTCTTGATGATTGTGACGAGGGTTTCTTCTACGTTGCCCTTTACCATCTTGGCAAGCTCTTCCTTCTTTTTTGTAGCCTTAAGAACCCAGATGTGGTCCTTTGCAAGGGGTTGGAGTGCGCTTACCGCCATCTTGAGGGACATTGGGTGGACGCCGTTCTTTTTGCCAAAGTTGATTGTGAGTTGGTCGCCCTGTACCTTTGTGATGATGCCGACTCCCCATGTGCGGTGGAATACGTAGTTCTTTGCGTCAAAGGAGATGTGCTTTTCAAAGTCGCTGATTGCCTCGAATACGTTGCGGAATGAAGAGTCAAGGTTTGAAGAGCGGATGTAGTCGTCGAGGTGGCTGTGGTCGGAGTACTTGCTGCGGAAACATTCGATGATTTCCTTGCGTGCCCAGGAGTCCTTGTTGTCTATAGAAAGCATGAGCTTAAGGATGTCGATTGCGGTGTTCCACTTTGCGGTGTCCTTGTAGTACTGGTAGAGTTCCTGCATGAGGGTTGCTGACTTTGTTTCGCTTATTGACTTTGCGATTTTGCGCTGGATAAGGAGGAAGAAGTCGATTTCTTCTGGAATTAGGGAAACGAGTTTTGTCCAGATTTCCTTTACGCTGCTGATGTTGTGGTTGCCAACAAAGCGGAGGAGGGCCTTCTTGTAGTAGCTTATGGCAAGCTCCTGATTGTTCTGGCCTTCGTAGCGTTCTGCAAGGATTTTTGCAATTTCTGCTTCTTCAAGGTCAATCTTTACAATCTGCTCGTAAAGGTCCCATACCTTGTCGTTATTTGCTTCCTTGTAGAATTCTGCAAGCTTGCGGAGTGCGAATTTGTTCTGCGGGTCTTCCTTTAGGATTGAGTCGCAGAGGTATTCTATAAGAGCCTCCTTGTGGTTCTTTTCGAGAATATCCACAAGCGTGATGAGGTTTGAGTTGTCCAGAGAGCGGTCGCGCAGTGCTATCATACCCGAAAGGTAGAGCGCAACGATGCTGTCGTTTGTCTTTGAAAGCTGCTCGTCGCAAATATCCTTGATTTGTTTGTTGCAGTTTTCCTCAAAAACCCTTTCAAGCATCTGTGACAGATCAACGAGGTTGCTCTTTGTAAAGTCACGGATTCCAGCGCGGGTCCAAGTTGTGCTCTTTAGTGTTTCCCTTACGGAATTTTCAAGCTCTTCAGACATAAGTTTCTCCTAAAAATATAAATTAAGTTGAATTCAGCACCGCAGTCAGCAAATGTCTACTCAACAAATTTCTTATATAACTTTGAATCAAGAAGTTTTATTTTGAGCGTAATTTCCTTGATTCTTTTTACGCTTTCCTTTTCGATCATGTAATAGTCAATCAGCCTTAGATACATGCTGATGAGCCTTGGCTTTATGAGAGCCTCGTTGTTGGCGGGGTTCTTTAGTTCGTTCTCCCTGGCATAGATGTCCTGCTTTAGCCTGCCGACTTCCTGTGCCCTGAGGGGACGCTTTATGTTGAATACGTCAAGAAGGGTTCCGTAAACAGGAATCCATTCCAGAAGTTCCGCACCGGAATATCCTTCCTCTCTGACCTTTTCCGCAAGAGAGTTGATGAGCGGTGAGTCCATGTTTGAAAGCTCTATTTTTTGTGCGTCCAAAAAAAAAGCCTCGCGGAACATTAGCTTTGCAAACTTTGTCTCTCCGCAAAGATCGTAGCAGTCTGCAAGTTCCGCCAGTACGGCAGGCTGCGCCGGGTAAATTGAGTTTGCCTTTGTGAGGCAGCTTAGCGCAAGTTCGTAGGAGCCAAGTCTCTTGTGGCAAAGTCCCGCCTTTCTGAGTACGTCCGAGTTAAAAACCGGATCCTTTTCTTCTGCTATGGCGCTGAATTTTGAGAGCGCACAGCTGTAGATTCCCCTCTTAAAAGCATATACTGTGTTCTTAAGAGCGGCTTTTTCCATTGATCTTTTTTCCAGGGTCTGTTCTTCTCTGCTTACAAGCCCCGTGAATTTTTTCCACTGGTTTACAAGCAGTTCTCCGCCTTCGTAGGGTGGGTAGCTGCCCAGTGATGCAAACGTTTCTGCCCAGAATGAGCAGCAGTGAATTGCAAAAACAAGGTTGTCGTTGTCCAAGTCGGCAGTTAAAGCGTCTTCTAGTAAAACTTTTGCCTGTGCAGGATTTCCGTTTTCTATAAGTTCGTATGCCTGCGCCAGAGCCGATTCAGACTGAATACTCATAATTTTTCATTATACAAAAATGTGTTTTTTAGTCAAGTAATATTTTTTAGAAAAAAAAAGAAATATTTTATACAGATTTCTTATGTTCTTGTCAACACCTAAACGCCAAATTTGTTGATTTTTTTTAATTTTTTTTAAGAAAGTTTTTCACCATAAGCTTAGCCCCGATTGGAAGGGCGGCGTAGCCGTTGCGGAACGAAGTGGAGTAATGGAGGCGAGAGCCGGAACCCTGGAAAGCGGGATAAAATGCCCTCCGTAGCATTTTATCCCGCAAGTTTTCTGGCGAAAACTTGCCTGTTTGTTCTGCTGACAAATAACGCGCCCTCCATGGCGCTGCTTGTTTAACAGGATAAAATGCTGCGGAGTTTGACCGGTCACGGAGTGCCGGGCACAGTGATAAGAAGAGCGTGCTCCAGAATTCAAGAATTGAAAATAAATCTCCTATGCGCTATCATACGGTATGCTAAAAAATTTGCTGGATTTGTACATTACTTTTTTTAAGATAGGTGCCGTAACTTTTGGCGGGGGATATGCTATGCTTCCAGTTCTTGACCGGGAGCTTGCCCAAAAGAAAAAGTGGGTTTCTGGGGATGACCTTCTTGACTACTATGCGGTTTCTCAGGTTACGCCTGGGGTTATAGCGGTGAACGTTTCTACATTCGTTGGGTCAAAAAAGGCCGGTATTGCCGGAGGAATCGTCGCTACGGCAGGTGTTGTTTCTCCTTCTATAATCATAATAACTGTAATTGCGCTTTTTATTTCCAGCTTTGAGAAGATTGTCTGGGTTCAGAAGGCTCTTGCGGGGGTGAACGTTGCGGTAACGGCACTTCTTTCTTATGCGGGCTTTAACTTTGCAAAAAAAGCTGTAAAGAACTGGTGGGGGCTTCTTATTTACGCCTGTTCGTTTTGCGCTGTATTCTTCTATAAGATTCCATCCGTTGCGGTTGTGCTTTTGGCATTGGCTGTGGGGCTTTTGATTCATTTTGTTTGCGTTGG